>VBHJ01000091.1 GCA_005887685.1 Chloroflexota bacterium | reverse complement strand
CGTCAACACCCAGCCGGCGAACGGGCTGGAGCGTCACCTCGGCGCAGAGCTCAGGTTGGGCGACGATCTCAGCCAGCGTCCACCGCTCGCGGAGCTTGCGATACTCGGGTAGCGAACGACCGGCCTGGCGCATCAACCAGATCGGCGTGACGTCGACCGATCGACGGCGCGCCGCATCGAGAAAGCGGCTCATCTTCCAGCCGCCTCCAGCGTCGCGTCGATCACCGGGCTGTCGTGCGCGGCCGAGACGAACCACGCCTCGAATTGCGATGGCGGCAGAAGGACGCCGGCATCCAGCATCGAATGGAAGAAGCGCGCGAACGCTGTCGCGTCCGAGGTCTTCGCTTCACTGAAGTTCCTCGGCGGCTGCCCGCGGAAGAATACGGTCAGGAGCGAACCGACGCGCGCAACGGACGCGCCATTCATCTGAAGTCCCGCTTCCAGCCGCGCTGACTGCTGGTCGATCTTCGCGTAGACATCGGGTGTGAGCTGCTCCAGGGTCGCCTCACCCGCTGCCATCACCACCGGATGTCCCGACAGCGTGCCTGCCTGGTACACGGGGCCCGACGGAGCGACAAGGTCCATCAGCTCGCCCCGTCCGCCGTAAGCTCCGACGGGCAGTCCGCCGCCGATGATCTTGCCCAGGACGGTCAGGTCCGGCTGCACGCCGTAAAGCTCCTGCGCCCCACCCGGTGCAACGCGGAAGCCCGTGATCACCTCGTCGAAGATCAGCAGCGCACCATCCCGCTCGGTCAGCTCGCGAAGCCCCGAGAGGAACCCGCCGAGCGGCGCAACCACTCCCATGTTGGCCGCGACCGGTTCGACGATCACGGCGGCGACCTCGCGGGGATGCGACTCGAGCAGCGCCTCGACGGAAGCCAGGTCGTTGTAGATCGCGACCAGCGTTTGCGCCGCCACCGCCTGCGCCACGCCGGCGCTGCCCGGTATCGAGAGCGTCGCCGCGCCCGAACCCGCCTCGACCAGCAGCGAGTCGGCGTGCCCGTGATATCCGCCCTCGAACTTGACGATGAGCTCCCTCCCTGTCGCCGCCCGCGCGACACGAAGGGCGCTCATCGCGGCCTCAGTCCCGCTGTTGACGAACCTGAGCCGCTCGACGGAAGGCATCCGGGCTCGGATCATCTCGGCCAGGCGGACCTCGCCAGGGCCTGTCACGCCAAACGGGCCACCCATGACGGCCGCCGTCGCGATCGCCTCCGCGACCGCGGCGTTTCCGTGACCGAGCAGAAGCGGGCCGAAGGCGCCGACGTAGTCGATGTACCGCCGGCCTGGCTCGTCCCAGACGTAGGGACCCTTGCCGCGGAGCAATAGAGGTGGCTCGCCGCCAACCGCCCGGTAGGCCCGGACCGGACTGTTCACCCCGCCGGGAAAAAGCCTGGCGGCGCGCTCGCGCCAGTCGAGGCTTGCGGCGACGGTCATTCGGCGCCCAGGAGACGGGTTATCTCGTCGATCGGCCGGTGGATGCCGGTGAGGATGGGCGTGTCGCGAATCGTCGACCGGCGGCTCTCGGTGCCGCGCAGCTCGCGCACCAGCTCGCCGAACGCCGGCAGGTCATCGGTTTCGTAGGCGACGAGGAAATCCATGTCATCGACGCCGAACGAGCTGGCCAGCAGCTGGCGCACCTGCTGGTAGCGGTGCCCGACCTTCATGTGCTCGTTCATCACTTTCTGGCGCTCGTCCTGCGGTAGCAGGTACCAGTCGGTGCTCTTGGTGAACGGATAGACGATCAGGTAACGCGATCGCTCGCCGCTGAAAAGGGATTGCTCCTGAGGCGTCGGGCGCTTGACGTACTGGGACGGCTTGATGATTCCGAGAAAGCTGTGACGCGGCGTCATCCATGCGCCCATGCCCGACCGCAGGGCGCGGGCGCTCTTTTCCTCCAGCGCGTCCAGGGATGGCGACAGGCTCCACAGCAGCACGTCCACGCCGGCCTGGAGGCCGATCGTCGAGTAGGTGAACGTGGTGACTTCCGATTCGGCTGTCACGGCGGCGGAGAATTCCTCCGCCGAGCGACAGCGCTCATCGCGGCCCAGGCGCCTCCACGCCGGGTCGAGCCCGAGGGCGAGGGCGTGGACGCAAAGACTCTGACTCATCTGCTCTCACCCAACCAGCTCGCGGCGTCGGCGGCGAAGTAGGTGATGACGATTCCGGCGCCCGCCCGAACGATCGCGGTGAGCGACTCGAGCACCGCGCCCCGCCGGTCCACCCATCCCCGCTCCGCGGCGGCCTCGATCATCGCGGCCTCACCGCTGACCTGGTACGCGGCGAGAGGCAGATCAAAGCGGTCTCGCGCGCGCGCAAGGAGGTCGAGCGAGGTTATCGCGGGCTTCACCATCAGGATGTCGGCGCCCTCGGCGGCGTCCAGCTCCATCTCGCGCATCGCTTCGTGCGCGTTGGCGGGGTCCATCTGGTACGACTTGCGATCGCCGAAGCTGGGCGCGGATCCCGCCGCCTCGCGAAATGGTCCATAGAGGCTGGAGGCCTGCTTGGACGCGTAGGCGATGATCGCGGTGTCGAGCAGACCGGCGGCGTCCAGCCCGGAACGCAGCGCCGCCACCTGGCCGTCCATCATCGCGCTCGGGCCGACGAGATCCGCGCCGGCTTCGGCGTAGACGATGGCGGCGGCCGCCAATCGGGGCAGCGAGCTGTCGTTGTCGATTTTTTCTCTATCGAGAATTCCGCAGTGGCCATGAGACGTGTACTCGCACAGGCACACGTCAGCCGCGAGTGCGAGCGGCAGCCCTTCGCTGCGCAGCAGGCGCAGGGTCTCCGGCACCGGGCCGCGTGGATCGTCGGCGCCCGAGCCCTCGGGATCCTTGGACTGGGGAATGCCGAAAAGCAGCACGCCGCCGACACCGAGGTCCGCCAGCCGATGCGCCTCACGCAGGGCAAGGTCGGGCGTCATCCGGAAGTGTCCCTTCAACGATGGAATCTCATGGCGCTGGTCGCGCCCGTTGATCACGAACATCGGCGCGATCAGCTGGGATGGGTCGACGCGGGTTTCGCGCACGAGCGCCCGTAGGGCGGGATTTGCTCTCAGGCGCCGCGGTCGATCGGCACCAGGCGTGGTGACCGCGGTTCTGGAAACCAGCTCACGCATCTCTACCCACCTCGATTGGAATCGCTCGCGCCACCGCATCAGCCAGCTGCCGGGCGCCAGGCTCAGCGGCTTCCGCAACCACAGTGAATCCCGCCTCGCGCGCGACGTCGGTCGTGCGCGGCCCGATGGTGATCGCGGGCAACGCGGTGGGACCGCCCAGTGCGACGAATCCGCGCACCGCGGAGCCGGAGGCGAACACGACCGCCGCGACGCCCGGCTGCGCCAGCGCGGCATGCAGGTCTGGGGCCGACTCGTCCGGACCTTCGATCGTCTCGTACGCGGTGATCTCCTCGACGGTCGCGCCGCGCTGGCGCAGAATCGCTGGCAGGTCGGCATCGGCCCGCGAGGCCCGGACGAGCAACACGCGCAAACCTGCCGGATCCGGCAGCTCTTCGGCGAGCGTGGCGCCGCTGGCCACGGCCGGAACGAAGTCGGCCTCGGCTCCCTTCGCGCCCAGCGCTCTCGCCGTGGACTCGCCCACCGCGGCCCATCGGGGCCCGGCCGGTATCTCCGGCAGCGCCTCCACACCGGCCGCGCTGGTGACGACGATCCAGTCGAACTGACGCAGGTCCGGCCAATGCACATGCATCGCCCGAGTCGCCACCGTGGGCACCGCGCTCACGCGGTAGCCGCGGGATTCGAGCTCGGCCACCAGCGGATCCTCGGCGCCCGCAGGTCTCGTCACCAGGACGACGGTCATCGAAGCATCACCGCGCCGGCAAGCCTCCGCCCCGCGGCATCCGCCAGCGCGATCGCGTCGGAGAGACTGCCTTCAAGCGTTTCGACCCTCAGGTCCGAGCCGTCGCTGTTGACGCCGCCGACAACCATCGAGAAACGATCCCCAGCGACCGACGCCAGCGCGCCGACCGGCGCGCGACACGTGCCGCCGGTCGCCGAAAGGACACGACGCTCGGCCTCGACCTCGTGACGGATCTCGGGATTGTCGTGGGCCGACACGACATGGAGGAGTGTCTGGTCGGATCGGCGGACCTGGATCGCGAGCGCCCCCTGCGCCGGCGCGGGCGTGACAAGCGCTGCTTCGAGCCGCTGGTCGATGCGATTACCGCGACCCAGGCGATCGAGCCCGGCGCATGCGATGACCAGAGAATCGACCTCCCCCGCGTCGAGACGTCGCAAGCGTGTGTCGACGTTGCCGTGCAGCGGCACAACGCGCAGATCGGGACGCGCGGCACGCAGAAAACCGGCGCGCCGCGGGCTGTCGGTCCCCACGGTGGCGTGCGCCGGCAGAGTCGCGAGCGACTGGGATCCCGACCTCGTGACCAGCGCGTCACGGGGATCGGCCCGCTCCGGGTACGCGGCGATGACGAGGTCCGGCTCTTCTTCCAGCGGAACGTCCTTCGCGCTGTGCACCGCGACGTCGATCTCGTGACGCATCAGCGCGCCGGCGATCGCGGCGACGAAGATGCCCTCACCCGGTTCTGTGTCGATCGGACGGGCGTCGCCCTCGGTGACGATCCGCACGAGCTCGACCTCGTGCCCAGCCGCACGAAGACGTTCGGCAAACCAGTCGCTCTGGGCCAGCGCCAGCGCCGACCCGCGCGTGCCGAGCCGGATCCTCACGACGCGCGCTCCAACCAGGCGCCGTATTCGGCCGTCCCCGCGGCCACGAGCGCTCCCGCGTCCTTTATATATGCACCCGGCAGCGGCTCGCTCCGGCGGTACAGATCGTCGATGCCGAGAAAGCCCCCGTTCATGCGTCTGCGGACCGCGTCCGGCACCGCCTGAGGCGCCGATATGTCCGCAATGGGAGGCAGGTCGGATCCGGCCATCGGCTCGAGCTCGGTCCATGGCCCGCCGAGGGCGACGGCGACACCGGCGGATCCGCCGGTCAGCTCGGCTCCCGTGCGAAGGTCGACGCCCCGGCCCGAGTAAACGCGCGCAAGGCGTGCCGCGCGATTGGCATCGCGGCTGGCGACGATGACTACCGCACCGGCGACCGCCGCCGAATGCGCCAGGGCGGTGCCCATGCGTCCGGCTCCGGCAACCACGATCAACCGGCCCGATACGTTCGCACTTTCCCGCAGCCACGCCATAGCGCTCTGCGCGAGGTTGCCGCTCGATTCGGTTCTTCCGGACCTTGCCTTGCGCCCGGTTGCGATCGCTGTCTCGAAGAGCCGGCTGAGGCGCCCGTCCAGAGCCTGCTTCGAGCGCGCTACCCTGAGCGCTTCGCGGACCTGATGCAGCACCTCGTCCTCGCCGACGATGACGCTCTCGAGCCCGGACGAAACTCGCAACAGGTGCGCGATGGCGTCTCGGCCCGACAGCATGCGGACATCAGCCATCTCCGGCGCGACGCCGAATCCGTACAGCTCGGTGCGGTGGCACGTCG
>VBHJ01000090.1 GCA_005887685.1 Chloroflexota bacterium | reverse complement strand
GCGGACTCGGCGTCGGCCAGCAGGGTGGTTGCCTCACGGGTATCGAGACGCCGGCGGCGAGCAACGACCGCGAGCTCGTCGACGAACGGTTTGCGAAAACGTAGGAATCCCTCGACCGTGTCGCTCAACGATGCCCCCAGCCGGGCCGACTCCGCGCCGTATTCGCCGGCGCGCCGCTCGGCTGACGCAAGCAGGGCAGCCGCCTCGCCGCGGCCGGCGTCGAGGTGGGCCAGGAGGTCGCCGACGAGCCGTGTTCCCTGATCGCGGAACCAGCTCCTTTCGGCATCGGAGAGCGCGGCCAGCCAGCCTGCGTGCTCGTCGGTCCGGGTGATCGGGCGCGCCCGCCTGTACGCGCGGGCCATCCGGTCGGGCGAGGCGCCCATCGCGGACAGGGCCGGGCGGCGGGTTCGCGCCGCGGGGACCAGCGCCTGGACGGCGGTGACGAGAAAGCGCCGATGGCCGCCCGGCGTGACGAAGGAGGGAATCTGGCCGCGATCGGCCCAGCGGCGGAGCGTGTTGGCGGTCACCCCAAGGGTGGTGCTGGCCTCACCCAGGGTGAGCCAGCTGTTCTGCACGACGGGCGCCGTTTTGGGCCCGCTGTTCCTCGCCAAAACTAGTCAAATCTACCACCCACCGAGAAGGCATCCGGGTCGAGGCGGATGGGTCGGGCAAGATGGTTGCTGCAGTGCAGGTGCCGGAGACTGGGATCGTCATCCTCGGGTCGGGAATGGCAGGTGGCGTCGCCGCGAAGACCTTCCGCGAGGAGGGTTACGACGGCCCGATTGTCCTGATCGGTCACGAGCCCACCCCGCCTTTCGGCCGGCCGCCGCTGTCCAAGACATACCTGCGCGGCGAGGAGCCGCTGTCGGGCTGGTTCGTCAACGCGGAAGATTGGTACGCCGACAACCGCGTGGACCGAGTCGCGGGTACGGCCACCGGCAT
>VBHJ01000089.1 GCA_005887685.1 Chloroflexota bacterium | reverse complement strand
AATCTCCGCCGGTCATCGACGCCTCCGCGGCGATGGGCGAGCAGTCGGCGCTCGTCCTCGAAGAGGAAGAGGGCGCAAGCGACGAGGACGCCTCGCTGCATGGCGCGTCGGCCGCAGCCGACGACGCGCCGGAGGAACGGCCGCGCAACGTGAGCGGCGTGGCGCACATGAAGCGCGGCGACGCAGATGCCGCGCTGAAGCAGTCCGAGGTCGTCGTCAAGGCGACGTACCGAATGGCGGGAGCGCA
>VBHJ01000088.1 GCA_005887685.1 Chloroflexota bacterium | reverse complement strand
TCCGGCCCGAGCCTGAAGGTGGCGTCACGGTGTGGTCGCCCACGCAGGGACCGTTCGTCGTCCGCGACACGGTGGCCGCGATGGCCGGGCTGCCGCCGCACAAGGTGCGGGTCGTCCCTATGCCGGTCGGCGGAGGCTTCGGCGGCAAGATCGAGCTCCTGGAGCCCCTGCTGGTGCTCCTCGCGCTTCGTGTGCGCCATCCCGTGCGCCTGGCCCTCCACCGCTCCCAGGAATTCGTGGTCGGACACCCCGCGCCCGGGGCGAGCTTCGACCTTGAGCTGGGCGCGAGTCGCGACGGCACCCTGCTGGCACTCCGCGCTCGTTTCCACTACGACAACGGCGCCGGCGCGGGCTGGCACGCGGGCCTGACAGCAAGCTTCCTGGGTGGCACCTACCGGATCCCGAACTTTGACCTGCGCGGGCTGGAGATCTCGACCAACAAGACCCCCGTCGACGCCTACCGGGCTCCGGGCGCGACGCAGGCGTTCTTCGCCCTCGAGTCGGCGATGGACGAGCTGGCCGCGAAGCTCGGCATGGATCCCATCGAGCTCCGGCTGCGCAACGTGTCGCGTGAAGGCGACCTCACCGCCGACGGTCAGCGGTGGCCGCGGGTCGCCTCGATCGAGGTCCTGGAGGAGGCACGGAGCCATCCGCTGTACACCACACCGCTGGGCGAGGGGGAGGCTGTAGGCGTCGCGCTCGGCGCCTGGGGTGGCGCCCGCACGCCGTCGGCGGCGGGATGCCGGGTCGAGCCGGACGGAACGGTGACGGTCATGGTCGGGTCGCCGGACATCAGCGGGACCGCCACCGGGCTGGCCATGATCGCCGCCGAGGCGTTCGGTGTCGAGCCGGAGCGGGTGCGAGTCCAGGGCGGGGATACGGTCAGCTCGCCGTACGGCCCGTCATCGAGCGGAAGCCAGGTCACCTACAGCGTGGGCGGCGCCGTCTACGAGGCGGCCAGGGAGGCGCGGCGCCAGCTGCTCGAGATCGCAACCGAGGAGCTGGAGGCGGCGCCTGAGGACCTGGACATCATCGACGGACGGGTCGCCGTCAAAGGCGCGCCGAGCCGGTCTGTGGAGATCACCCACCTGATCCGGCTGAGCACCGAGTTCATGGGCCACCACAAACCGGTCCACGCTACCGGGCGCTCAGCCGTTCAGTCGGCATCGCCGATGTTCACGGTCCACATCGCGCGGGTGCGCCTGGACCGCGAGACGGGCGCCTTCCAGCTCACCGGCTACGCCGCGATCCAGGACGTCGGCCACGCCATCAACCCACCGGAGGTGGAAGGCCAGATCCACGGTGGGGCGACACAATCGCTTGGCCGCGCGCTTGGCGAGCAGCTCGTGTACGACGGCGTCGGCCAACTGCGGACGGGGTCGTTCCTGGACTACGAGCTTCCCGCCGTCGACCAGATCCCCACGATCGACGTGCGGCTGATCGAGGTGCCCTCACCGGTGGGACCGCTCGGCGCCAAGGGCGTCGGCGAACCCCCGGCCATCCCGGGCACGGCCGCCCTGGCGAACGCCGTATCGCGTGCCGCCGGCGTGCGCGTTCGCGAGGTGCCGATCGACCGCTGGCGACTCATTGCCGGCAGTCTCATCGGCCCCTCCGGCCTTTCAGGCCACCTCCCCATCAATGGGGAGGAGGATTTTCAACACGGACAGTAGCCTCCGAGGCTACGTGGCTCGCACGCTGCCGGGCCGCCACGCGATCCTGGTCAGCAATCGCGGGCCGCAAGACTCGCGCGAGGACGGCACGTTCAAGCGCGGCGCCGGAGGTGTCGTGACCGCGCTCCTGACGCTGGCCGAGGCGACCGCCGCCGACTGGGTGGCCTGCGCGCGCAACGACGTCGAGCGCAAGCAGGCCGAAAGCTCGAGCGATGGCCTCCAGGTCCGGCTCGCGCGCGGCAAAGGCCGCCTGTACTACGCGGCCCCCTCGCGCGAAGAGTACGACCGGTACTACTCGGTGATCGCCAACCCTGTGCTCTGGTTCATCCAGCACTATCTCTGGGACCTCGGCAACGAGCCCGTCATCGACGATCGGATCCACCAGGCATGGACCGACGGCTACGTCCGCGTGAACATGCTGATGGCCGAAAAGGTGATTGAGCTCGCTCACACCTCCGCCGATCCGCCGATGGTGCTCGTCCACGACTACCAGCTGTACCTGGTGCCTCGACTCCTGCGTGCGGCGCTCCCTCGGGCCCTGATCCAGCACTTCATCCACGTTCCGTGGCCAACGCCCCAGTACTGGAAGGTTCTGCCCAAGCACATGCGGGACCCGATCCTCGAGGGCCTGCTCGGATGCGACATCATCGGTTTCCAGTCCAGCCTCGACGTCCGCAACTTCCTCTTGACGTGCGAGGAGAACCTCGGTCTGCAGGTCGATGAGCATGAGCGCGCCGTCGTGTCTGGTGGGCGGGTCGTCTACGCGCGCCACTATCCGATCTCGGTCGACGTCAACGCGACGATGCGCCTCGCCACATCGCGCGGGGTCAAGCGACAGGAGGACGACATTGCGACCTGGCGACCTCCGCACCTCATCGCGCGCATCGATCGCTCGGATCCCTCGAAGAACATCGTTCGCGGATTCATTGCTTACGAGAAGCTGCTGCGCTATCACCCCGAGCTTCGCGGCCAGGTCCAGTTCTGGGCGTTTCTGCAACCGTCTCGGCAGGACGTTTCCGCGTACGTGCGCTACCTGCGCCAGATCCGGCAGACGGCGGCCCGCATCAACAGCGAGCTCGGCACGGCGGAGTGGCAGCCCATCCGGCTCGAGGTCGCAGAGAGCGAGCGCAAGGCGATTGCCGCGTTGAAGAACTTCGACGTGCTCCTGGTGAACCCGGTCTACGACGGATTGAATCTTGTCGCGAAAGAGGGCGCGCTCGTCAATCAGACCAACGGTGTCATCGTGCTTTCGGAAAACGCCGGAGCATATGAGGAGCTGCGAGGCAACGTGCTTTCAGTCAATCCTTTCGATGTCGAGGCGACCGCGGCGGCGCTCCACATGGGACTGACGATGGCGCTGGAAGACCGGCGGGCCATGAACGAGCGAGCTCGCGAGGTCGTGCGCACGAATGACATCGCGCGCTGGATCAGCAACCAGGTGCAGGACCTGCGCGACCTCAGTACGCCTGCTTAGCCCACTCCACTATTTCGCGCAGGACAGCAGTTGCCCCCTCCGGTCCTGGCACGACAAGGTCGCATCGATCGAACAGGTCCTCCGGCGCTTCGGGCGACCAGACGCCGACGCACATGTGCGGGATGTCGAGCTGACCGATGTACTCGAACATCGAGCGGTCGTTTTCGTCATCGCCGAAACACACGACCCCGCCAGGGTCTTCACTCGGGATCAGGTGAGCCAGCGCGCTGCCCTTCCCCGCCTTCGGCGCGTGCACCTCGATGACCTTGCGGCCGAGATATGCCGCCAACCTTGCGCCGTCGAGCGCCGGCCGCAGCAGCTCGAGCATCTCTACGCCGCTCTTGTTCGTGTTCCGGAAATGAATCGCGGTGCTGGCCGGCTTCACCTCGAGCCACGCGCCCGGGATCGGCTCGAGCAGCCTCGCGGCCTCGGCATTGAACCGGTCGAGCGCCTCTTTCTGGGCGTGCCGCGGGATTACCAGCCCGCTGTCTCCGATCAGCCTCACCCCGTCTATCGGCATCAGCGTCTCGAGCTGCGCCGGCGGCCGGCTGCTCAACACGATCACGTCGGCCAGCAGAGCGACGAGCTCTTGCAGGGCCTCGAGGGCGTCCGGCCGAGCTCGGGTCCTCGCTGGATCCTGGACGATGTCCGCCAGGGTGCCATCGAAGTCGGTAACCAGGATTAATTCGCCTGGCGGTACCTGTGCTACAGGCGCACGATCCCAGACACGGGTTATCTCTTGGGCTTCTTGGATCATCCCTCCTAGTTACAAACGCGGACGGTGGCGCGCGATCACCGATTTGAGGTCGGCCCCTGGCTCAAGCGTACCGAACGCCTGTCCCCGTTCGCCAGCCACGCGTGATGAGCAGAAAATTTTCGCTACGGCGGGATCGCCATGCCGAAGCAGAAGCGAACCCTCCAGCACGACGGCCATTTGTTCGACCAGGCGGCGAGCCCGGGACTCCAACTCATCCGGATTGGCGAGCGAAACTTTCAACACGTCGATCGCATGGTCCAGACGGGAATCGAAGCCTCGCGCCAACTCGACCTCGGCAAGATACGCGACGATCGTTTCCGGTTCGCGCTGCATGGCGCGCAAGACGTCGAGCGCGTTGACGTTGCCAGAGCCTTCCCAGATCGAGTTGAGTGGGGCTTCGCGATACAGACGCGGAAGAATCGATTCCTCGACGTAGCCGTTTCCGCCATGACATTCGAGCGCCTCTGCAACGACGGCGATGGCGCGCTTGCACGTCCAGTACTTCCCGATGGCGACACCGATGCGCCGGAAATGGGATTCGGCGGGATCTCTTGCGCGGTCGAAGGCGCCTGCGAGCCGCATCATGAGGATGGTGGTCGCCTCGGATTCGACGGCAAGGTCCGCGAGCACGTTGACCATCAGCGGCTGCTCGCTGAGCAACCTTCCAAACGCGCTGCGGTGCGCCGTGTGATGGGTCGCTTGCGCGACGGCCTGACGCATGAGCGACGCGGATCCGATCACGCAATCGAGGCGCGTGTGATTGACCATCTCGATGATCGTCCTGACTCCCTTCCCCTCTTCGCCGACCATCACGGCCCACGCGTTGTCGAGCTCGATCTCCGATGACGCGTTGGACCGATTGCCCAGCTTGTCCTTGAGGCGCTGGATGTGAAACGCGTTACGCGTTCCGTCGGGCAGGACGCGCGAGAGCAGGAAGCATGAAAGCCCGCCGGGCGCCTGCGCCAGGACGAGAAACGCGTCGCACATGGGCGCGGAGCAAAACCACTTCTGACCGGTTAGCAGGTATGCGCCATCGCTGCCCGCCGGAACCGCGCGGGTGGTGTTGGCGCGAACGTCAGAGCCGCCCTGGCGCTCGGTCATCGCCATGCCGAAGAGCACGCCGGCTTTTGACTTTGGAGGCCTGAGCCCCGGGTCGTAATCGAGAGTCGTGGCGAGAGGCTCCCACTCGGCGGCGAGCGCCGGCTCAGCGCGTAGGGTCGGTACCGCCGCGTAGGTCATGGAGACAGGACAGCCGTGGCCCCCCTCGACCTGCGACCAGATATAGAACGCCGCCGCGCGCGCGGCGTGCGCGCCCGCTCTGGGCTCTCGCCAGGGCAGCGCGTGCAGGCCGTGGCCGATCGCGACCTTCATGAGCTCGTCCCACGCGGGGTGGAACTCGACCTCGTCGATGCGGTCGCCGAAGCGGTTGTGGGTGCGCAGCCGGGGTGGATTGGCGTTGGCCTGGAATCCCCAATCGATCGCCTGCTGGGTGCCGGCCAGCGATCCGAGGTCGTGGACCAGGTCGTGCGCCCACGACGCACCCTCGCGTTCGAGGGCCTCGCGCAGCGGCGGGTCCGACTCGAAGAGGTTGTAGTCGACAAGCGGCGGCGGCTGGTTGGCGCTCATCACGCCCCGACTTCGTTCGCCAGCTCCGCGATGAGGCGCATCTGCTGTTTCCGCTCGTCCTGGTCGGGCATGATCGGCCACACGATCAGCGTCTCGACGCCGGCGTCGCGAAA
>VBHJ01000087.1 GCA_005887685.1 Chloroflexota bacterium | reverse complement strand
ACAGCTCCTGCACCTCCCGGGCCGCGCTCTCGAACCCGTAGCTGGAAACCAGCCGGTTGTAGAAATTCTGCTCCCGCGATCCCATGCCGCCGACGTACAAGGCGAGGATCGGACGCATGGCGTTCCGCGCGCTCTCGATGTCGTCGCCGATCATCACGTTGACCGAGGGGCAGATCCGAAAATCGTCAAGCGAGCGGCCGGCGCGCGCCGCGCCTTCCT
>VBHJ01000143.1:18395-45608 GCA_005887685.1 Chloroflexota bacterium | reverse complement strand
AGTCAGGCACAACTTCACCCCCGCGTTTTACGCGGCTTACGCATACTTCGCGCTTGCGGCATTGCTGACCAGTTACGTCCTCGACGGTTCGCTCCTCGGTTATTTGCTAGCGACCATTGTCTTCGTGCTTGCCCTGGCCCTGACCGACACGATTGCCGGTCGACGTATCCGGCAGGTTCTCGAGTCAGAGCTTTCTGATGCGGATCGCCACCTCTTTCACAGCCGCGCGGTCGAGGGGGTCGTCCACAACCTGCGGAACCATATGGCGACCGCCGTCGGGTACCTCAAGGAAGTCGATCCCCGCCGACTCGACCCGGTCGACCGGGAGGCAATAGAAACGGCTACGGCCGCCGCCAACGACGCGGTGACGGTTCTACGCACTCTCTCCCAGGGCGCCACTCCACGCGTCAGCTACGCGCCAGAGCCAATCGAGCTGAATGAGCTCGTAAGCCGGGCTTTGGGCATGGCGCGACCGAGGGCAAGATCGAAAGAGGTGGAACTTGGGTTACGCGAATCGCCTGAGGCGGTCAAGGTAAAGGCGGATCCGTTACTGCTGCGGGAAGTCATCACCAACCTCATCAACAATGCGATTGACGCCGCGCCGGCGCACGGACATGTTGAGTTGACAACCGGCCGGCGCAACAACGGATGGCCCTTCTTCAGCGTAGCGGACAACGGGCCAGGCGTCGCCGACGACAATCGCCACCATCTTTTCGAACCGCACTTCACCACCAAAGAGACGGGCACCGGACTGGGTTTGTTCATGTCCTACGGGATAGTGCGTGAGCATCAGGGCGAACTTTTGTTTGAAGGAACGCGACGGGGTGCGGTCTTCACGGTCGTCCTGCCGCCATATTCCGACTGACATATACGCGCCCTTTGGTCGGGCCTCCGGGCGCACGACTCGTTACACCCTCATGAACAGGAATAACCGCCTTCCCCACCGTAATTGACTGGCTTCGAGGGCCAACAATCGAAGGTGGCCGTGGCCAGGAACAGGTCGCCGACCGTCGGGCTTGCGGCTGTGTAGTTGCTGTTTGGCTGCTGCACGGCGACGAGGTCGTCGTCGACCTGTTCTTCGAACTGTTGGGCGGCAGACTTGAGGGGCTCGACTGTCGGACCGACTCCCGGGGGGACGACCGCATTGGTGAGGTCGCTCAATAGGGCCTCCGTCGCAGTCTCGACCTGCTTGAGCTGAGCGGTGCATGTTTGACGGCTATTGCACGGCAACCGGTACACAGCGAAGTTGATTGAGTTCACGTCGACATCGATCAAATGGCGGTACTGGACGACCTGCGCGTCCGGGCTGGGAGAGACACTGGCTGTCGGGGTTGCCATGCTCGGTGCTGCGGTAGGGCTGGCCGCTGTTGAGCTGCAGGCAGTCAACACTACAGCGACCATCCCCAGGATTACCGTACGAGCATCTCCCAACGCTTCGCTCGTGCTCATCATCGCTCACGAGTCTGCTCCACAACACCGCAGCTGTCCAGGTTGTGCTCGCCGCTGCGGGAGACGTTCTGCGGAACCGCCGGATCAACTCATATGGGAGCTACAGCTACGCTGGCATCAAGGCCAGCTGGTTTATGAAGGCAATCGGCGAGGGGCTGTGTTTACGGTCGTTCTCCCGCCGTTCGAACGCTGATTCAGTTCGAGAAAAGTGAAAGGCCCGCGGGCCTAGTGAGTTGGCACGCGTGCAAGGAACTCCAGCGCAACCGGGATCGCTAGATCCGACCGAATGAACGCGCCCAGATGGTCCAGCCCTTCGAGTCGGCACACACTCGCGTAGCGCAACAGTTCGGCCGCGCGGTCGTTCAGGTGTTCGGGATCTTCGAGCTCGCCTACAAAGAACTGGACCGGGACTGTGATCGCCGACAGGTGAGACCAAACGTCCCAGTCGGCCTCACCATCCAGCCACAGCGCAACCATCTCGGGATCGGTGGAGTCGAAGTGGGTTTGAAACCAGGCCGGTATCGCCTCCCGCTCGGCCTGATAGATATCGGGCTGCCACCCGTGGGCCCTGAGCGCTCGAGCGCCCTCAGCGTTCTCCGCAGCGTTCACCGCACGATCCGGAGTCTCAATCGCCCCCGTGAACAGGACTGCTGTTAGTCGTTCGGGATACAGGGCTGCCACCGCGAGGCCGATCACTCCGCCCTGGGAGTAGCCCCACAGCCCCGCACGCTGCATTCCAAGGCGATCCAGCAGCTCGACGATGTCGTCGGCATACCGTCGCGTCGTATGTGCTTCGCGGCTGCGTGGCCGATCGCTCTGACCATGGCCGCGATGATCGAAGAGGATGCATTGGTAAGAACTCGACAGTGGCTCAACGTAACCGGCGTCGCGCCACATGGAGCCGTCGCCCGCCCCGCCCGTCTGCAAAACCAAAGGCCGGCCATCTCCGACCGTTTCGTAATGAAGCCTCGTGCCGTCACTCGCCGTAATAGATGGCAAACCCTAACGGCTCAATCCCACGGGTCCAAACCTTCCAACCCGTGACCGCCGAGGATGCTCGAGACCTCACCGCAGTGAAACGAGTCATGCATGACAAGTCGCGTCAGAACCGATTGACGCGTGTGCTCCTGGATGACTCCCTCGCGTTGGCGAGTAAAGGTCTCGCCGAGCATCTCCGGCGTCCAGCGCGCCAGGCATGACTCAACGATCGTCCACGAACTTTCAATTGCAGACAGCAACTCGTCAGCGCGGCGCGGAACGTCGAGCTGATCCTCCCAGCCCTCGCCCGAGGGATCGGTAAACGGCGTCGACTCGGCACCCGGCTCGCGCAAGACCGCGCACAGCCAGTAGACACGCGCACCGGCGATGTGGCTCACGATTGCCCAGATTGGCCACGCGTCCGGAGATGGCCGCAATAGCAGCTGCTCCGGACCGAGCGACGGCAATCGGTTGACCAGATGCGCCTGGACCCTTTGCCAGCCTTCAAACAGCGGAGCCACGCTCACGGTGACGGCGTAGCTTAGCTTTCGCGGGTCAGCGAGAGGTCAGCGGTCCTGTCGCGAGCTCGCCAGTGCTGGTCGCGCGCGTCGATTGAACAGGCTGCGCCTGTATTCACGCCTGCGTAGTGATTTCCGGCGCTCTGGTGCGGAGTGTGGATCAGTGCGGGCGGCAGACAACCGGCGACGCAGAGTGCGGGACCTTCGCTCGTTATGGCGACGATCCGTCCCCGTTCGCCTGGCGGTCCTCCTTCTTTCGTCCATCGTCGCACTCCTTTTCACGCATTCCCGTCCGCTAGGGGCCCTTCCGAGGCGCCTCGCGACGGCCAGGTCGACGATGCGGTGGGTATCGAATTTGACGAGGAGACCGAGCGGGTCGGTCTCCTCCCTGTTTTGAGAACGCCCGATAACGCCAAAAACGCCGTATAAATCTGCGCAAAGGCGTGTAACTTACGGGTACACGCCTGCGTTCAAGCGGCAATCCGGTATCGGAAAGCCGGCCGCAAACGCGGAAGGAAGGAGCCGGCCAACCGGCCGGGGCGCCAAAATGCTCGTTTTCCGTTCGAGAATGGCCCTTGTAGCCGCAGGGGTCGGAGTCGCGGTGGCTGCCTCAGGGGTCGGGATTTACATCCATTTTCTCCGCCAACCACATCCACATCTGTCGGCCCCGCCGGTGACGGCGGTCGGTTCCACGAGCACGGGCTCAACGACGGTGGGCCAGGCTCCCAGCGCTGAGTTCTTGACAGTCGTCACGACAAACCCGGCGGCGAACGCCATCGGCGCGGCCGTCAACTCCCCCATCACGGTCGGTTTCAACCTGCCTGTCGACCCGGCCAGCGTGCGGAACTTCTATTCCGTGCTGCCCGCTATCCAGGGCACCTTCACGCAGGGCAACGCGGCAACCGATGTGGTCTTCACGCCGAGCGCCAGCTTTGCGGCCGGCTCGTCCGTCAACGTCGTCATACGTCAGGGCCTGACGAGTCGGGACGGATTTGCGTTGCAGAACGACTTCAGCTTGAGCTTCAGCACGCAGGTGTCAGACCAGAGCGTGTCTTTCCTGTCCGGCTATCAAGTCGCAACTCTCGTCAACGCCCAATCTGGCCGCAACGTCACCATCACGGTGCAAATCGGCGACCAGGTGCCCCCCGACGTGGCGTTGCAAACGTACAGGGCGGGAGTGGCCACCCTGCTCCCGGCACTGACTCATTCTGTCAGCGGCCAATACACCACCAATCCTGTCGACACCGGATTGATGCATCTCGTTGACACGAAATCGAACGTCAAGAACAACGACCAGATCACCATCAGCCAACCGGACGGGATCTATGCCATCGTGGCCGTCAGCGCTCGCGGCCAGCACGGCACGATCTGGGTCGACTTCAGCCACTACGGAGTTCTCCTGCGGCAGGACGACCAGAAAGTCGTCGTGGCGGGCCAGAACCTGTCGACAGGCGATACAAGCCCCACGTTCACCATTGCGTTCTACAACCTCACCGAGAAAGTGCAGAAGGTTCTGTCTGGCTCGTTCTCAGGCACCGCCGAGTTCGCAGCGAAATATCCGGCGCAGCTCGATCTCGCGATTGCCTCATCCGGTGGCGAGGACGTGGCCATCCCCATTTCTGCGCCCGCAAGCAACGCTGACATCAAGGTGATCGGCGATCTCTCGCAGCAAGCTCAGATCTTTCTGGCATCGCGAACGCTCCGGAGAAAGCGCCGTCACGGTGCCGGCCGCGACCACGGTCGACGTGTGGACGGGTCAGAATCCGAATCGTCTGATCGACGTCAAGGCCGCCGTGGCACCCGACGGCGCTTTCTCCGGAGCGTTCGCGATGCCGGCCGGGGCGTTCACCCAGGACGGGACCGACGGGCCGATGACTCTCTTTGCGAGCCTGCAGTCGGCTCAACCCAACGACTTCTCCCTTTTCTCCACCCTGGTTCAGGCCCTCGGGCAGCACGCGCCCGCCGGACGAGTCACAGTGACCCTCGACAAACCCTCGTATGTCAGCGCCGACACCGTCGCCGCGTCGATAGCCGGCACAGACGGAAGCGGAAAGCCCCTCGCCGGCAAGGTCGTTGCGATCAACGTCTACTCGACCGGCCATGCGGTCGTCGAGCACGAGGCGGACACCTTCACCTCGCCCACCAGCTGGGGTGTTGCCGTCAAGCAGAACGTCCAGGTCACGCTCGATGCCACGGGGCACGCCACATACTCGGTGGCCGCCAACGCCGCCCAGCTGTCTGCCGATCAGCAGGTGACGGTGACGGCGACGTATGGCACCGGCAGCACCGCGGCGCTCGGAGCGCGTTCTGTCGTCGTGTATCAGGCGGCAGACGAGGTTTTCTTGCTTGCGTCGCGGACCGTGTACGTGCCTGGTGAGGTGGTCACGGCTCCCTTTGTCGTCGAGGCGCGCACCGGGCAACGAGTGCCGAATGCGCCCATCGCCTACGAGTTCGACAAGACCGACTACCAGGGTTCGACCAGCACCACCACCGTGGTAGCGAGCGGTACGACCACGACGGACGCCAACGGAATGGGCATCGTGCACGTCGCCTATACGGGACCGGTCGTTCCGGTCGAGCTGAGAGTCAAGGGCAAGGACGCCGCCGGCAACGCATTCCAGGACGTCAAGACGCTGTACATCGCCCAGGATCCGAACTCGGTCTTCTCTGGTGGCACGTCGGGCATCCTCATCCACATGTCGGTGGCCCCCGACAAGATCGCCTACGGCATTGGCGACACGGCTCATTTCACGATCACATCACCCGCGGCGCAGAACGTGCTCCTGTCGCTGGAGCGAGGCCGGATCCACCAGTACAGGTGGCTGCCCCTTGCCCAGGGCGACTCGCAGCTGACGCTGCCTATCTCTCCTGACCTGGCGCCCGGCTTCACCATGACGTTCAGTTACTTCCAGAACGGCGCATACCTCACCGAGGGGCTCCCCGTCCTCGTGAACAATTCCAGCCAACTCTTGAACGTCGCCGTCACGCCGGACATGCCGGCCTATGCCGCGGGTCAGACGGCTCACCTGACGATCACCGTCACCGACAGCAGCGGTAAGCCGGTCGCGGCCACCCTGCTGGTCGATGGCTACGACGCCGCGATGTCCTCTTACAAGCTCGACGACATGTTCTCGATCGGCCAGGCCTTCTTCACCCCGGCGCCACGCGGCACCAACGCGTCCAGCTCGCTGGTGGGCATCGGGAACTTCGGCGGCAGGTGCGGCGGCGGCTTCAACCAGGGGCAACCCGCCACCACCAATCCGGGACTGCCCGCGGTGTGGCTGACAGGCGTCACGACAGACGCTGCGGGCCACGCGTCGATCGACGTTCCGATTGCCAAGACCCCGGTCCGCCTGGCTTTCATCGCGACGACGTCCGCCACCTCATTGGGCCAGGCGGAAGTGGACCTTGCGGTTCAGTGAGCTCGCGGTCGTCGTTCTGTTCCTCTCGAGCTGCGGCGGGTCGCCTCAGCAGGTAAAGACGCCCGACGCAGCCCACGTAGATACCGCGGTCGCAACGCTTCACGAAGGTCAGGTCGTCGACAGCGTGCCTTGCCTGCGCGATGAGCTGCCGGCGCAGCACATCCATGTTCACGTGGCGGTCCTCGATGACGGCATCGCGGTACCCGTACCTGCGGGCATCGGAGTCGGCCGGCCATGGGGCGCAGAACCGGACGGCTTCATCGCAACCGGGACGTGCTTTGCGTGGATTCACACCCACGACACGACCGGCGTGGTGCACGTGGTCAGTCCTGAACAGAAGGCGTTCACGCTCGGGCAGCTGTTCGCAGTCTGGGGGCAACCCCTCGGGTCGGGCGAGGCTTTGAACTACATCGGCCGGCTCACCGTGCTCGTCAACGGCAAGCGGTTCACTGACGAACCGGGCTCGATTCCACTTGCCAACTTCTCCAACATCGTGCTCGAGCTGGGTAAGCCGCCGGCGGTGACGCCACCCGCCGCTTATGACTTCAGCTCGATGCGCCGCTAAGCGATGCGCGTGTCAGCCATGCCTGTCGCGGCGTTCCATCACGATCCAGACAACCCCGAGGATTACGGCGACGATCACCACCAGCGCTATGGCGGCAACGCCCAGTCCGGCAAATATGACGGTCACGCCAGCGAATCCTAGGCTTCCGAGCGGCGCTTGATGGCGGCCGCCAGGCTTTCGAGCTCGACCGGCTTCACCAGGTAGTCGCTCGCATCGAGCTCCTCCGCCAGGGCTCGCGAGCCCGCGTCCGTGGCGCCCGTGACAACGATGGGCCGGGCCGCCTTGACCGTTGCCAGCCCCGCCTTGTCGAGCGAATCGCAAAGACTCAGGTCGAGCACAACCACCTCGCGCGGCCTCAGCGCGCGCAGCGAGGCCGCCGACTCCGCCTCGAAGCCGAGGCGTCGCAAACCCCGGGCGGTCAGCTCTCCCAGACGCTCGTCGTCGTCGAGGACGAGGACCGGAACGATCGCCAGCGCCGCTGACTCAACGTCGCCCAGGTAGTGGAGCGCCTCACCCAGGTCGCCCAGCACGCGATCGATAGGCGGATCCTCACCGTCCGACTGGGCGAGCTCGAGCTCTGCCCGCATCCTGGCCAGCGTGGATCGCAGGCGGTGCAGGGCAGCCGCCAGCTCGGCCTCAGTCCTGGACGGCGAGCCTGTACCCAATCCCCCGGACCGTCTCGATCCAGCCGGGTTCCCGGACCTCGCGGCGGATTTGATGGACCGCCTGCTCGAGGCTGTGCTCAAAGCCTGAGTACGTGCTGCCCCACACGCGCTCCAGGAGCTCCGCCCGCGGCACCACCTCGGGGCTGCGGCCTGCGAGGAGCTGCAGCATCAGCAGGGGCCGACGTTCGAGCTTCAACGTCCTGGCACCCAGTCGCGCCTCGCCCCTCGCGGCGTCGACGTGCAGGCGGCCCCGCGCCACCGCCCCAGCCGGTGACGCATGCTCGCGGAGCGCTCCGCGGACCCTTGCGAGCATCACCTGGCGATCAGTGCCTTTGACGATGTAGTCGGCCGCCCCGCGCTCGAAGCCGACGACCTGGTCTCCTGGAGAATGACGCGCGCCCGTCAGGATGATCACCGGAAAAGGAATCCGTTCGGTTCCGGATCGCAGCGAGTCAAGCACCTCGGGCGCCTCCATGTCGGGCATCTCGTAGTCGAGCAGCATCAGGTCTGGCGATCCCTTGCGGACGCGCTCGAGTGCCTCGGTGCCACTGCCCGCCACGTCGACGGAGTAGCCCGCTCGCCGCAGTATCTCGGCGGTGAGCTCCGCCGTCCGCGGCTCGTCGTCAACCACCAGCAACTTGGCGGTCACGCCTCCAATCCCGCTCGCAAAGTAGCAGGTTCAAGCTTTCTTGAGGAAACGCTGAACCTGGCGTGAGGTCAGGCCGGCCGTCCAGCCATAACCTCCGTGCATGGGCCAGCTCCCAGACCTCCAGCAAGCCAGGCGCCGGCTGGGGCTGGCCCTGAACGCCTTGAGCCACGATCGGTGGGTCCTCGGCTATCTCCGCAACGGCTGGCTTCAGCCGATCGCCGCCTCCGAGATATCACGGCGATTCATGCAGGGCCGCCCCCTCATGCCTCTTTCACGGCGTGCCCTCTATGAGAAAAGACCGCTCGTGCTCAACTCGGTGTTCGAGAAGCCTGAGACTTCGAACGGATACGACTGGGAGCTCGACTGGCCGGCGATCCTTTACGCGCCGGTCGGCGAGATGGGCCACCGGCCGGTAGGTCTCCTGGTAGTTGGCTGCCGGCAGGACCATTGGTACACCGAAGAGGACGTCGCTTACGCGCACACCCTCGGTATCACGCTCGCTCCACTCGTGTCTGCGCTGCGAGGTCCGCTGGGCCGCCTCAACGAGAGTGAGGGCGAGGTCGCGCAGCTGCTGAGTTATGGGCTCTCGACTCAGGAGATCGCAAGAGCCGTGAAGACCGATGACCGCCATGCACGCGAGCTCGTCGACAACGTGACGCGAAAGCTGCATTCGGTAAACGCGGACGACCTCGAATTTCCGATCGTCCAGATCAAACGGCGAGCGTTCCGGCTGTGACCTGGAACTAGCTGCTTAATTCGGCCCGAACAGGAACACGGTTGTGCCGCGGCCTTCCGTGCTCACCACCTCGAGCCTGCCGCCGATGCCCGCCGCCCGCTCCCGCATCCCCATCAAGCCATAGCCTGCGGCGCCGCCGGCGGTGAATCCCCTTCCCTCGTCGGACACCTCGATCAGGAAAGGCCTCGCGGCAAAACCCATCTTCACGCGGCAGATCGCCGAGCCCGAATGGCGGCGCACATTGGTCAGCGCCTCGCGCACGATCTGCGCCACGACCTCGCGTTGCTGTGCCGTGATCATGTCCTCGCTGCCGTTGCTCGACAGCTCGACGCGGATGCTGTAGAGGCGCGAGAACTCCTCTGCCTGGTGGCGAAGGTCACCGACCAAGCCTTCCGGGCCAATCGCCAGCGGGCGGAGGTCGGCGAGCGATTCGCGAACGCGCTTCAACGACCCCTCGATGAGGTCGAAAACGTTTTGCAGCGTCTCGTCGGGCGGGCCTTTGTGTCTTTCGAGGTAGACCTTGAACAGGGAGACCGCACCGGCCAGCTCGGTGGCGATGCCGTCGTGCAGCTCCCTCGCGATGCGGGCGTGCTCCCGCGCCACCGCGTCCTCGACGGCCTGGTGGGCGAAGCCCTCCCTCACCGAGCCGCGGCTCGACGCCGTGCGAACGACTGCATAAGAGCGATGGTGAGCGGATGCTGGAGCCAGCGCAAGAGGTGGCGGTACGGCTGCCACAAGACCTGCATCTCGGCCAGAGACTCGTTCAACCTCGCGACGGCGGCTCGGAGCTCGCTTTGTTCAGACACCAGCCGTCCCCGCAACACCAGCGCACGTCTGGAGATCCGCAGGCTGAGCAATGCAGCGACGAGTCCCTCGAGCAGGATTGCGGCCACGCTGACGACCAGCAGCCAGACCCCGATCCAGCCGACGTCCGTCATTCCTTGGCGTCGCCCTCTTCGATCCCGGCCACCGGCGCGATCGCGACCACCTGGTCGTCAGGGGAAAGACGCATCACGATCACGCCCTGGGTTTGCCGCCCGATCTGGGAGATCGCCCCAACCTGGGTCCGCAGCACCATTCCACTGGCGCTGATCACGAGCACCTCTTCTTCCGGATCGCTCACCACGCGTACCGCGACGAGCTTGCCCACGCGGTCGGTGACTTTCAACGTGAAGACTCCCTGGCCCGCGCGATGGTGCATCGGATACTCGGACAGCGGGGTGCGCTTGCCGTAGCCACGCTGGGTGATGACGAGCAGGTCGCCGCCCTCGATGACGGTCGCCATCCCCGCGACTGCGTCGCCCTTGCCGAGCTTGATGCCGATGACGCCCTGCGTGTCGCGGCCCATGGCCCGGACCTCGGTCTCACTGAACCGAATCGCCTTGCCGAGCTCGGTCGCGATGATCACCTCGTCCGACCCGGTGGTCGGCGTGACCCAGTCCAGCTCATCGCCGTCCTGTAGGTTGATGGCGATCAGGCCATTGCGCCGCACGTTGGCGTACTCCGCCATCGCCGTCTTCTTTATGTATCCGTTCTTGGTGACCATGAGCATGTAGTGCGCCTCGGTCTCGGTCTCAGGGCGCACGAAAACCGCCGTGATCCGCTCGTTGGACCCGATGTCGATCAGGTTGTTGATCGGCATGCCCTTGGCCTGGCGCTCGCGCTCCGGCACCTCGTGCACGCGGAGCTGGAACACCCGTCCGCTCTGCGTGAAGAAAAGCATCGACGCGTGGGTGTGGGTCGTCAGCAGGTGGAGGGCGTAGTCCTCCTCGCGCGTCCCGCTGGGCGCATCGCTTCCCGCGGTCGGCTTCGCACCCTTCAGTCCGACGCCGCCCCGCTTCTGCGCCCTGAACACGCGCAGCGGCTGCCTCTTCACGTAGCCGCGGTGCGTGAGCGTCACGACGACGTCTTCCTTCGGCACCAGGTCTTCGGCTGACAGCTCGGTCGCTTCCTGGTCCGTGATCTCGCTCCGGCGGTCGTCGCCGTACTTCTTGACCACGTCGTCCATCTCGTCCTTGATCAGCAACCGGACCTTCTGGTCGCTGGCCAGGACGCTTTCCAGGTAGGCGATCGTCTTGATCACCTGCTCGTACTCCTCGTCGATCTTGCCGCGCTCGAGCCGGGTGAGCCGGCCGAGCGTGAGGGCGAGCACAGCCTTCGCCTGGCGCTCGCTCAAACCGAATTTGCTCTGCAGCTCCGACGACGCGACGTCCTGGTCCGACGCCGCGCGGATGGTCTTGATCACCTCGTCGAGGTGGTCGAGACAGATCTTGAGACCCTCGAGGATGTGCGCACGTTCCTGCGCGCGCTCGAGGTCGTAACGCGTGCGCCGGACGATCACGTTCCGGCGGTGATCGATGAACAGCTGCAGCGCCTGCTTGAGGCTCAGCACGACTGGACGTCCGTCCACGATCGCCAGCATGATCACGCCGAAAGTGGTTTGAAGCGTGGTGTGTTTGTAGAGGTTGTTCAGGACGCTGAACACCTGCGCCTCGCGCTTAAGCTCGATCACCATCCTCATGCCGTTGCGGTCGGACTCGTCGCGCAGGTCGGCGATGCCCTCGAGCTTGCGTTCGGCCACGAGCTCGGCGATCTTGGCCACCAGCGCCGCCTTGTTCACGGCGTACGGGAGCTCGTACACGATGATGCGCTCCCGACCGTTGGCCGCCTGCTCGAGCGAGTGCCTGGCGCGGACGACGATCCGCCCATGGCCGGTCGAGTAAGCGGCCTTGATGCCGGTTGTGCCCATGATCAGCCCACCGGTCGGGAAGTCGGGCCCCTTGACGAAGGTGAGCAGGTCCTCCGCGGTCGCTTCGGGATTGTCGACCAGGTGCCTGACCGCCCCCGCCACCTCGCGCAAGTTGTGTGGCGGAATGTTGGTCGTCATGCCGACTGCGATGCCCGAGGCACCGTTGATGAGAAGGTTCGGAATCCGCGCGGGCAGCACCGACGGCTCCTCTTCCGAGCCGTCGTAGCTGGCGACCATGTCGACGGTTTGCTTTTCGATGTCCGCCATCAGCTCGCCGGTGATCGCGGACAGCCTTGCCTCGGTGTACCGCATGGCCGCCGGCGGGTCGCCGTCAACGCTGCCGAAGTTTCCCTGGCCGTCGATCAGCGGATAGCGCAAGGAGAACGGCTGAGCCATGCGCACCAATGCGTCGTAGATCGCGCTATCGCCGTGGGGGTGGTAGAGCTTCATCACGTCACCCACGAACGCAGCGCACTTCTTGGTCTTGGTGCCGCTCGTCGCTCCGGCGCGGTGCATGGCATACAGGATTCGGCGCTGCACGGGCTTGAGCCCGTCACGCACGTCGGGCAGGGCCCGGCTGATGATGACGGACATCGCGTACTCCATGTAGGAGGTCTGCATCTCCTCCTGGAGGTTGCGAGTCAGAACAGTGCCGCGCCCGTCGTCTGCCAAAGCGTTACTCCTCGTATCTCGCCAGGACTACAACCGCGTTGTGCCCACCGAATCCGAATCCGTTCGAGATGGCGAAGCGCACGTCCTTGCGGCGCGCGGTGTTGGGCACGTAGTCGAGGTCGCACTCCGGGTCCGGGTTTTCGTAGTTGATGGTGGGGTGGATCATGCCGCGATTGATCGTGAGCAGCGTTGCGATCGCCTCCACCGCGCCCGCGGCGCCGAGCAGGTGACCGATCATCGACTTGGTGCTGCTGATCGCGACCTTATATGCGTGGTCTCCTAGCGCGCGCTTCAGGGCCTTCGTCTCACCGGCGTCGTTGAGCTGCGTTGAAGTCCCGTGTGCGTTGACGTAGTCGATGTCATGCGGCTCCAGTCCGGCATCCTTCAGCGCCAGGGTCACCGCCTTGGCCGGCGCCTCGCCCGTCTCGTCGGGCGCGACCTGGTGGTACGCGTCATTCGTCGTCGCGTAGCCGAGGATCTCGCCGTAGATGCGTGCTCCGCGATTGATCGCGTGCTCGCGCGATTCAAGGACCAACGTCCCCGCGCCCTCGCCCGGCACGAAGCCGTCACGGTCGCGGTCGAATGGTCGGCTGGCTTTCTCGGGCGCATCGTTGCGAGTCGAAAGGGCGCGGATGGCATTGAAGGACGCGATGCCCACCTCGCAGAGCGAGGCTTCGGTGCCTCCCGCCAGCATGACGTCCACGTCGCCGCGCTGGATCATTCGCGTGGCATCGCCAATGGTTTGCGTCGAGGCTGCGCACGCCGTGGTGACGGTGGTGTTCGGACCACGGACATGGAACTGCATCGCGACCGATGCGCCGGCCATGTTGGGGATGATCGTCGGCGCATAAAGAGGGTTCAGCCGGCCCTTGTTGATGAAAGCCGCCGCGCCTTCGGTCATGTCGTCGAATGCGCCGACTCCCGTTCCCATCGCGACCCCGACGCGAAAGCTGTCCTCCTTGGCGAGGTCGAGTGCCGAGTCAGCCAGCGCCAGTCCAGAGGCCGCCACCGCCATCTGCGAGAACCGGGCCATGCGCTGCGCCGCCTTGCGGTCGAGGTAGTCCTTGGGGTCGAACGTGTTGACCTGGCAGGCAAATTTCGTGGCCAGCCGGTCGGTGCGAAAGCGCTCGATCGGGCTCGCGCCGCTGCGACCCTCGATCAGACCGTGCCAGTACTCCTCGAGATCTTTACCCAGCGGGTTGACCGTCCCCATCCCCGTCACGACCACACGCATGCGGCCGTTTTTGCCGGCAGGCCGGTCCAGTTTGGGACGTGCTGAACTCATGGCTTCCCCACCTCGGCCCGAATCTTACCGACGAGCTGGTTTTCGACCGCGTCGCGGGTCACCCGGATGGCGTTCTTCATCGCCCTTGCGTCGGAGCGCCCATGCGCGACCACGGCCACCCCGTCGATGCCGAGCAACGGTGCACCGCCAAACTCTCGCCAGTCGATCCGGTCCCGGAGGTGACGCACGCCGGGGCGGATCAACAGCCCGCCCAGCTTGCCGGTCATCGTCCTGGGGATCTCCTCGCGCAGGCTGCGAAACAGGAACTCGGCTGTCGCCTCCGCCATCTTGATCGCAACGTTGCCGACGAAACCGTCGGCCACCACGACGTCCGCGCGCGCGCCGTAGATGTCCTTCGGCTCCACGTTGCCGATGAAACCGGGGAGCGAACCTTTCAGGCGGCGAGCCGTCTCGCGCACACGCTCGTCTCCCTTGCCTTCCTCCTCGCCGTTGCTGAGCAGCCCGATGCGGGGTTGCGGCCGGCCGAGCATCTCCCGCGCGTAAACCGCGCCCATCACGGCGAACTGCGTCATGTAGTCGGGCCTCGAGTCGACGTTGGCGCCGACGTCGAGAAAGTAGGCAAAGCCGTCCTGCGTCGGCACGATGGAGCCAAGCGCCGGCCGGTCCACGCCGCGAATCCGGCCCTGGATGAGAATGGCAGCCGCCATGATCGCGCCGGAATTCCCGGCCGAGGTCCAGCCGTCCGCCCTTCCTTCTTTGCACATCCGCGCGCAGACGTTCATGGAAGAGTCGGGCTTGGAGCGGACCGCCTGGGCCGGATGCTCGTCCATCGCGATCACCTGGGTGCAGGGGACGATCTGCAGGCGCGGGTGGCTGTCGAGCAGCGGCTGCACGGCCTGGGGCAGGCCGACGAGCGAGATGTCGATGCCGTACTCCTGCGCCGCCATCGCCGCACCCTTGACGATTTCGCCCGGCGCGTGGTCGCCGCCCATGGCGTCCACCGCGATTCGCATATGCGCCGCCTCTTAGATGTCGAGGTTCCGGACGCTCTTGGCGTGCGCCTGGATGAACTTCTTACGCGGCTCGACGTCAGGGCCCATCAATTTTTCGAACGTGTCGTTCACCGCTGCGACGTCGTCGACGGTCACCTGGAGCAGGACACGGCTCGCGGGATTCATCGTCGTGTCCCATAGCTCCTCGGCGTTCATCTCGCCCAGTCCCTTCATGCGCGCCGCCTCAGCGCCCTTGCCGAGCTCGCGCAGCGCTTTGTCACGGGCGGCCTCGGACTGGCACCAGATGACTTTCATGTTCTTGCCCGTGCCCTTGGAGACCTTGAAGAGCGGCGGCTGCGCCATGTACAGGTAGCCCTTGTCGATCACCTGCGGGAAATAGCGGAAGAAGAATGTGAGCAAGAGAGTGCGGATGTGACTGCCGTCGACGTCCGCATCGGTCATCGTCACAATGCGGTGGTAGCGCATCTTCTCGATGTTGAAGTTGTCGCCGACGCCGGCGCCCATCGCAGTGATCAGGTTGCGAATCTCGTCTGATGTGAGCACCTTGTCGAGGCGCGCCTTTTCGACGTTGAGGATCTTTCCGCGCAGCGGGAGGATCGCCTGGGTGCGCCGGTCGCGTCCACCTTTCGCCGTGCCACCGGCGGAGTCGCCCTCGACGATGTAGAGCTCCGACAGCGCGGGATCGCGCTCCGAGCAGTCGGCGAGCTTGCCCGGCAGCATGCTGGATTCGAGCAGGCTCTTGCGCTGCACCAGGTCGCGAGCCTTTCGCGCAGCCTCGCGCGCGCGGGCCGCGGTCAGCGACTTCTCGATGATGCGCCGCCCTTCGGATGGATTCTCCTCGAGGTACTGGGTGAGACCCTCGGTCAGGGCGAGCGACACGTGACCCTGCACCTCGGCGTTGCCGAGCTTGCCCTTGGTCTGGCCTTCGAACTGTGGCTCGAGCACTTTGACGCTGATGACAGCGGTCAACCCTTCGCGCACGTCCTCGCCGGTGAGGTTGGGGTCCTGCTCCTTGAGGATCCCGGCCTTGCGCGCGTAGCGGTTGAGCACGTTAGTCAGGGCGGAGCGAAAGCCGGTCATGTGCGTGCCGCCTTCGATCGTGTGGATCGTGTTGGCGAACGCGATCACGTTCTCGACGAACGTGTCGTTGTACTGGAGCGCGATCTCGACCTGCGTCCCCTCGAGCTCCCGGTCGACGTAGAAGGGCGGCACGTTGACCACCGCCTTGTCGCGGTTGAGCGCGCGGACGAAGGAGACGATGCCGCCCTGGAAATAGAACGTGCTCGTGTAGCCGAGCGACTCGTCGGTCAGCGCGATCTCGAGACGCTTGTTCAGGTAGGCCATCTCGCGCAGCCGGTGCTGGATGACCTCGCGGTCGAACTTGGTTTCGGGGAAGATCTGGGGGTCGGGCCAGAAGCGCACGATCGTGCCTGTGTGGTCGGTCTTGCCGGTCGCCTTGACCTGTGACTTCGGCACTCCGCGCTCGTACTCCTGGTGGTAGACCTTGCCCCCGCGGTGCACCCAGACCTGGAGCCTCTGGCTCAGGAAGTTCACCGCCGACACCCCCACGCCGTGCAGCCCGGACGAGACCTTGTAGCCGCCGCCGCCGAACTTGCCGCCGGCGTTCAGCCTGGTCATCACGAGCTCGAGGGCGGAAAGGCCCTCCTTCTTGTGGACGTCGACCGGGATGCCGCGGCCGTCGTCGTCCACCTGGACGCTGCCGTCCGCAAACAGGGTGACGATGATCCGCCTCGCGTAGCCGGCCAGGGCCTCGTCGACCGCGTTGTCGACCACCTCGTAGACGAGGTGGTGGAGGCCCGTCGTGCTCGTCGAGCCGATGTACATGCTCGGACGCCGCCGAACGTGCTCCCGGCCCTCCAGGACCTGGATCTGCTCGGCGGTATAGGCCACGTCCGCGCCTAGGGGTTGGGGCCCGCGCCGCTCGCGCTCTGGAAGCGGCTTTCTAACCGCCATCAGGAATGCGCACCGTGCGCTTCCGGCGGCTGTTTTGGCCCTCCCAGCGTGGAGAACTCATGGGGATCAACTGGGCAGAACTTCAGGGCTCTAATTCTACCGGATTTTGAATACGAAAAAGGCCTGTGAAGGGGCCTTAACAAGCCTGTTTAAGAGGGGCCCTCGGAGGGCGCTTTCCAGCGCAGCACGGGGTCGTCGCTCTGGCCCTGGAGGTAGGCGTTGATCCGCCGTGCGGCAGCCACCTCGTCGAGCCTGCCGACGGGCAGGTTCTTGGGCTCGTCGCGGAGGCCCTGGGGGTCGGTCTTCGCCTGGGCGACGATCTCCTTGATGGCCTGGGCGAAAGAGTCCAGCGTGGCCCTGCTCTCGGTCTCCGTCGGCTCCACCATGATCGCCTCGGGGACCACGAGCGGAAAGTAGACCGTCGGGGCGTAGAAGTTCCGGTCCAGGAGCGCTTTCGCGACGTCCAGGGCCCGGACGCCGTCATCGTGGAGGTTGTGGGCGCTGGCGACGAACTCGTGCATGCAGGGCCCCTCGTGGGGCATCTCGAGGTCGGTTTCCACCAGCTTGCGGAGGTAGTTGGCCGACAGCACCGCGTCCTGCGAGGCCTGGCTCAACCCATCCCCGCCCATGGCCAGGATGTAGGTATAGGCCCGCACGAGCATGCCGAAGTTGCCGTAGAAGCTCCGGACCCGTCCGATCGACTGGGGCCGCTTGTGGTCGAGCACGAGGTGGCCGTTGCTGCGCTCCACGGTGGGACTCGGTAGGAACGGGGCCAGCTCGGATTTGACTCCGACCGGGCCGGCTCCCGGACCCCCGCCGCCATGGGGCGTGGTGAAGGTCTTGTGCAGGTTCATGTGCACGGCGTCGAAGCCCATGTCGCCCGGCCGGCAGATGCCCATGAACGCGTTGAGGTTGGCGCCGTCGTAGTAGAGCATGGCCCCCGTCGCGTGGACCATCTCGGCTATATCCAGTATCTCGCGTTCGAACAGGCCCAAGGTGTTGGGGTTGGTCAGCATGAGTGCCGCCGTTCGGGGGGACAGCTTGGACTCCAGGTCCGCGAGGCTGATTCGCCCATCTGGCCCTGAGCGCACCTCGACGACGTGAAATCCGCTGAGGGCGGCGCTGGCTGGGTTGGTGCCGTGCGCCGAGTCGGGCACGAGGACCTCGGTGCGGTTTTCCTTCCGCGAATTGTGGAAGGCCGCGATCATGCGAAGCGCCGTCCACTCGCCGTGCGCGCCGGCCGCCGGCTGCAGGGTGACCCGGTCGACGCCCACCACCGCGCACAGCGCCTGCTCCAGCCGCCACATCAGCTCGAGCGCCCCCTGCACCGAGTCCTCGTCCTGGTAGGGATGGAGACCCGCGAAGCCGGGGAGCGCGGCGGCCGCCTCGTTGACGACCGGGTTGTACTTCATGGTGCAGCTGCCGAGCGGATAGAAGTTCTCGCTGATCGAATAGTTGAGCGAGGCGAGGCGGCTGTAGTGACGCATGATCTCCGGCTCGCTCAGCCGCGGCAGGCTCGGCGGCCTGGAGCGAAGGGCGTCCCTCGGTAGGACGTCTGCGGGGTTGGGTCCCGAGACGTCAGCCTCGGGCAGCCGCGGCGGATCGACGGCGGGGCGGCTCAGCTCGAAGCTAAGGGCCTCCGTCATGAGCGGAGCGCCTCCACGAGCTCGTCCAGCGCCCTGGCGTCGTTGACCTCGGTGCAGGTGAAGGTGACCACGCCCTTGAGCTCGCGAAACCACCGGCCGACCTCCAGGCCGCCGAGGATGCCCTTGCGCGAGAGCTTCCGCAGGACCGCCGGCGCCTTCGGGACGCGGAGGGGGAACTCGTTGACGAACTGCCGCTCTGGAAACGCGCGCTCCCAACCGGGCAGCGCCGCGAGGCGCTCGGCGAGGTTGTGCGCCCGCTTGAAGCTGACCTCGGCCACCTGGCGCAGGCCGTAGGGGCCCATGTAGGTCAGGTAGACGGCGGCGGCGAGCGCGCAGAGCGAGTGGTTGGTGCAGATGTTGGAAGTCGCCTTCTCGCGCCGGATGTGCTGCTCGCGTGCCGCCAGGGCCAGGACGAAACCCCTGCGGCCGCGGGCGTCGTGGGCGATGCCGACGAGTCGCCCCGGCAGCTTGCGGACGAGATCTTTCTTGCAGGCGATGAAACCCACGTGCGGTCCCCCGAAGCTGGGCGCCAGCCCGAGCTGCTGGCCCTCGCCGACCGCGATGTCCGCGCCGTACTCGCCGGGCGGCGCCAGGATGGCGAGGCTGATCGGGTCGACGCACGCGATCGCCAGCGCGCCGGCGTCGTGCGCCGCGGTCGTGATCGCGCGCGGATCCACCAACAGGCCAAGGAAATCCGGCTGCTGGAAGATGACGGCAGCTGTCTTCTTGTTCGGCTCGCCGTCTTTGCGGACCTTGATTCCGCGGCCATCACCGAACGCTTTCAAGACCTGCACGTACTCGGGGTGGACGTAACCGGAGACGATGACCTCGTTGCGCCCGGTATGGACGTGGGCCATCATCGCGGCTTCGGCCACGGCCGTGGCCCCGTCGTAGAGGGAAGCGTTCGACACGTCCAGCGCCGTCAGCTCGGCGATCAGGGACTGGTATTCGAAGATGGCTTGCAGCGTGCCCTGGCTCGCCTCCGCCTGGTAGGGCGTGTAGGCGGTGTAGAACTCGGGCTTCGACGTGACCGCCGCCACCGCGGCCGGGATGAACCGCCGGTAGACGCCGCCACCGCGGAAGGTCAGGCGATCCGGGTAGACGCGGTTGCGGCCGGCCAGGGCCGAGACCTGAGCCATGGTCTCGAGCTCCGACAGCCCATCGGGAAGCTGCAGCCCGTCGAGGCGCAGCGACTGGGGGATGTCGACCAGCAGGTCGTCCATCGACCTCACCCCGATGGTCTCCAGCATCGCTGCCCGGTCTTCGGGCGAATGGACGAGGTACGGCACCTAGCTTGCGGCCGCCCCGGACACTTTCTTGTATTCGGCTTCGTCCATGAGGTCGGGCGGCAGCTCGCCGCCCAGCTCCAGCTTGAGGATCCAGCCTTCGCCGTAGGGGTCCGAGTTGATCAGCTCCGGTTTCGCGGCGAGCTTTTCGTTGACCTCCGTGATCCGTCCCGCCACGGGCGCGTACAGGTCGCTTGCCGCTTTGACCGACTCGATCACGCCAAAGGTCTCCCGCGCCGCCAGCTTGCGCCCCGCGCTCGGCAGCTCGAGGAAGACGACGTCACCGAGCTGCGACTGCGCAAAGTCGGTGATGCCGACCGTCGCATGCTTGCCGTCGACCGTGACCCACTCGTGCGTCCTGGTGTACCGACGGTCAGCCATGCGCCCTCCTTCTTCTCGCTGAATGCGTCCGCTCAGGACCTCGCCGGCGATGTCGCCGAGCGCGCCGAGCCCCGATAGAAAGGTAGCTTGACGATCTCGGCCGGGGCCTCGCGGCCGCGGACGTCGACCGCGACTTTGTCTCCCACCCGAAATGATGCGGCTTCCACCATGGCGAGCGCGATCGGGTAGCCGAGGAAGAAGGAATGCGTGCCGCTGGTGATCACGCCGATGGGTTTGCCCTCCGCCTTGACGGCGGCGCCGTGGCGCGCGATGTCGCCGGGCACCGTCTTGAGCCCGATCAGCTTTCGGCGCGGGCCCTCCGCTTTGACGCGTTGCAAGGCGTCGCGGCCGACGAAGTCGCCTTTGTCCAGCTTCACGGTCCATCCCAGGCCGGCCTCGTATGGGTTGACCGTTTCGTCCATGTCGTTGCCCCACAAACGGAGAGCTGCCTCGAGCCTGGTCGCATCCCGGGCACCGAGGCCGGCCGGAAGCACGCCTGCCGATCCGCCATGGCGCAGGATGGCGTCCCATGCTTCGCCGAGGCGCTCGCTGCTGATGAAGAGCTCGAAGCCGTCCTCGCCCGTATAGCCGGTGCGAGAGATCAGAGCGTGGATCCCGGCCACGTCGCCCTGGCCAAAACCAAAGTAAGGGATGGCCTCCAGGCCTTCGCACGGAAGCAACTCCTGGGCCCGCGGGCCCTGGAATGCGATCAGGCCGAGCTCGAAGGTGCGGTCCTCGATCTCGACGTCGCGCGGCGCGTGCTCGCGAAACCAACGCAGGTCGGACTCGCGGTTGGATGCGTTCACCACGACAAAGAAACCTTCGCTGCCGCGGTAGACGACGAGGTCGTCGACGATGCCACCCGACTCGTTGCAGAGCAGGTTGTACTGCGCCTGGCCGTGCGTCAGCGGTGCCAGGTCGTTCGTCACGAGGTGTTGCAGGAACTGGAAGGTCGAGTCGCCGGCGAGCCGAAAGCGGCCCATGTGCGAGACATCGAAAAGGCCGGCGACCCTGCGCACGGCGAGATGCTCGTCGCGGATCGAGCTGTACTGCTGCGGCATCTCCCAACCGCCGAAATCCACCATTCGCGCACCGAGGGCGACATGGCGGTCGTAGAGCGGCGTGCGTTTCAGGGCGCTATTCGCCGTCAACTGAGTCGTCGATTTCGATGGCGTCGGGGTCGATGAACGCGAGCAGCTCTTCGTCGTGGCGCCGCCGAGCCTCGGCCACGACGCGGGCCACGTACTCGGTCCGCTCGACGGTCCACTCGAGCTTTTCGGCGATCTCGGTCGAGGTCGGTGCGCGGTGCAAATCGCGGGCCACGAGGAGCTCCGCTCTCTCGTAATCGTTGGCCGCGTTGACCAGGAGCTCCGCGTCGCGGACCGCGGCCGCCTCGGTGGCGAGCGCGGCGTCCATCTTCTCGCCAATCTTTTGCTTCGCAAATGCGGCGAAGTCCGTCTGGTCGCTGGACGTGAAGCCCCGCACCGCTTCGACCAGGCCCAGCGATCCCTCCTGGACCAGGTCGGGCAGGGAGAGTCCTTTGTCCTCGCGCGCTTCGGCGAGCTGGATCAGCATCCCGAGGTTCGAGGCCACAAGGCGTTCCTGGCTGGCGCGATCTCCGGCGGCGGACCTTTCGAGCAGGTCCTTCCTCTCGCCTGTTTCGATCCGCGGCGCTTGCCTTGCCTGCCGGCGCAGGTCCTGCATGACGGACTCGTCGCTGCTCGGCTCGACTGGTTCCGCACCCATGCCGTTCGATTCTACGCGGGGCCAAATCGACCGCCCGCCGCCCGATGTTCCACGTTTTACACGGGTCACGGCGCGCCATACTCGGCTCATGCGACTGTCGTACCGGGGACACCTGGGCCGCGCCCTCCGGCTGGCCTGGATGCTGTTCGCGGCCGCCGCCGTGCTCATGCCGGTCAATGCCGCCGCCGCCTCCCCGCACGTCGAGCAGGCGGACCTCAACGGCGACATCAACAACATCATGGCCGCCTACATCGAGACCTCGGTCAATCGCGCCGAATCAGACCACGCCGACGCGCTGCTGGTGGTGATCAATACGCCGGGCGGCATCTCCACCTCCATGGACCAGATCGTCACCGACCTGCTCAACTCCAGCGTCCCGGTGATCGCATACGTCTACCCGAGCGGCGCGCGGGCTGCGTCGGCCGGGCTGTTCGTCGCCGAGGCGGCCGACGTCGTCGCCATGGCGCCCGGCACCAACATCGGCTCGGCGCATCCGATCGACGCCACCGGCGCCGACCTCACCGGCGACCTCGGGGCGAAGGTCCTCAACGACGCCGTCACCCGAGTGCGCAACCTGGCCACGATGCACGGCCGCAACGCCGACTGGGCCGAGCAGGCTGTGCGCAACAGCGTCAACATCAACGCAGAGGAAGCGGTCAGGCTGCACGTCGCCGACCTCGAGGCGCCGGACATCGCGTCGGTCCTCAACCAGCTCGACGGTCGCGAGGTGCCGCGCACCAACGGAAGCCTCGTGATCCATTCGGCGGGCGCGGTCATCGGCGACTTCCCGATGCCCTTCTGGCAGGTTTTCCTGAACGCGCTGATCGATCCCACCATCGCGGCCCTGCTGATCCTCGTCGCCGGCTACGGGATCATCACCGAGCTTTCCAACCCCGGCCTGATCCTCCCCGGCGTGGTCGGGGGCATCGCCGCGGTGCTCGCGGTCGTCTCGCTCGCCAACCTCCCGGTGAACATCGCCGCCGGACTCTTGATGGTGCTCGCGCTCATCCTGTTCATCGCCGACATCAAAGCGCCGACGCATGGGTTTCTCAGCGTCGGCGGCGCGATCGCGCTCGTGCTGGGCATGGCATTTCTCATCAACACCGGACCGGTCGGGCTCGGAGTCAATCCCGTCGCTTCGGTGGTGACCGCCCTGCTGACACTCGGGTTCTTCACGTTCTTCATCCGCAAGGTCTGGGCCGCCAGGCGGCAGCCTGCCTTCGCCGGACCGGAGAGCATCGTCGGAGCGGTCGGCGAGGCCCGCGAGGAGCTTTCGCCTGAGGGTCTAGTCTTTGTCCGAGGCGCGCTGTGGAAGGCGAGCGCGGCCGCGCCGATCCCCGCCGGATCGTCGGTGCGTGTGGTCGGCCGTCAGGGTCTTCAACTGCAGGTCGCACCCGAAAACGGACAGGTCAAGGAGAAGAAATAGGTGGACGTCGGGCTGCTAGTCGTCATCGCCGTGATCGTCTTCATCGCCCTCATCGCTCTCTTCTCCAGCCTGCGGATCGCCGCGGAGTACGAGCGCGGCGTGGTTTTCCGCCTCGGCCGCCTCATCGCGCTCAAAGGACCCGGGCTCTTCTTCATCATCCCGTTCGGGGTCGACCGCCTGGTCAAGATCGACCTGCGGGTGATCACGCTGGAGGTGCCGCCGCAAGAGATCATCACCAAGGACAACGTGACGGCCAAGGTCAACGCCGTCATCTACTTCCAGGTCGTCGACGCGCGCAAAGCCGTGGTCCAGGTCCTGAACTACATCAACGCGTCCTCGCAGATCGCACAGACCACGCTTCGCGCTGTGCTGGGTCAGTCGTCGCTCGATGAGCTCCTCGCCGAGCGCGATCGGATCAACCAGAACCTGCAAAAGATCATCGACGAGCAGACCGAGCCCTGGGGCATCAAGGTCTCGACGGTCGAGATCAAGGACGTCGAGCTGCCGCAGACCATGCAGCGCGCGATGGCCAAGCAAGCCGAGGCCGAGCGCGAGAAGCGCGCGAAGATCATCAACGCCGACGGTGAGTTCCAGGCTTCGCAGACCCTGGCCAACGCCGCGCAGGTGATCTCCTCCCAGCAGGGCGCGCTGCAGCTCCGGTTCCTTCAGACGATGGTCGAGATCGGCGCCGAGAAGAACACGACGATCATCCTGCCGCTGCCGATCGAGCTGATCCGGCCGCTGATCGACCTGGGCCGAAGCTCCGACGGAGCGCCGGCGGCACCGCGTCCGCAGAAAGGTTCCACGACCGACTGAGCGGAACCCCCGTCCTCGACTGGGTTAACTCTGCGCTCCTGCTGACGCTGCTGCCCCTGATCATCACGGCCAACTTCGCCGTGGGCAAATCGTGGGCGGGGATGGCGGCGGTGGTCCTGTGCGGGTCGACCGCGGGTGTCTTTTGCGCTTACGGGGTGGTGGATCTCGCCGGCCTGGCGCCGCTGGTCTCCAGGGACCTGTCCCAGCAGGCGAGGGTTGGGTTCGACGCCGGGATCATCGTCACGGGGTTGGGCGCGGGGGCCTTTGCCCTCAGGCCAATCCGCCGGCGGCTCGCAACGTTCCTGCCTTTCGACCCCGACAACCCGGTCCACGCATATGCCTTCACGCTCGCTGTCATCCTGTTCGGCTTTTCAGCCGTCCAGACGGTGTTCACCGACGTTCTCGCCTCGTTGCAGGCTCAACCGTCGATCACCGTCGCCGAGATCGCCTTCAACGAGGTTCCTCTGTTCATCCTGGCCGTGGCCGGGGTCGGACTCATCATCCGGCGCAACGTCGGTCAAACCGCGGTGCGCCTCGGCCTGGTCCGCCCCGCCTGGTGGCATATCGCAATCGCGCTCGCCGCCGTCGGCCTCTTTGTGGCCTTCGCGATTGCGATGCTCTTGCTCGGCCAGGTCTTGACGCCCGGAGTCACCGAACGCGTCGACGTCACGACGCAGCACATCTACGGCCAGCTCGGTGCCGTTGGCATCGTGGCGCTCGCCTTTCTTCCCGGGATCTGCGAAGAGGTGTTGTTCCGGGGAGCCCTCCAGCCGCGGCTTGGCCTGGCGGCGACGGCGGTGCTTTTCACGTCGATCCATACGCAGTACGCGCTCTCGTTCGCCACGCTCGCGGTCTTCGCGCTGGCGATCGGGCTGGGCCTGATCCGCAAGTACATGAGCACCACAGCTTCGGTTGCCTGCCACTCCGGCTACAACCTGTTGGTTGGCATCGGTCTTTCGGGTGCGTTCTTTTTCATCGCGGTGGCCATCGAGCTGGCCCTGATCGCGGCCGCGGGCTACGGTCTGTGGATCAGCCGGCGCAGGCCCGCGGCGGCCACGAGTCCTTAACAGGACGGCTGGCCATCCGGGCGACCCGGACATAGAATTTCCAACGATGGCACCAGATGTAGGATCCATCAGCGAGGCCAGGCCCAACATATTGGCCACCAAAGCTGCACCCATCGTGGCGGTGGTCAACCAGAAAGGCGGCGTGGGCAAGACGACCACGGCCATCAACCTGGGGGCTGCCTTCGCCGAGCTCGGGCACCCCACCCTGCTCGTCGACCTGGACCCGCAGGCCAACTCGACGTCAGGCCTCGGCCTGGACCCGGCCAGGGCGCGGTTGAACGTCTACCAACTGCTCATCGGGGAGGCAAGCATCGAGGAGGTCGCCCAGCCGACGGGCGAGACCGGCCTGACGCTGATCCCTGCCAACATCGACCTCGCCGGCGCCGAGATCGAGCTGGCAACCATGCCCGAGCGGGAGCACCTGCTCCGCAAGGCCCTCTCCTTCATACCGTCCGGGGTCGAGATCGTGATCGTCGACTGTCCGCCGTCGCTCGGCCTCCTGACCCTCAACGCCCTGGTCGCCGCGACGAGCATGTTGATCCCGACCCAGTGCGAATACTTCGCGCTCGAGGGACTCCGCCATCTCATGTACACCCATCAGCTGGTGCGGTCCCGCCTCAACCCGAAGCTGGCGATCGCCGGCATCTTGATGACGCAATTTGACGCGCGGACCACACTTGCCTGGGACGTCCTGCAGTCGGTGCGCCGCTCGCATCCGCACCACGTCCTCGAGACGTTGATACCGCGCAACGTGCGACTGAGTGAAGCGCCCAGTCACGGCAAGTCCGTGCTCGAATACGACCCCACATGCCGAGGCGCGGCTGCGTACCGCGCGCTCGCGAAGGAGCTGCTTGAACGATGAGCCAACCCAGACCGCGCGGACTCGGACGCGGACTCGATGCCCTGATCCCGATGTCGAAAGAAGGCGAAGCGCTGGTGCCGCAGATGATCGCGGTGGACCAGATCCGACCCTCTCGCCAGCAGGTCCGGTCGCGCTTCGATGCGGAGCCCCTCGGTGAGCTGGCGGAATCCATTCGGCTCCACGGCGTCCTGCAACCGTTGCTGGTCAGGCGGCTCGCTGACGGTTACGAGCTGATCGCGGGCGAGCGCCGCTGGCGCGCGGCGCGGCTCGCCGGGCTGGAGACCGTGCCGGCGGTGGTTCGCACCGAAGCCGGAAATGACGAACAGCTCGTCCTCGGGCTGATCGAGAACCTGCATCGCACCGACCTCGACGCGATCGAAGAAGCTCGCGGCCTGCGCCGGCTCATCGACGAGTTCGGCCTCACTCACGAGGACGTCGCACAGCGTCTCGGCAAGCATCGTGTCTCAGTCACCCAGTCGCTGCGCCTGCTCGGTGGATGCGCGGCGGTGCAGTCGGCGGTCGCATCCGGGATCATCAGCGCGGGACATGCGCGCGCGCTCATCGCGCTAGAGAGTCAGCCCGCGCAGGAGCATGGACTGAAAGTCGTGGTCGCCCGACACCTCTCGGTACGGCAGACCGAGAACTGGGTCAGAACGTACCGTCCCCGCCGCCGCCGTCACGCCGACTCGTCGTCCGAGCTGCGCGCCATCGCAGCCGACGTCGAATCGAGCCTCGGCCTCGCGATAAAAGTCAGCGGCAGTCTCAATCGCGGCAAGATCGAGCTGCGCTATTCGAGTCGGGAAGAGCTCGAACGGGTCTGCGCTAAGCTCCTTTCCTGAGACGCATGGCCGCCCAACAACAACCAGCGGCTGGCGCCGCCTCGAGCGAACGCTCCGCCGTGGCATCGCTGTTGCGCGAACTCCTCGAGGTCATCGTCCTCGCGGTCATCCTGTATGTAGGCATCAGCTTTGCGGTTCAGGCGGTCCACGTCGAGGGACTCTCGATGTGGGCGACGCTCGACAACAACGACTATCTGATCGCGAACAAGGTCGACTACCGGCTGCATGCGCCACAGCGCGGCGACATCATCATCCTGCGGCCTCCGACGAGCAACTCGACGGACTTCATCAAGCGCGTCATCGCCCTGCCGGGCGAGAAGCTCTTGATCCGCAGCGGCGTCGTGTACATCAACGGCCACCGGCTGGACGAGCCTTACCTGCCGGAGGCATGGGTCACGGACAACAATTACCCGACCAACGGATCTGATGGAGAGGTGATGCCTCCAAACGATTACTTCGTCATGGGCGACAACCGCAATCGCTCGCAGGATTCACGTTTCTTCGGTCC
>VBHJ01000143.1:0-18307 GCA_005887685.1 Chloroflexota bacterium | reverse complement strand
TGCGACCGCGGCGAACTAGCGGCTCACGCCCCGATCGCGAGCCTAAACGCGCTGTCGCGCGCGAAAGGCCCGATCACCGCCATCTGAACCGGCGCGCTCAGGACATCGTCCGCGACTCGCTTCATGTCCGCGCTGGTCACCGCGTCAACCAACGCGAGCTCTTCTTCGATCGTCTTGATCCCCCCGAGAAGCAGCTCCTGGTACGTGAGCCAGAAGGCCACGCCGTTGGTCGTCTCGAGCTCGAGCCTCAGGCGACCCTTGGTGAACTCCTTGGCCCGCGCCAGCTCCTCGGGCGCGACCTCGTTTTCGCTGAGACTCCTCAGCTCCCCCATCACCGCGTTCACCGCATCGACCGCCTTCTTCGGATCGACCCCGATGTACACGCCGATGTAGCCGGTGTCGCGATGCTTCTGCGTGAAGCTGTGCACGTCGTAAGCAAGGCCAAGACGCTCGCGAATGTTCAAGAAGAGGCGGGAGCTCATGCCCTCGCCGAGCACGGTGTTGAGAAGGTCCAGCGCGTGGCGGTCCGGATGGACGTAGCTGAGAGCGCGCACGCCGAGGCAGATGTGCGCCTGCTCCGTATCGCGCCGGCGAACCAGCACGCGAGGACTGGTCAGCTCGGCCGGCGACAGCGCAGGCGATACGCCATTCAGCCCCGGCCGCAGCGACAGACCATGCATCACTTCAGCCAGCGTCCGTTCCTCGTCGAGCGATCCCGCCGCTCCGATGACCAGGTTGGGCAGCCTGTAGTGGGCGTCTGCGTACTCGAGGATGTCTTCACGATTCAAGCGGGAAACCGATTCCTCCGTCCCTGCGATGTCGCGGCCCAGAGGATGGTCGGGCCAGATCAGCTCTTCGAAGAGGTTCTGGACGTAATCCTGCGGCTGGTCCTGGTACATCCGGAGCTCTTCCAGGATCACCATCCGCTCGCGCTCGACATCGGCCGGATCAAGTCGGGAGTTGGCCACGATGTCGAAGAGGACGTCCAGACCGAGTTCCATGTGCTCGGACGGGACGCGCGCCCAGTAGGCGGTGAGCTCTTTGTCGGTGGATGCGTTGATGAATCCGCCAACGCCCTCGATCGCGTCGGCGATCTCCTTCGAAGAAGGCCGCCGGTTCGTTCCCTTGAAATACAGGTGCTCGATGAAGTGCGACACGCCGGCGAGACGTTCGTCCTCGAGCCTCGAGCCTCCGGCAAACATCAGCACGACGCTCGCCGAATGCCGCTCCGGCATCGACTCGACCACCATGCGTGCTCCCCCATTCAGCTGATGGACTCGATGGGGAGGTGGCATGGACTGGTCAGTATAGGAACGGCCGGGCCGGAGACCGCCGATTAAGCGCCCTCACGCAAAGCGCCGAGCGCCGCGTACAGGGTCATGGCCACGAAGTCTGCCGGCATGCCGTCGGAGACCGCGTCCAGCGCCTCGCCCAGGTACCGCCGCACATTGGGCACCAGGTCGACCTCGCTCATCTCAAGGCAATCGCGAATCGCCTCCGCGATCTCGGTCGGCGTTATCTCCTCGTCGCCGGCCTCGTCAGCGACCGAGTTGACCAGCGCGATCGCCTTGCGGATCCGCTCCGCGGCGGCCCGGCGCGATGTCGAACCTCCGTTACTCTCCACCCGGCTTGCGCGGGCCGACGACGACGCGCCTTTCCGGCTCCTCGCCGATGCTGGAGCTGGTCACGTCGGGGTCCCCTTCGAGGGCGAGGTGAATCGCTCGCCGCTCGAACGGCTGCATCGCGTCGAGGGTGATCGCATCGCCGGTCATCTTCACCTGGCGCGCAGCCCGCATGGCGATCTCGCGCACTGTGTGCTCTCGCCGCTGCCGGTAGCGCTCGACGTCGACGATCACACGCTCGCCCTCGGCGAGATGCTTGCCGACCATGACGTTGGTCACCGACTGCAGCGCGCGAAGGGTCTCGCCGCGCCAGCCGATCAGGCCACCGAGATCGCGGCCGCTGATGTCGAGCGTGATCGGGTCGGCGCCGGTCCGCACGCTGACCTGGGCCCTGACGCCCATGTGCTTGAGCAGTCCTTCGACCAGGCTTCGCGCCAGCTCCCCCTTGCCGTTGGCCGGCGCGGGCGCGATCCCCATCGAAGGCGCGGTCTGGTCGATCACGGTGACCTCGACCACCGTCTCCTCCGGTGTTTCGCTGAGGATCTTCACGTCTACGTGGCGGCGGCTCTCCTGAAGCTCGATCAGCGCGGCGTCGACCGCCTCGTCCAGGGTGCGACCGCGGCCTTCAGCGGAGTTCACGTGCGTTCACTCTCCTTGCCTTGTTTTGGAGCCCGGTTCTTGGGCTTTTTGGTCCGGTTCAACTTCGTCCCGTTCGGGGCCGGTCCGTTCTTCTGAGGGGTCGATTTTTGAATTGCGGTGGGGCCCTTGTTGGGCACCAAAGGCGGCGCTCCCGGAATAGGTTTGGCCCGCGACGGCCAGAGCTGGCCCCACCCGACCACGAAGCTCTGCTGAATGATACTTACGCAGTTCCCGACAAACCAGTAAAGGCCCAGGCCGGCGGGGACGTTGAGCGCGAACCAACCGATCATCAGCGGCGAGATCAGCACCATCGTTCGCTGCATCTGCTGCTGCTGCTGTTCCTGGTCCGTCGGATTGAGCGAGGGCGGCATCTGCAGCATCTTCGACTGGATGAACGTCGTGATCGCGGCCAGCAGGGGGAACACCAGGTAGGCCGGAGCGGGAAGGTAAGGGAGCCCTGCGATCAGCAGGTGATGGTTGGGGTTGTCATTCAGGTTCGGAATGAAAAGGAAGTGCGCGATCACGTCGTGACTGCGCGCGAAACCGGTGAACACGTAGTAGAGAGCGATCAGCACCGGCATCTGCACCACCATCGGCAGGCAGCCCACGAACTGGCCCAGAGGATTGACGCCGTGCTCCTGGTACATCTTCATCCGCTCCGTGTTCAGCCGCTGCGGATCCTTCTTGTACTTCTTGGTCAGCTCGGCCAGCTGGGGCGCGAGCTTGCGTTGCTCGACCATGGCCTTGCGCTGGGTGATCAGCTGGAACTGCTGGAGCGGGGCAAGGAGCAGGCGGATGACGACGGTCAGCACGATGATCGCGACTCCGTACGCGCCGATCGTCGCGACGATCTGGACTCCCACCAGGTGGCTGTAGATGAACGAGAGCGCTGTCTGCAGCGTGAGGCCGAAGATGGCCCACCACGCGTCGTGAATCGGCTTCAGGAGGTCGAAGGGGGAGCTGAGAAAGATGGCTTGGACTCCTGTCAGGGCACCGGGTCGTAGCCGCCCCGGGCAAAGGGGTGGCAGCGAGCGATGCGTAGCGTCCCCATCCATCCGCCCTTGAGCCAGCCGTACCGATCGATCGCCTCGTACGTGTAGTGCGAGCACGACGGGTAGTAGCGGCACGACGGGGGCAGGATCCTGGACAAGGACAATTGATAACCGCGGATCAACAGCAAGAAGAGCTTGGTCATGGCTTCGTCATGGCTTTATTCGTGAGAGCCTGAGCGCAGCCAGCGAAGCCTCCGCCTTCAGGTCGGCGAACGAAACCTCGAGCGCCGCCGGGCGGGCGATCAGGACCACGTCATATCGTATTCCCACCTGGCTCAAGGGCGAACCAGGTCCGAGCATATGAAGCCGCGCGACCTCCCGCAGACGCCGGCGCGCCCGGTTGCGCTCGACCGCGCTGCGGATCTTCCGGCTCACGGTCACCCCGATCCGGCTCCCCGCGGCCTGGCTCGCCACCGCGAATCCGACCATCGCCGGACCGGAATGAAAGCGCTTGCCGCTGATCGCCGACTGGAACTCCGATCGCCGGCGAAGCCGCGCAGGCCTCTCCACGGCACGGCGAGCCGGCCTAAGAGGCCAGCCGCTCTCGGCCCTTGCGGCGGCGATTGCGGAGCACCCGAGCCCCGCCACGCGAGCTCATCCGGCGCAGGAATCCGTGCACGCGCCGGCGATATCTTTTCTTTGGTTGATACGTCCTTTTGATCGGGCCAGTGTAGCGGAGGCCCGGCGCGCGCCTTGTGATACCGGCCCTATCACTTCATCGTTCGGATTACGGCCTTGCGGTATCCACAGGCCAGTGTTATAGTCCCCGCCCGGAAGTAGCCGGGCCAATGCGTCGATTTCGCATCCCAGTACAAATTCCATCACTCGGTCCCACTAATCGTTACAAGCTAAGCAACACTTAGTCATACAGCTCCGCTTCCATATTTCGGGAACGACCGGATAGGGGATTTCGGACGGGTCGGGGCCGCCAGCCTGTGGAAATCCGGTCCGTTCTTTTCCACAGGCACCAAGGAGGCGGAGCTCATGCTCGAGGAGCTTCGGTTGAATCCGTGGTCGCCCGGAGCGCGATCTTGTGGTCGCCGCCCGGGCGGGCGCGGAATCACCGACGACATAACGGTTGGCCCCAGTTTGTCCACAGGATTTGCAGATGGCGCGCGCTTGCGCTCCACAGGCCGGTTAGGACCGATCCACAGGCCGTGGCTCGGCAGAAAGGAGGTGGTGGGGTGAACCAGGACCAGATCTGGTCGCAGGTGCAGGAGGAGCTGCGGTTTCAGCTCGCCAAGCGGACCTACGACATGTGGCTCAAGAACACCTCCGTGGTCTCGGCCGACGGAGGAACTTTCCGCATCGGAGTGCCGAGCAAGCTCGCCAAGGACTGGCTGGAGGACCGCTTCTCGGGCCTCATCCAGGAGACGCTGCAGGCGGTCACCGGTTCCGAGGTCGACATTGATTTTGTGATTGCTCCGTCCGGGCACCGGCCGGCGCACACCTTGTTCGACGGCGACGACGACCACGGCGACAAGGGGCACGAGAACGGCGTCGAAGCAGTCGCCGAGACTGCGACCGTCGCACCCTCGGAGCTCAACGCGCGCTTCCGGTTCTCATCCTTCGTTGTCGGTCACAACTCGCAGTTCGCGCACGCCGCAGCGAAAGCTGTTGCTGAGGCGCCCGGTGACAGCTACAACCCGCTCTTCCTCTACGGAGGAGTCGGGCTGGGCAAGACGCACCTCATGCACGCGATCGGACATGAGGTCCACGACCGCTTTCCACGCAAGCGTGTCGTGTATCTGACCTCCGAGCAGTTCACCAACGAAGTGATCAGCTCGATCGCCACGGCGCGGATGGGAGAGTTCCGCCACAAGTACCGGACGGTCGATGTGCTGCTCATCGACGACGTGCAGTTTCTTGCGGGGAAGGACCGGACCAAGGAAGAGTTCTTCCACACGTTCAACGCACTGCACGAGATCAACAAACAGATCGTCATCTCGTCGGACCGTCCGCCCAAGGAAATCCCGACGCTGGAGGACCGCCTGCGTTCGAGGTTCGAGTGGGGCTTGATCGCTGACATCCAGCCACCCGACTTCGAGACGCGGCTCGCCATCCTCCACTCCAAGCTCGGCGCCAACGGCAGCCTCATCCCCGAGGAAGTCCTCAACTTCATCGCACACAAAGTCCAGCGCAACATCCGCGAGCTCGAGGGCGCGCTGACGCGCGTCCAGGCTTTCGCGGCGGTGCATCAGCGGCAGGTCGATGAGGACGAGGCCGCGCGCCTTCTCTCCGACATCATCCCCGCCGGCACACGCAAGCCCATCAACGTGGAGCGCATCCAGGCCCTGGTCGCCGACTACTACAACGTCACGCTCGAAGACATGAAGGGCAAACGGAGGGACAAGCACATCGTCTTTCCACGCCAAGTCGCGATGTTCCTGGTGCGCGAGGAAACACCCTCTTCACTCCCTGCCATCGGAAAGGCCTTCGGTGGTCGCGACCACACCACGGCGCTGCACTCGATCGAGAAGATCGCCAACGAGCTGAAGGAAGACGAGCGCCTTCGTTACGAAGTGCAGGCCATTCGCGAAAAGCTCTACGTCCAGTGAGCATCTCCACAGGTTTTGAGAACCGGCCGGGTACGCGGGTGGTATGGACCGCCGGCGGCCACTTCCTCCCCAGCGAATCAACAGCACATCGTGGTCCCTTCTACGATTACCCAGACCTTATCCACCGAGCATTTCGATCTGTAAATGATCTCGACATCCACAGTCTGCACAGCGCTTACTGTTATCGGTTACGGATAGCTTCTATAAAGAGAATCTCTTTCAACGGGGGACAACTGTCGTGAATGCCAAAGTTCTGACTGCTCAAATGAAGGTCACCTGCAGGCCTGCGGTCCTGGGTCAAGCGCTGCAGGTCGTGTCCCGCGCCATCTCGAGCCGGACCACGCTGCCGATTCTCAACAACATCCTCATCGAGACGACATCGGACGGACTCGCGCTCACAGCAACCAACCTGGAGATTGGGATCCGGAAGCTCGTCCCCGCCGAGGTCTCAGTCGAAGGCTCGACGACCGCGCCGGCGCGCTTGCTCACCGACTTCGTAGGCACCCTGCCCGATGACGACCTCGAGATGACGCTGGATCCGGCCACCCAGTCGCTGGCCCTCCGGTGCGCACGATTCGACACCCACATCAAGTGCATCGAGGCCGAGGAGTTTCCGCCCGGCCCGCGGCCCGATGAGGGAGACCGGCTCGAGGTTGCGCTGGACGACCTGGTCGGCGCGGTGGAGCAGACCCAGATGGCGGCCTCCACCGACGAGGCTCGTCCGGTCCTGACAGGCGTGCTGGTGCAGGTCCAGGGCGGGAACCTGACGCTTGCCGCGACGGATGGTCACCGACTCGCTGTGCGGAAGCTGGCCGCCGCGGGGCCGACCGACCTGGAGGCGAGCCTGATCGTGCCGGCGCGCGCGCTGGCGGAGCTGTCGAGGGTTCTGAAGGGCGAGCCGGGCAAGGTCGAGGTCATCATCTCCAAAGCCCGCAACCAGGTCTTCTTCCGAGCCGGAAGCTCGGAGCTGACCTCCAGGCTCATCGACGGAAAGTATCCAAACTACTCACAGGTTATCCCCAGCAAGAGCTCGACCACAGTCAAGGTCTCGACTGCCGAGCTCACCCAGACGGTGCGCGCCGTGTCTCTTTTCGCGCGCGACAGCGCCAACGTCATCCGGGTCAAGGCGCAATCCGGCGCTCTGGTGCTCTCGGCGACCACCAACGAGGTTGGTGACAGCAAGGCCGAGATGGCGGCGGAGGTCGATGGTTCTGACATCCAGATCGCGTTCAATGCCCGCTACGTCCTGGACGCCCTCGGAGTGATCGGAGAGGATGAGGTCGAGCTGCTGTTCGACGGACCTCTCAGCCCGGGGCTTATGCGACCGCCGGGCAAGGAGCACTACCTCTACGTGATCATGCCCGTGCGGGTGGCCATGTCGTAAGCGCACTGGAACGAGGTGCGCCTTCGCCGGCTTCAGCTCAAGAACCACCGCAACTACGCGCAGCTCGACCTCGCCCCGGGACCGAGCCTCAACGTTTTCATCGGCGCGAACGGGCAGGGCAAGACAAACCTCCTGGAGGCTGTCGCGATGCTTGCTCTATCGGCATCGCCGCGAGCTCGCCGGGAGTCGGAGCTGGTCGGACCGATCGGGCCCGGCTCGCGGATCGAGGCCGAGGTCGAAACCGGCGCCAGCCGGCGCGAGATCGCCATCACCCTGGCGGTCGAAGGCGAACGAACGCGACGCGTCATCGAAGTCGACGGGGCTCGGCGTCGCGCCGTCGACCTGCCCGGTCATTTCAGGGTCGCCCTCTTCTGGCCCGACGACCTTGGCCTGATCAAGGCGGGTCCCGAGCTTCGCCGGCGGTTCCTCAACCAGATGCTCGTCCAGGTCGAGACGGGTTACGCCCGCGCGCTCGCCGGCCTCCGCCGCGTGCTCGAGCAGCGCAACAGCCTGCTCAAGCGAATCGCCTCCGGGCAGGGCGGCGAGGACATGCTCGACGCCTGGAACCAGGAGCTCGTCCAGGTGAGCGCAGAGATCGTTGCCGCGAGGGCGAAAGCAGTCGTCCAGCTTGCCCCCGAGGCGGCGAGGTGCCACGCCGAAATCGCGTCCGGCGAAAGCCTCGAAATCCGGTACGAGGGGCCTCCGGAAAACCTGGCCGAGGCTGTGAATAACTCCCTGGGCGAAGACCTGAGACGAGGGTCGACCAGCGTCGGCCCGCATCGCGACGACCTCGTCGTCATTCTCGACGGTCGGGAGGCACGCTCGTACGGTTCGCAGGGCCAGCAGCGCACCGCGGTGGTCAGCCTGAAGCTGGCCGAGGCGGCACTTATCCAGGCTCGCACGGGTGAGCGGCCGGTGCTCTTGCTCGACGACGTGCTTTCAGAGCTCGACGGGGACCGTCGTGCCGCCCTTCTGGCGGAGGTTGCCGCGGGCGGCCAGGTGATCATCACGTCAGTCGAAGCAGGACCCTTTCCGCCGGATCTGATCGCGCGGGCGATGGTCTGGACCGTGAACGGGGGAAGGATCGAGGCCTGTGGATAAGTTGGGCAATATTCTGCCGAGAGTCATGCGCCGCCAGCCCGGCGGGGCGCGCCTCCTGGGCGGGCAGGTGGCGGCCGCTTTTCGAGTGCTGCTCGGGCCCGACGTGGCCCACCTGTGCGATGAGGTCGAGCTTCGCGCGGGCACCCTCCTGGTCACCACCTCCAGTCCCGCGCTCGCCCACCAGCTGAGGCTGGACGCAGAGACGATTCTCGCCCGCCTCAACCAGCCGGAGCTGGGCCGCAAGGTGCGGACGTTGCGGGTCCGGATCGGCCGGTCAACGCCCTCGTGAAGCTGGGCCTCGAGCAGCAGAAAGCCGCCGCGCTCGGCGGGGGGCCGGTCCGCGTGGTGGCCGGCGCGGGGACCGGTAAGACGGCGGTCATCGCGGAGCGCTTCCGCCGCCTGGTCGCCCGCGGGGTGTCGCCAGACGCGATCCTCGTCATGACCTTCACCGAACGCGCGGCGCGCGAGATGCGCGAACGCATCGAAGGCCTGATCGATGGCCCGGCGTCCTCGGTCGGGACCTTTCACTCGATCGCCCTGTCCTGGCTGCGTGAGGATGGCAAGTCGATCGGGGTGCCTTCCGGATTTCGCATCCTGACCGGCGCCGACCGCTGGATCCTCGCCCGCGAGCTGATGTGGAGCATCGGCGACGCGGCATTGACCGGCGACGAGCGCCCGGACGATCTTGTCGCGCCTGTCCTGCAGATGTTCGAGCGCATGAAGCAGGAGCTCGTGGGGATTGGCCGCCTGGCGGCCTGGGCTGACTCGGCCGACGACCCTGAGCGGGCGGCCCTAATGCGCGCGTGCGTGAAGCTGTTTCGCGCGTACGAGGGGGAGTGTCGCAAGCAGCGCCTGCTGGATTTCGACGACCTTCTCCTGCTGGCGGTCAGGCTCTTCGAGAAGAATCCCGCCGTGTTGCGCCGCTACGCCGAGCGATACCCGCACGTGCTCGTGGATGAATACCAGGATCTGAACCTGACACAGGAGCGGCTGGTGGAGCTGATCGCCGGCGGCGCGGACCCCTTCGTGGTCGGTGACGACGACCAGTCCATCTACCGGTTCCGGGGCGCGTCGCGGGCGAGCCTGGAGCGGTTCGTCCGCAGCTTCCCGGGGGCGGGCACCATCACCCTCGGACGGAACCGCAGAAGCTCGCGACGCATCGTCTCCGCGGCGGCCGCTTTGATCGACCACAACCCTGACCGGCTGGGCAAACAGCTGCGGGGGCAGCAGAGCGGACCGGCGGTGCAGATGTGGGAGTGCCCCGACTCGACCTCCGAAGCGACGGCCATCGCGCGTGAGGCGGAGGTCCTGGTCGGGGCCGGGATTTCGCTCTCCTCGATCGCGGTGCTGTGTCGCACCAATGCAATCGCGCGGCCGATCGCGGCGGCACTTGCCGCGCACGGTCTACCTCACGTGGTGATAGGCGGCCACGGCTTCCACGACCAGCCGGAGATCAAAGATCTGATCGCGATGCTGCGCGTGATCCGCGATCCTGCCGACCTGGTCGCCCTCGCCCGACCCGCCGCGGCCGCACTGCAACCGCTGCTCGAGCGTTTTGCGGGCGCGGCGAATCAGCTCGATGTGCGCGATCTGTTTTTCGAGCTGATGGAGCAATCGGGTTACGCAGGTGGGCTGCCGGGCGCGGCCGCCAACGTGAGCCGGTTTGCCGAGATCATCGGCGAGTTCTGCGAAACCGCAGCCGACCACTCGCTCGACGCCTACATGCGGCATCTCGACCTTGTCTTGCTGTCCGGCGAAGACGAAGCGCCGGCTCAGGTTGAGGCAGCCGACGCGATCCAGGTGATGACGATTCACCAGTCGAAGGGTCTCGAGTTCGACGCCGTGTTCGTGCCGGCGCTCGTCGAAGGTCGCCTGCCCCAGTCGTCACGTTCGCCGAGGTTCGAGCTGCCGCCGGCAGTGCTCGAGCCGCTCGTCCGCGGCCGGGAGGATGTGATCGCGGAAGAGCGGCGCCTTCTCTACGTGGCGATGACGCGCGCGCGCCGTCGCCTCTATCTCACTCGTGCAACGCATTACGAAGGAGGGCGTCGCTGGCGGGAAAGCCGCTTCCTCAACGAGGTGCGAGAGGCGGGGCCTCGCGTCGTGGTCGAGACCCAGGTCGCTTCGACTGCATCGCCGGCGGCGCCGGCCGTCGTCAATGGTCACGGCGGGGACGTCCACCTTTCGTACAGCGCGATCAGTGCGTACCAGGATTGCCCACGGCAGTACTGGTATCGCCACGTCGAGCGGCTGCCGGTCGTGCAGAGCGCAGAGGCGGTGCACGGCGTCATCCTTCATGAGGTGCTGCGTCGCGCGGGCGAGCTGCGCAAGCAAGGCCGGCCGATCAGCGCACGGAGCCTGAAGTCTATTCATCAGCAGGTCTGGAACGCCACCGCGTTTCCGGACCCGCGGAGAGCGCCCGCTTTCAAACGCAACGGGATCGCGGAGCTCGAGGCGTATCGCGTGCGAGGCGGGTTCGATCCGGTTCCCGCGTATCTCGAGCAGCCCTTCGACGTCGCCGTCGACGGATGGAAGCTCCACGGCATCATCGACCGCATCGATCGGACGGGCGAAGGCTGGAGGATCATCGACTACAAAAGCGGCCGGCCGATCGCACGCCGGCGGCGGGATCTGCAGGTGGCCCTTTACGCGCTCGGCGCGACCGGCGCGCTGCACCTAGAGCCGCTGCAGCTGGAGGTCGTGTACCTGGCGTCCGGCGAATCGGTGCAGGTGGATGGCGTCGGCGCAATCGTGCACGACGCGGAGGTCGAGGGCAGCCGGGTGGCCGATGGCGTCAGGGCTGGGCGATTCGAATCGCGACCGGAGCGGCGCCGTTGCCGCCTGTGTCCCTACCGGCTCGCCTGCACCGACGCCCTGTAGCGTTCCGCCAGCAGGAGGCATTCCCGTGCTATGTCCGACGACGCGTACGGGTGCGCCATGTCCTCCGCCTTGGCCGACATCTCCCGCCACGTCGGCCCACCCTCAGCCATCACCCGCACCTCGTCGAGGAGGTCTTCCTCCTTCGGTGCGAAGGCGCCGATCCGCGAACCGACGACGAAATCGACGTTCGGCGATTCCTGTCCCGGTAAGAACCCGGTGATGACAAGCGGCAGGCCGGTGGCCAGGGCCTCGGCGATCGCGCCGGGCCCCGCCTTGGTGACGACGAGGTCGCACGCTCGCATCAGCTCGGGCATGTAATCGACGAAGCCGAGCACCAGCATCGGGGTCGACGCCTCGATCTCGGTGAGCCGCCGCCGCAGCTTCTCGTTACGCCCGCACACGACGACGAGCTGCCACGGGTGTGCGCCCTCGGCCAGGCTGCGGACCTGCGCTGCCAGGTGCCCGACACCCGCCGCGCCGCCCATCACGAGGACGGTGAATCGATGCTCATCAAGCCCGAAACGGCGCCGCAGCGCCTGCTTCTCGCCTGGCGCCGGCGGCCGGAATCGCAGATCGACGGGCAAGCCGAGCAGCTTCACGCGGTCGGCGGGCACCCGGCGCCGCAGCGCCACCTTCCTCGCCTCTTCGGTCGGGGCGACCACCAGATCGGCCTGGCTGAACGTCCACCCCCGGTGGAAGTCGACCAGGTCGGTGATCACCGTCATCAGCGCGCGCGGCCGGCCACTCTTCCGGATCGCCTGGTGGGCGATGTGGTTCAAGAGCGGATGGACCGAGAGGACCACATCCGGGTCGTGCTGCCGGAGTAGCTGCTGCACGATCTTGCGCACGCCCGGACCGAACACGGCACGGATTGCCGCGAACGTCGGCTTTGTGTTGCTCGAGTGATAGACCGCGCCCCAGGCCGCGCGCGACCGGCTGATGACCGGTGAGTAGAGAGAGGCGAGTCGCCGCACGATGGTGGGCCCCTGCCCGATCAGAGGATCGGCGACGGTGACGACGCAGGTCGGGTCAAGCAGCTTGAGCGCGTCGGTCAGTGCTCGCGCCGCGGCGCGATGGCCGCCGCCCGTGTCGCTGAAAAGAATGAGGACGCGCGGCGCGCCGCCGGCAGGGGTCGGATAGAGGGAGACTGCTTGGGTTACTTGCGTCGCGCCGCTGACCGGCGCGCGATCCATCGCATGTTGTAGGTGGCCAGCAGGTACGTGATGAAGCCCATGCCGATGATCGCGATGCTCACCCAGAGGATGGTCCGCTTGGCCAGCTCACCAGGTGACAGCGCGCCGCCGCCCGGAATGTGGTTCTGCTGGATTATGAAAGCCGCGAGGTCCTTGACGTCCTGCTCGGTGAGCTTGGTGTTGCCGCCTTTGGCAGGCATCGGGGTTTGCTTGGGGTCACCGGCTTGCGGTTGCCGGCCGTTGGTGATGATCTCGATCAGGAAGTTGGGATCGAGGGTGTTCGGCACCCCCGGCAATTTTTCGATGGGGTTGAGCACCGCACCGATTCCGCCCTCCAAGCTCGAGCCGTGGCAGGTGGCGCAGTTCTGCGCGTACAGGGTCGCCCCCTTATCCGGATCGCCCGGCAGCGCGGTCGCCCCGCTTGCCGTCGAACCGGCCGAAGGCGACGGGGAGGTGTCGGCAAGGGTGGAGATGCCGGTCAGGATGAAAAAGGCCGGTATTCCGAGCGCCAGGAGGAGGCCTCTGCTGACTCGCATCTAGGCCAAATCATATCCGCCGGTTCGGACCGGTTTCGAGCGGGAATAGCAAGGAAGCTCGTACGTTTAAGTTCTTATGGCTTCCTGTTCGCCGGTCTCCCGTTCCGCATTCTGCTGCGTCTCGAGACGCTGGCTTGACGCGAGATCGGCGTACCGTGGCTGAGACCACCCGCCTGATCTCCGACCGCTCCGCACGGCGGATCGCGGTCATTGCCATGCACACCTCGCCCACGGCCTCGCTGGGCCAGAACGCAAACGGTGGACTCAACGTGTACGTCCGCGAGATCTGTGCGGCGTTCAGCGAGCGCGGCATCGCCACCGACGTCTTCACCCGCAGGGGCCCGACGGACCCCGCGATGGAATTCCTCGCATCGAACTCGTGCGTGATCTACCTCCCCGCCGGACGGGATCTCGACAAATACAGCCTCTACGACCAGGTGCCTGCGTTCGCGAACCAGGTCCTCGGGTTCGCCGAACGGGAAGGCTCTTACGACATGTTGTTCTCCCACTACTGGCTCTCGGGCGAGGTCGCTTGTCTCCTCAGGCCGCAGATGCCGGCGGGCTGGGCGCACATCGCGCACACCCTGGGGTTGGTCAAGAACCGAACGCTTGCGGAGGGCGCCCACGCCGAGCCGGCCCTCCGAATCCGGGTGGAAGGAGAGATCTCTCGCCAGGCCGATCTCTTGATCGCGTCGACCGGCGAGGAGGCCACCGACCTGGTCCAGGGCTACGGAGCCGATCCGGAACGCGTCGTTGTGGTCCCTCCCGGCGTCGACCTCTCGGTGTTCCAGCCGATCGACCGCGAAGAGGCACGGCGGAAGATCGGATACGGGCCAGGCCGGCTGCTGCTTTTCGTCGGCAGGCTCGAGCGGTTGAAAGGGGTCGAGGTGGCAATCCGGGCCCTCGCACTCCTGCGCGATCGGGCCCACGATGACGTTCGCCTGCTGGTCCTGGGCGAGGACAGTAAAGACGGCGACGAGAGTGAGATGGAACGGCTCAAGGCAATCGCGACGGCCGCCGCCGTGCGGGACCGTGTCGACTTCCTCGGCTCGGTCGCGCACCATGAGCTGCCCTACTTCTACTCGGCCGCGGACGTCTGCGTGATGCCGTCTTACAGCGAATCTTTCGGACTCGTCGGTCTGGAGGCCCAGGCGTGCGGCCGCCCGGTGGTCGGATCTGGCGTGACGGGGCTGCGCTCAGTCGTTCGCGACGAGGTCAGCGGGTACCTCATCGATTCCCACGATCCGGCCACCTACGCGGAACGCATCGGCCGCCTGCTGGACAATCCGGAGTTGGCCCAGCAGATGGGCCGCCGGGGACGGCTGTTGGCGCAGCGTTTTTCCTGGACGCGGACAGCTGACCGTCTCGAGGACCTGTTCGATGGTGTCGTGGAGCGGGCTCAGGTTCGCGTCCAGGCCGGCGCCCGGCAAGAGTAAGGAAAGGCCTGCGGGTCTTCTCTCGTCAGCGCCGTGGGCCTGGTGCCGTCGGCGTTCATCAGCCAGACCTGGTCCCCGCTCAAAAAGGCGATCTGGTGCCCGTCGGGCGATGAGACGGGCGAGGTCACGTCGATCGGATCTGACGGCAGACCCAACGACAGGCTGAGCGCGGTCGGAGGCGATACGACGTTGACGACGAACGCCTTGTGCAGGACCCCGGTCGACGTCGAGACCGCGGCCGAGAAAACCAGATGCGTCGAGTCCGGAAGCCAGGCCGGCCGGCCGATGTCTCCTGTCGTGAGCGTCGTCGTCGTCGACGCACCCGTCAGGTTGCGGACTCGGAGACTCATTCCCTTGGGGTCCTGGCGCAGGTACGCGATGCGCCTGCCCGCGGGATCCCATGCCACGCCGCTCACAGGAGCGGTGTCGATGGCGAGCTGGTAGCGGGCGCGCAGGCCGACGTCGTAACCCCAGATCTCAGTGACGCCGGCGCTGGCGTGGATGAACGCCACCCGAAGCCCATCAGGCGCGACCGAAGCTTGGGCGATGTCGGTCGCGATGATGTCGTCAACCCCAGCGGCGGTCTGGCGGTGCAGGACTCCGAGGCCGTCGACATAGACGTAGCCCATGCCGGCGGCCAGCGCGGCCGCCCAGGTCGCCTCGAAGCTCAGCCGCGCGGTGGTGCCACCGGGCGTGAACTGCCACCATGCGCCGTTCTGGTCCTCGATCAGCAGCGAGTCGCCGCCAGGTGACCAGTTGAACGTGCGCACGTCGCCGAGGTCGAACAGCTGGCGAGGAAAACCCGTCTCGTTGACGATCCACAGACCGCCCGGCGAACCGTCGACGCCATCGGTCGCGAATGCGATCCAGTGATGCAGCTGTTGCAGCGGTCCGGTGCTGAAGGTAAGGGTCCCATCGTGGCCGAGCTGATTACCGTCCACGTCGAGGGCGGCGGTGTTCACCAGGAGCTTGTAGGTGGTCTGTGCGACGAGCAGCTGGGAGGGCGCGATGATGGCTCGGCGTGCATCGTTGGGATCGAGCCTGACCTCGAACGGAACGGTCGGACTGATCGACAGGGCGCTTTTCAACGTGCCGGGGTCCATCGCGCGCGTGAAATCAAGACTCAGGTAGGCCGACGTGTCGACCCCACCGTCACCGTTGGCGGGAGCGGAGCCTGCGAGGTTGGGGGGACCTTCCGTGGTGAAGGCCCAGTGGTGGCGAAGCGTGTAGGTGTTGCCGCCAAGGTCGCGATAGCCCGACTCGAGGATGACTTCGTATGTCGTCGCCGTGTGGAGTGTCGGATGCCGGTAGACGAGCTGGTGGCCGTTGACCCACTCGATGGATCCGCTGGTGGCGGGCGAGAGGTGGAGGCGGGATTCCACCGACGAGCGGTCCACGTCGTGGTCGAAGCTGATGCGCACGGGCGCGGCCGTCGAAACGTCGATCGTGTTCCGCTGCGGCGAGTAGTCGACGATCTGGGGCGGGCTACCGCCGCACGCCGCAAGTCCGAGGCTGGAGACCACGGCGCCGGCAACGAATAAGGCGCACCACTTTGCGGGCCCTCCCTCTCCCAGCGGCCCCCTCCCCCGAGCCGAACCAACCGGGGTCGAGACTACGCGAGAAAAGAACGAGTGCCAACCCACCCTATTAACGGTTTACACGAACCGCCTAGAGGTGGGACTTGAGGCGCGCCCTCATCTCTTGCGCCAGCTGCTCCAGGCGCGAGGAATCCACGAACAGCAGCGAGATGCTCGGGATCTGGTCGATGGCGGCCTCGATGCCGGCGAGCGAGGGATCGGCGGCCCCCAGGATGTCCTTCACCTTTCGCGCCCGGTTGCCCAGCGCGTCCTCCGCCATCGCCTGCAGCTCCGCGACGACCGAGCTCCAGTCCAGCTGAGGTCCTGCCGACCTTGGCGGAGACGTCGGCGCGACGGACGCCGGCGTGGGCGCGGGGGTGAAGCCGGAGAACGAACCGGTCGGAATCTGAGCCGTGGGCGGCTCCTGCGGCATCACCGGAATGACGGGAATGGTGGGGTTGGTCGGAGCCGCGGGTTCCGGCTGCGGAGCAGGTGCGGAGAACGGTGCCGGCGCCTGGCGAGCCCTCTGTCCGCCGACCACCTCCTCCACGTCGAGCGGTGGATGCGGCGTCGAGTCGGCCGACTTGACCTCGATCATGGCGTTGGGGTCGTCGCACAGCGCAAGCGCGCGGTCGGGCTTGTCCGAGATGTCGCGCGACTCGCTGGTGTAGGCGCCGGCGAGCTCGCCGCCGGACAGGATGATGACTCCGGTGCCTGCGGTCGAGCGGATCATCACGCTGCCGCTCAGCTTGCGGTCGCTCAGGAAGTTCAGGAGCGCCTTCATGTCGACCCACCCGGCGTACAGCTCGGTGTACATCGGCCTCGACACGGTGAGCTCGAAAAGCCCATCGATCAGCTCGGGTGACAGCCCCACCACGTCGAGCACGCCGTGCCCCGCGGTGACGTCCTCGTTGAAATGCTGCAGCGCTGATTTGCCGAGGACAAGGCTCCCCGCCTCAGCGGCGCCGTCATAGAGACACTCGAGCGCCGAGCCCTCGCGAAAGAGGATGAGACCCGACGCGTCGTCCGTCAGCAGCCTCACGTATCCGGTGTAGCCCTCGCGCTCCAGCGTGGTGAGCAGGCGCGGAAAGTCGACAAATGACGTCTTCAACGAGTCGTACAGGATCTGACCGGCCGGGACAGGGATCGGCTCGCGGCCGTGCTTCGGCTGCGGGCGGTGCTTCACGCCACGTCTGGGCTGGGGGGCTTCCACCTTTCTCTCCGATTCAGCATGCTCTTTTCGTTCGTTTCGAGGCTCCGGCCGCTCTGCTTTCGGCTCCGGTTTGGGTTCGGCCGGCTCGGCCTTGGGCGCGGACTCGGCCGCGTGGACCAGCTCAGGGATTCCGGCCCTGACGGTCTCGTCGGCCGGCAGCTTCGCTTTGGCGTCGAAGTCAAAGTCGCCCTTCGTCCAGTGAAGCGCGTTGACGACCGCCTCGTCGCCTGACTTCCCGTCGCTCTGGGCATGAAAAAGATGACCGAACAGGAAGTACAGCGAGGCTGACTGCCCGTTCCCATTGCGGACGTTAAGGGTACCCGTGGACCGCTCGCCCTGAGCGGATTCGAGAAGCGATCGAAGGGGGGTTTCGGCCAGCGAGCCGTGAGAATTCAACAGTCTTCTCCTGAGATCGGCGCAGCCCGATCGAGAATTAAGAGAAAGTTAGTATAGGCATCGAGATCAGAGCCGCGCGCCCGGAGCGTCCGGAGCCTCCGGACCTACCCCTGCCGTCACGTCCTGCCCCGGCGCGCCTCGTGCTCGTCCGGCACGGCCAGTCGACCTGGAACCATGAACACCGCATCCAGGGCCAGCTGGACCCCCCGCTTTCGGCCGAGGGTCTCCGCCAGGCCGAGGTCCTGGGCGCGCGGCTGGCAGGCCGCAAATTTGCGGGCTTCTACTCAAGCGACCTCAAGCGCGCATTCGAGACCGCGCAGGCCATCGGCGCCTTGGTCGGCGTCGCGCCACAAGCGATGGCTTCGCTCCGCGAGATCTTTCTCGGCGAATGGGAAGGGCTGACCACAGACGAGATCGCGGAACGGTTTCCTAAGGCATGGGCGGCGTGGGTCGATGAGCCGGATTGGGACGTGGTGCCGGGCGGCGAAGGCGCGGCGAACTTCGACGCTCGCGTGGCTGCGGCGCTGGATGACATCTTCCGTCGCCATCAACAGGGCGATGTGCTCGTGGTGACGCATGGCGGTGTGATCCAGGTTGCGCTGCATCGCGTGGTCGGCAGGCCGAGCCGCGGCCTGTTCCCTTTCAAGATCCAGAATGCATCCATCTCCTTGCTCGAGAAACGAGACGGTCGAATGTTGATCGGCGGGGTCAACGACATCGCGC
>VBHJ01000142.1 GCA_005887685.1 Chloroflexota bacterium | reverse complement strand
GCTCGTCATCGAACCCGAAGCACCGGAGAGCTTCGCCGACGTCCTGACCGAGAAGCGATTCACGCAAACCACGCCGATACAGCCGCAGCACACACGAATCCTGCAATTGCAAACTCCGGACGAGCTGCTGAAGACGTTTCGCCACGGTCGTCGCTACAACATCCGCACCGGCATCAAGCGCGGGGTCGTCGTCGAAGAGGGCAAGGACGCTGCAGAGCTCGCGCGCCAGTCCGCGGCGGTCGAGCGCCGCGAGTCGATCCACCTGCCTGACCGGCGTTACTACGAGCTTCTGCTGGATGCGCTGCCCTGGTGCCGGACTTACACCGCTTTCGCGCCGGACAAGCGCGAGCCACTGGCGACGGTTCTCG
>VBHJ01000141.1 GCA_005887685.1 Chloroflexota bacterium | reverse complement strand
GCGTGGCGCGCTGCTCGTGGTGGGTGGTTTCGCGGTTGCGAAATATGTGCTGCCGCACCTGTTCCGGATGGTCGCGAAGGCCCCAGAGCTCGTGCTTGTCTCCGCGCTTGCCTGGTGCTTCTTCCTCGCGGGCGCGGCGAGTTTGATCGGGCTCTCCCGCGAGATGGGAGCGTTGATCGCCGGCGTCAGCCTGTCCACGTTTCCCTACAACCTCGACGTCGTGGCCAAGGCGGTCAGCATCCGCGACTTCTTCGTGACGCTCTTTTTCGTCGCCCTCGGGATGCAGATCCAGATCCCCAGCCTCGGCGCACTGGAGATCGCGCTGGCGGCGTCTGTTTTCGTCATCGCCAGCCGCCTCGTGGTCGTGCCGATCCTGTACGCCCTTCGACTCGGTCTGCGCACGAGCATCATCCCCGCGATCAACCTCGCCCAGGTAAGCGAGTTTTCGATCGTGATCGCCTCACTCGGCGTGACCCTGGGCCAGATCAGGCAGGACGTCCTGACCATCGTCATCGTGACGTTCGCGGTGACGTCGGTCGTCTCGACGTACATGATCAACTTCAGCCACCCGATCCAGAAGGTGTTGACCTCGATGTTCAAGACCCTGGGCCTGAAGGACCTCGACGCAGCCAGGGAAGAGGACGCCGAGGTGATGCACCAACCGGTGATCTTCCTGGGTTTCTTCCGAGACACGAGCTCGATCCTCTATGAGTTCGAGCACGAGGGAACGGCCGAAGAGGCGCGCGCGTTCGTCGAAAAGATCCTGGTCATCGACTTCAACCCAGCCGTGCTCCATGAGCTGCGCAAGAAGAACATCAAATGCGTGTACGGCGACATCGCGCACTCCGACACGCTGCGGCACGCCGGAGTCGAGCACGCCAAGCTCGTCGTGTCGAGCATCACGGACGATGTGCTCCGCGGCACGAGCAACCTGCGATTGATGCACATAGCGAACATGCACGCGCCGAATGCGCGCGTGGTGCTGACCACCGAGCACATCCCGCAGGCCCTGCGCTTCTACGAGGAGGGAGCCGACTTTGTTTTCATCCCGCGGCTGTATTCCGCGGCCGCATGCGCGCGGATCTTACGCAAGGGCCTGGCGGGAGGCTTCGAGGAGATCCGATCCCAGGCGATCGACCACCTTTCGCAGAGACAAGAGGTTCTGGCCTAACCGACGAGCGCGCTGTAAGCTCACGCCTGGCGTGAGCGGACCGCCTGCTCCCCCGTCGGACGCGATTCCGCTGCAGCCTCCGGCGGCGCCGGAGACACGTATCGATAGGGCCGTCATCGGCTGGGCGATTCTCGTATTTGTGTTGCTCTTCCTTGGGCTGCTGCCGCTATACGTGCTGCACATCGACCTCGCCAAGCTGAACGCCAACTCGTCCGGGGCACCTCCCATCGTCCTCGTAGGCATCCTTTTCACCGCCTACACGCCGACCGTCGCCGCCCTTCTGATCGCGTGGCGCTGGCCCGGTGCGGGCGGCGTGCGAAGGCTGTTGAGGCCGGTGACGCGGTGGCGCATCCACCTGGGTTGGTACCTCGTCGCGTTGCTCGGCCCGATTCCCCTGCTGCTGCTTGCCGACGCGATCTACGTGATGCTCGGTGGCGCGGCGCCGCGTCAGTGGCTGGCCTTGCCCTCAGGCACGGCGGAAGGCGGAATGTCGGCCGTCCTGTTCACGATCGGTGCGATCATCGCGGGCGCATTCGGGGAGGAGCTCGGCTGGAGAGGGTTCGGTCAGGCGAGACTCCAGCGTGGGATCGGTGCCATCTGGGCGGCCATCGTGATCGGCCTCCTCTGGAGCACCTGGCACCTGTGGCCGGTCGCCGTACCAGGCGGGCTTTCGCTCTTCGACTGGACAGACTTTCCTCAGACGTACTTGCGGTTGACGTCGACGGCGATCCTCTACGCCTGGCTGTTCAACAGCACCCGGGGAAGCCTGCTCATCGTTCTGGTGGCGCATGGCGCCTTCAACCTGGACAACTCGATCGTGCAGTCGCCTGCCTCGGGCGTCCACACGATTCCGATCATCGTCGCCGTCCTCCACGCGGTGGTCGCCCTGGCGGTTGTCCTGGCTACGAACCCGCGGACCTTGACCTGGCGAACTGCCGGACCTCGGTAACGGTTCTCCGTATCTTGGCGGTGTGGATACCGCCCGGCGTGATAGGGATCCCAGCGAACTCACGCCGAAGGCTCTGAATTCATTGGGTTCAAGCCCGCTCGAGCCGCTGGCCAGGGTGTACGTGCGATCGGTGCCCGAGAACCCCAAGGACGACGGCCTCTTCGGGCCGCGAAGCATCGTCTGGCGGGTCAATCGCGATCGGTGTTTTCCACTCGCGGGCATGCGCTCCCTGATGATCCAGGCGCTGCATCCGCTCGCCATGGCCGGGGTCGACCAGCACAGCAACTGGCGGCGGGATCCATTTGGGCGGCTTGCCGCCACCAGCAGCTACCTCCTCACGACGACCTACGGCGACACGGATGCAGCCCTTGCCGCGGCGGCCTGGGTACGCAAGATCCACGTCCACGTCCGCGGGGTCGACCCCGCGACCGGCCTTCCGTACAGCGCCGAGGACCCGGCCCTCCTCCTCTGGGTCCACGCCGGCATGGTCGACTCCGTGGTCGACGTCGTCCAGCGCTACGGCCGCGCGCTCGCCGCCGCCGAAGCCGACGGCTACGTCGCGGAGATGGTCCGTTTCGCCGAGATCGTGGGTGTGCCGGCTTCCCAGGTGCCGACCACCGTGGCCTCGCTCCGGGAATATCTCGAGTCGGTGGAGCTCCGGCAGGCGACCCCTGCCGCGAAAGACGCCATCGCCGTGGTGCTCGAGCCCCCAGACCTGGACCCTGAGATGCGCGATCTGTGGCACGACCTCGGGCAGGTTGCGGTCGGCACCCTGCCGGGGTGGGCTCGAGAGATGTACGGGTTCCCCGCGCCGCCGGCGGAGTTGATGGAGAGGGAGCCGGTACGGCAGCTGCTCGGGGCTCTCGACCTCGCTTTCGAGTCGCTGCCGGGCGTCCTCGAGGTCCGGCAGCGCATCGAGCTCCGCATGCGCAGTTGAGCGCAGGCGTCGCCGCGATGAGGCAATCGCGCGTCAGCCGCGGCGCTGCCCTGGCCCGGCTTGCTCTGCGCATCGGCGGTCGTTACGTCGCCCGATCGCCGCGGCTTCTGTTCGCCTCGGTCGAGCGGCGGACCGAGCTACGCCACGACCTCGCTCTTCGGTCGGCTGACGAGGTCGCCGAAGAGCTCGGCTCGATGAAGGGCGTGCTGATGAAGCTTGGCCAGATGGCGAGCTACATCTACGAAGACATGCCGCTGACATTCCGTGCCGCGATGTCGCGGCTGCAGCACCGGGCCCCGCCCATGACGGCGGCTCTCGCTTCGTCGGTGATCGCCGATGAGCTGGGTGACGTGCCGGAACGCGTTTTCGCCCAGTGGGATCCGCTGCCGTTCGCGGCCGCTTCGATCGGCCAGGTGCACAGGGCCATCACGCGCGACGGGCGAGCGGTTGCGGTCAAAGTTCAGTACCCGGGCATCGCGCGCAGCATCACGTCCGACCTCCGCAACGTCGGACTGCTGCGGCGCATCCTCAGCGCAGCGTTTCCCGGCCTTGATGTCCGTTCGCTGGTGGACGAGCTCGGCGAGCGCCTGCAGGAAGAGGTCGACTACGTGCGCGAGGCGGAGAGCCAGGAGATGTTCGCCCGGTACTACGAGGGACACCCCGTCATCCGCGTGCCGCATGTCCTGCCCGAGCTGAGCACCGCGCGGGTGCTCACGAGCGAGCTGGTGTCCGGGGCGAGCTTTGACGAGCTTCTGGAGTGGAGCCAGGAGGAGCGAGACCTCGCCGCGGAGACGATTCACCGGTTCGTCTTCCGGAGCCTCTACCGGCTCCACGCCTTCAACGGCGATCCGCACCCGGGCAACTACCTGTTCCATGGCGGCGGCCGCGTCACCTTCCTTGACTTCGGGCTCACCAAGCAGTTCACCGACGAGGACCTCGCGCCGCTCATCGACGCGGTGAGGTTCCTGGTTTTCGAGAAGGACTTCGAAGCGTTTCGCGCCGCCCTCGAGCGGGCGGGATTTCTTCGGGCCGGCGCCCCGGTGCCGACCGAGGTCGTGGTCGATCGTTTCGGCCAGTTCTACGGCACGGTCCTCCAGGATGCCCCGATGACGATCACACCCGCCTACGCGTCGGCCATCGTCCGGCGCTTCTTCGATGCCCGCGGGCCGCTCGCGCCCTATTCGGACGTGCCGCGCGCGTACGTGATCATGCAGCGCATCAACCTCGGTCTCTACGCCGTCCTGGGGATGCTGAACGCGACCGCCAACTGGCGGCGGATCGCGGAGGAGATCTGGCCCTTCCGCAACGGGCCGCCATCGACTCCCATCGGCGAGGCCGAAGCGCGCTGGGAGGCAGGCTCCCTCAGCAAACAAACCCAAAAAGTGGTAAAGAATTAGGTAGCTGCAGGCTTAATTCAAGCTTCTTGCTGGGGGGAATCGACATGGCCAATAGCGCGGCTCCTTCTGTCTTGTCGTCCATGGCGCCGGAGGAGCGCCGTAAACAGATGCTGCGGGCGGTGGTGGCGAGCACCGTCGGCACTTCGATCGAGTGGTACGACTACTTCCTGTTCGGCACCATGGCCGGCTTGGTGTTTCCGCACTTGTTCTTTCCGAAATCCGACCCGCTGGCCGGGACCCTGAACAGCTACGCGATCTTTTTCGTGGGCTTCTTGGCCCGGCCCGTTGGCGCGTGGCTGTTCGGCACTTACGGCGACCGCATCGGCCGCAAGGCGACCTTGATCGTGACCTTGCTGTTCATGGGGATCGCCACGTTCTTGATCGGCGTCATGCCGACGTACACCAACATCGGCCTGTGGGCGGCGGTGATCCTCGTCATCCTTCGCGCCTGCCAGGGCATCGGCGTCGGCGGAGAGTGGGGCGGCTCGGTGCTGATGTCGATGGAGTGGGGAAGCCCGAAACGGAAGGGCTTCCTCGGCAGCTGGCCCCAGTTCGGCGTGCCTATCGGACTGGTCCTTTCCAACGGCATTACGGCGGCCACCGTGACGCTTGCGGGTTCGGCGACCTTTGAGTCATGGGCCTGGAGAATTCCGTTTCTGCTCAGCATCATCCTGGTCGCGGTCGGTCTCTACATCCGGCTCGGAATCATGGAGACACCGGTCTTCCAGGCGATCTTGCAGGAGCGACGAACCGAACCGGCCCCGGTCAGGGAGGTAATTCGCCGCAACTGGAGGGAGATCATCCTCAGCGCGCTGCTCCGGCTACCAGAGCAGGCCCCGTTCTACCTCTTCACCGTCTTCGTGTTCACGTTTGGCGCGTCCGCGACCAAGCTCGACAAGCCGTTCTTGACCTGGGCGGTAAGTGTCGCCGGCCTGGTCTCGTTCATCTCCATCCCGCTGTTCGGGCACCTATCGGACAGGGTTGGTCGCAAGACGATTTACATGGCCGGCATCGTGGTCATGGCCATTTGGGGATTCCTCTACTTCGGGCTCTACGCGACGGCGATACCGGTCGTCGTTTTCGTCGTGATCGCGCTCTCCTTGATTCCGCACGACATGCAGTACGGCCCCCAGGCCTCGTTGATCGCCGAAAGCTTCACCGGGCGCCTGCGCTACAGCGGCGCCTCGCTTGGGTACCAGTTCGCCTCGATCATCGCGGGTGGTCCGGCTCCAAGCATCGCGCTCGGGATCTGGACGGGGTTCCTGTTCATCGGACCCTGGAAGGTGATCTCGCCGCTCCAGGCCAAGAACCCATACATGATCAGCCTCTACATCCTTGCGTGCTGCGTGGTCGGTTTCATCGCCGTGGCGCTCTTGAAGGATCGCTCGGCATATGACCACACCCAGGAGTACGACGAGCAGGAGGTGCCGGCCACCGCGAAGGTCGGCCGGCCTGTGCCCGGATAGTCCGGTTTCTGTGGGGAGCGCCCGCGTTATCGCTGTAAAAGGCGTGCGGGCGCTCACCATCGTCAACCTCTCGCTGTGGACGGTCCTGTTGATGGCCTGGCTTCCCTACACGATGGCGGTCGGCTGGGCCGACCCGATCAGCTCAGAGGTCCGGTGGATCCTCGGCTCGACCGCCGTTCTGCTCGGCCTGCTGGGCTTCTTGCGAATCAGAAGGCGCCAACCGATTCTTGGATAGAGTGTCCGCATAGCGGACCAACCCTTTCCCATCCTGATCGGGCATCTCAGCCTGGTCGACGCCCTTCTTCTCCTGGCTCCGGTGGTGGTCGTTCCGCTCGGGCTGCGCCTGGCCCCACTCGAAGAGCCCTATGCACGGCGTCTCCTGCTCGCCGCCAGGATCCTCCAGCCTCTCGGTGCCCTCGCGGCGATCGCGTCTTTTCTGGTCCCGAAAGGAATCACGGCGGCGGTGCTGGCCGCCGGCTGGTTCGTGGTCTGCGCGGTAGCCGGCGTGGCTGGCCTGACCGAGCTGTTGCAGTCGCGTTCGGTGGCCCTGGGGCGACTCCTTCCTGCTGCAGTCCTGGGCTTTCTGGCCGTAGGGGGCGCGTGGCTCGTCGCTTCGCGTGGTGGTTTCAACCTCGGCTACAGCCCGTCGGTCGTCGAGCTGACTGCCGTCCACTTCCACTACGCAGGTTTCGCCGCGACGCTGATGTCTGCCCTCGCGTTCGCGACCTTGCGCACCCGGGTCTCCGGGGTGGCCGGCCTTCTCGTCGTGGTCGGCACGCCCCTGACCGCGACCGGGATCGCGACCGGAACCGCCGCGCTCACAGTGGTGGGCCCGATCCTCCTGGCCACGGGGCTGCTGACCAACGCCGCGCTGACAGGGTTGGTCATAGCGCCGAGCAAACGCGCCGGCCCGCGGTGGCTGCTCACCATATCCTCGCTCGCGGTTGTGGTTCCAATGCTCCTCGGAGTGGACTATGCGGCGGCGCTAGTGCTGCCCATCCCGTCGCTCGATCTGCGGACGATGGCCATCGTGCATGGCGACCTCAACGCTGTGCTCTATGGCCTCATAGGCCTTGCGGGTTGGTCGTTGGTGTGACCGAGCCCGAGCTGGTCCTGCTCTTCGACGGGACTTGAGGTGTTTGAACACGCATGGCGCGCTGGGTCCGCCGGCGCGACCGGGCCGGCCGTGTGCTGGTCATCGCCAACCAGAAACCCGGAGCGCTCGAGCGGTACGGCATCTCGCGCCAGGAGGCTGACCGCGCGGCCTGGAGCATCGACCGCGACGGACACCGCCTCGAAGGCGCGGCGGCGATGAATCGAGTTCTCGATGAGCTGGGTGGTCCTTGGAGGGCGCTAGCCGCTCCCTCAAATCTGCGTCCGGTGGCGGCTTTCGAGCAGCGCGTGTACCAATGGTTTGCGCCCAAGCGATCGATCTTCCGCCGGCTCGGCGTCACGCCGGAGTGCGATGAACCAGGAGCGGATTGTGGATGACTGACCTTTTTGCGGCCGAGCACGTCGGCGCGTTGCTGGTCATCGCCGCGGCGACCACGGTCCTCGTCGTGCTCGGGCGCAAGCGGCCCGGCGTCTGGCTGCGCGGCCTGGCGGTGATCCTGGTCGCTGACGAGGTCAGCTGGTGGGTCTTCCTCGCGGCCGGCGGCGGGGAGTCGGGGCAGCGCTCCCAGCCACTGCCGCTGCAGCTCTGTGACGTGGCGATCTTCGTCGCGGCCGCCGCGCTGTGGACCCGGAATCAGCTGCTCGTCGAGATCACCTATTTCTGGGGCCTCGCCGGAACCCTCCAGGCGCTTCTGACGCCGGATCTCGGCACGCAGCACTTTCCGAGCTATCCGTACTTCCAGTACTACGTGGCGCACGGTGGCGTCGTGGCGGCCGCCCTCTTGCTCGTGGCCGGCATGCGGCTGCACCCGCGGCCGTGGGCCGTGGCCCAGGTCGCGTTGGTAACGATCGCGTACACAGGATTTGTCGGGCTGGTCGATGCCGCCACGGGTGCCGACTACATGTACTTGCGCAGCAAACCATCCAGCCCGACCTTGCTGGACGAGCTCGGACCGTGGCCCGTCTACGTGCTCGCCGCCAGCCTCATCGGCGTGGTCCTGCTGGCGGTCCTCGACGCGCCGTTCCGGATCGGGCGTGCGGTCCGCTCAGCCCAGGGGCGTGCCGAAGCGCTCCGCTGAGACGACCTCGTTGAGGGGCTTGCGCTTCTTCTTGCCGATCACCTTGCGCTTTGGGTAGCCAAACGGAACCACCGCCAGGACGTCGTAGATGTCCGGGAGGCCGAACTCCACGCGAACGTTTTCGAGGCGGCCCGCGAAACCGGTCCAGTTCGAGCCGACGCCGTCACCCCACGCTGCCAGCATCATCGACTGGATCGCGCGGCTTGCGTCAGAGAGACCGAATTCGCCCTTTTCCTTCTCGTACGCGACGATGACCGCCGCGGCGGCGTTCGCCACGTAAGGACCGGTTCGGATCAGCGAGCCCAGCTTGCGCAGTGCTTCGCGCTCGCGGACCAGGACGAAATGCCACGGCTGGGTGTTCGACGCGCTGGCGGTCAGATGTCCAGCCTCGACCACGCGGCGTGCCACGTCGGCCGGCAGCGGCCTGTCCGCGTACTCCCGAATCGCCATCAGGGTGCGCACGGCTTCGAAGACTTCGTCCGTCATGCGGCCAATTGTCTTAGGTTTATGCGCCGAGATGGAGCAACCAAAAACCAGCGAGCATCGGGTCGATCGCCGGATCAGCAGCAAGGAGCACCGGGCCGCCTATCAGGCCGCGAAAGACGCGCCGGCGGAACACAAGCCTCGCCTGATCACATCGCGATCCGTGGCGCCGGCGGTCCACGGGGGGGGCGCGGTTGGCCGGTTCAACAGCTCGCTCGCCGTATTCATCACCAGGGGCGTCGGCACGATGTGGGCGGCCTACGTCTTCGCTGTCATCGGGATCACAAGCCTCGTCGGCGCTCTGACCGGCAACCTCACGCTGACCCTGGTCGCCGGGGGGATCTCGTCGTACTTCCTCCAGCTGGTCCTGCTCCCGATCATCATCGTCGGCCAGAACGTGATCTCGGCCAGCCAGGACGCCCGCGCCGAGGCCGATCACATAACGCTGACCACCCTGCATTCGATCAACGTGCAGCAGCTCCAGATGCTCGAGCAGCAGCGGGAGATGCTGCTGCAGCAACGCGCGATCCTCGACCTGCTGCAGGCGAAAGGAATCTCGATGCCCAGCACCACGGAGTCAGGTGGCTGAGCAACACGAGCCGGGCGGCTACCTGAGGGCCACGCTGGGGAGTCAGCCCGCCGAGCTCGCCAGGCTCCTCTCCGACGATTCGGCCGAGCGGGCTGCGTCGCGCCTGCGCGACTGCCCCCGAATCTTCCTGGTCGGCACCGGCACCAGCTTCCACGGCGCGCTGGCGGGTCAGTTCATGCTCCGCAGCGCCGGCGTGGAGGCGTGGGCGGTGCGGGCGTTCGAGTTTGCCAACTATCCGCCGGCGTTCCGAGACGACGATGGCCTGATCCTGCTCAGCCACCGCGGCAGCAAGCGCTTCAGCCGGGATTCGCTGGAGGGGTTCGCGCAGGGCTCCAGGCGCTGGCTGGTGATCACCGGAGAAGGTTCGGCGATCGAGGGCGATGGGGTGGTCCACACGGTGGCGCAGGAAAAGTCACCGGTCCACACCGCCAGCCACACCGGTGCGATGGTCCGGCTGGCCCAGGTCGCGACGGCAATCGGTCATCCGCGATGGCAGCACGGCCTGGCTCAGATTCCCGGGTTGGTCCAGGCTGCCGTGGACTCCGGCGACGCGATCGCGGCGAGCATCCGTGAGGTCGAACTTGTGCCGGTCGCCCATTTCGTCGGTGGAGGGCCGGCTCGGGCGACGGCGTACGAGGGGGCGCTCAAGCTGCGCGAGGCGACTCACCTGGTCTCGGCCGAAGGCCACGACGTCGAGGGCATCCTCCACGGCCCCCTCGTCAGCATCCAGCCGGGTCAGACCGTCGTCCTGATCACCCAGCCAGGCCCTGCTCTCGAGCGCACCAGAGAAGTGGCCGCGGCGCTGGGCGAGATCGGTGCCCACGTCATGACCGTCCAGGCCGCGCCTGACGACCTCGATGAGGTGCTGGCCCCTATCGTGAACGTCGTGCCGCTCCAGTGGCTCGCCTACCACGCGTCGCGAAAGCTGGGTGTCGACGCCGACAGCTTCCGGCGGGATGAGCCGGCGTACGCCGCGGCTCAGTCGAAGTTCACGCTGTAGCCGTGGAACACCCGCTCGCGCCCGTCGAGGCAATCACCGGCGCCGGGCTGCTCATCGTCACCTTCTACGACCTGTTTCAGTCTGTCGTCCTGCCGCGGCCCGCCGTCCGCAAGGTTCAACTCGCGCGCACCGTCATCCGGCCTTTGTGGCGATTGTGGAAATGGAGCCTGAACCGGGGTTCGCGCATCGACAGGAGCGAGGCGCGGCTCGCGGCATTCGCGCCTATCTCGCTCCTCACGCTGTTTCTGATCTGGGGCATCTCCCTGATCACCGGATACTCGCTGCTGATCGACTCGCTGGCCGGCGAGTTCCGCCCGCCGCTCAACGACTGGCTCACTTCCTTCTATGTCTCGGCCACCACGCTGGTGCCGCTCTCTTACGGCGACTTCGTTCCTGAGCACGGCCCGGCGCGGCTCTTGATCATCCTCGAGAGCGGCACTGGCGTGGCGCTTGCCGCGCTGGCGATCACCTTGCTGTTTGAGCTCTACGGCTCCTTCCGTTCACGCGAAGAGTCGGTGGTCGCCCTCGATGCGCTGGCGGGCGCGCCTCCATCGGCTGTGCAGCTGCTCGAAACCGCGGGTCAGCCGGGCATGGACGGCGCCCTCAAAGAGACCTTCGACGAGTGGCGCCGCTGGTCGGCCATGGTGCTGGAGAGCCACCTCGCCTATCCGCTGCTCGTCTATTTCCGCTCGAGCCACGACAACGAGGCCTGGATCAACTCCTTTGGCGCCGTGATGGACTCGGCCTCACTGATCCTGAGCTCGACGGACAGTGAGGCCAAGGGTGCGGCCAAGATGATGTTCACCGTCGGCAACCACCTCGTCGAGGACCTGGCGTGGGTCTTGCAGCTCACGCTGGCTCCCGATCCGATCATCGAGAAATCGGAGTACAAAGCGGCGATCGTGCGGCTGAAGGCGGCCGGCTACCGGGTGACCGACGGCGACGCAGCCTGGGAACAGTTCTCCCACTACCGATCGAAATACGCGTCCGCGCTCAACCTGATGGCGACGTACCTGCTCGCGCCTCCCGCGCAGTGGGTGGGCGACCGCTCGTACCTGCCCCACCGCCAGCGCCCGCGCCGCGGCCGCGTGCCGGCCCGCAAACCTGCTTAGAGGCCCGGCCTCAGCTGATCAGGCCCAGCTCGCGGGCCTTGACTATTGCCTCGAGCTTGGAGTGCACGGCCAGCTTGCTGCCCAGGCTGCGGATGTGTGTCCGGATGGTGGTGTAGCTGATCCCCAGCTCGGCCGCGATCGCGCGGCTTGGCAACCCCTCGGCCATGAGTGTGAGGACCTCCTTCTCACGAGGCGTCAGGCGTTCGAGCTGCGCCTCGATTGACCGGCGCTTGGCGAGAAGCGTCGCGATGGTCCGCGGCGTGATCAGCATCTTGCCCCGCGCGACGTCCCGGATTGCAGCCACCACATCGGCGGCCGCGCGCGACTTGTGGAGGAAAGCGCTGGCGCCGGACTGCACCGCGGCAAACCTCGCCGTGTCGGTGTCCTCGCGCGTGAGGAAGATCATCTTGGCCGCGGGCCGGATGCTGCGGAGAGCCTTGGCGGCGTCGGCACCAGTGCCGTCAGGCAGCCGGAAGTCGAGCAGCACCACGTCCGGGTTGAACTCTGCCGCCGCGGGTACGCATTCGGCCACCGTCCCGACATTGCCTACCACTCTCATGTCGGACTGGTCGTTGATCAACGCAGCCAGGCCCTCGGCGACGACGCGGTGGTCTTCGACGATCAGGACGCGGGTGGGTTCGTTGTCGCCGTCGCCACGAGGATTCTCGGATGGCGTGGCGGGGTGTCCGGCGGGGGGCACATTCCTAAAACTTTCGTGTTGTTTCGAGTACCCGGCTGTGAGTTGTTAAACAGATCTAGAGATGTGAAGGCGGAGGAACACGGACCCGGTGTCGGGCACGCGCACGGTCGAGGGCTCGACCATGCCCTGAAACGCGGGCGGCGCCGCGGCGATGGAGTACGCGCCGGGGTCGAGGTGCAGCGCGAAGGATCCGTCGCCGGCCACGCGGACCGAGATGTGGCTGCCGCCCTGATGCGAGAAGATCAGCATCGTCGCGGTCGGGGGCGGGTCGCATGGCTCGTCCGCGGGACACGTCGGCGTTGGCCCTCGGTCCAGTACGCCGGCCACGTTTGGGTTCTCGCCGGTTTGCGCCGGCTGGGCTGATGGCGTCGAGCCGCAGGCCCCACCGAGAAGCAGCAGGACGAGCCCCGCGATGACGCGCGCACGCGCCATGAGCCCATCCTACCGGCCCGAAAACAATCGGGGCCGGCGCTTGCCGGCCCCGTTTCGGTCATCGGTCGACTGTCGAGCTATGGCGCGTTGAAGAAGTTGATTACCCGAGTCACGAGATCCGACTTCTGACCTGCGCTTCCGTACTCCTCGAATGGGAATGCCAGGAAAACGACCTTGTACCCACCTCCGCTGAAGGTCAGCGCGTCGGGTTGCGGCCCACTGCCTACGGCGGGCTTGGTGTTGCTTCCGTCGTCCATGAATGCCGCCTGAGCGCCGTTGATAGGCGTGATCTGGTCCATGAACGCCAGCCCCGCGCCGCCCAGGATCGACAGATCCAGTGGAACGGACCCGATCCCATCAGTCACCGGGTTGCCGGCCACGCCGGTCACCGAGTTGGAGAGCCGGTCGTTCTGATTTTCACTTCCGTCCCACCTGACGTGCAGGTAGGTACTGACGAACGGAGTCGTGCCGGCACCTTGATCGAGGATGTCCTGGCCGGAGAGGAACAGGCGCCCGCCGTTGGCGAGATAGGCGCTGAGACTGCCTTCGTAAGGCTGGATCGGCGCGGGATAGCTGGTTCCAGTGAACCAGAAGATGTTCTTGAACGCCTCCATGTATTTCACCGGTAGATTCGGGTCGGCGTTCAGGTCCCAGGTGTCGAACGCGACCCCTGCCGTGGTCAGCGCGCCGGTGTAGAACGACCTGACGTCCGGCGCATTGCCGTCTTCATCGACCAGTAGCGTGTCCACAGTGACGGCGATCGTCTTGATGGTCGCTGACGCGCTGGTCGTCGGGCTGCCCGCTGAGGTCGCCGTCACCGCCGAGGTGCTCGACGTTCCGTCGGTTGCCCCAGCTGGGGCGGCAACCTTCACGCAGAAGGTGGCGGTCGCCCCGGCGACGATCGAGGTCGTGGTGCTGGTGGGCGTCGTGCAGGTTGCGTCGTAGATGGTCGCGGCAAAGGTGCCGCCCGACGCGCTCAGGGTGTAGCTGTCGGTCTTGAACCCCCGGTTGGTCACCGTAACCGTGTAGGTCTGGCTCTGGCCGGAATGCGCTCCACCGGTCTGGGCCGACGGGGACAGGCTCACCGCGTAGGGCGGTGCGAATTTGGTCACGGTCGGTGACCCGCTGACGGACTGGCCCTGGGCGTCGGTCGCGCCGTAGCCGTCATCGGTGACAGAGGTGACGCTCGAGCTCACCCCTGGGTTGATGTTGACTGTGAAGTGAACGGCGATGCTGCCCCCGGCCGGGACGGACTTGCCCGACCATGTGACGCTTCCGCCACCACCCGAGCCGCCGTCCTGGGCCGAGACGAAGCTCGTGTTGGCCGGTATCGGGTCGGTGATGGTCACGCCCGTGGCGTCAGCGCTGCCAATGTTGCGCAGCGTGATCGTGTACTTGAGATTGCTGCCCGGGCCGACCGGAACACCGGCGTCTGCCTTCGAGATGACGAGCGCCGGCGACTTGATCGATGCATCGATGCGATATGCACCCTTGCCGTGCGTCCCCCCGGCGAGGATCCCGTTCGACGGGTCGAGGTCGAGCTGGTCCACCGCGACGGTCGGGAAGTTGGTGCCGAGCGCGGCCCATGACGCCCCACCGTTGTTGGTGACGAAGGGCCCCACGTCGGTCGCCGCGTACAGCGTGTTCGGGAAAGACGGGTCGAGGATCAGAGAGTTGACGGGGTTGTCGGGCAGGTTGCCGCTGATGTCAGTCCAGGATTGGCCGGCGTCCGTGGTCTTGTAGACGTGCCCCGGCTGGTGCGGCGTCGATGCGCTGTAACCGTTGTAGGCGAGGTACGCGGTCCTGTAATTGCTGCGGTCGACCGCGATCCAGGCGACTGGCCGGCCCGGCAGCGTGTGCTTGTCACCGACGCCGTTGCTGTGGACGCCGACACGGGTCCACGTCGGGTTGTTGTTGACCTGAGCGTCGGCGCTGAAGTAGACGAGACCGTCGAGCGATCCGGTGTATACCGCCGTGCCGCCACCCACGCCGATGGCGGAAATCGTGCAGTTGCGAGCACCGTTGGGCGAGGTCCCGGTGCAGCCCGTGGTCAGGTCCGGGCTGATCGCGTTCCACTTGACGTCGCCGACCGAAGCGGCCTTGGCGTTGTCGGTGCGGTACAGCCTGTAGGTGCCGAGGAAGAGCTGGTTGACGTTGTTCTGGTTCAACACGAACGGGGTGTAGAACTCAGAACGGTCGCTGGGGTTGATCCCGTTCGTGATGAACTGGTTCGTAAAGAATCCGGCGCCACCGTCGGTCATGCGGTAAGGCGAGATGCCGAAGTAAGTGCCGTAGACGTAGCTGAAGTCGGTCGGGTCGACGAGCACCTGCCCGCCGTCACCGCCCGCGAGGTCGAACCATGTGTTGGAGGTCGCAGACTTGCGCTCCGTCCCGTTGTCCTGGGAGCCGCCCCAGATCCTTGCTCCGGGCCCGCCGCCGACATCAGGAAAACTCGGGTTCGTCCCGATCGAGGTGAACTGCGTGATCTGCAGGTTGGTCCGGTGAGTCACGCCGGCGGTGGCCGGGTTGACGCTGCCGTTGAGGTCTTGCCACGTGACGTTCTTCAAGCAGGTGCTCGCCGTGCACGGCGCGGTTTCGGCGGCCGTGCGGCCACCACGACTGGTCGAGTACCAGACGCCGCCGTCATTGCCGATGAGGACGTTGGATGAGTTCTTGGGGTCGAACGCAAGCGCGTGGAAGTCGGGGTGTAGGTCCCAACCGATGTTCCTCCAGGTCGCGCCCCCGTCGTCCGAGCGGAAGATGCCTCCGGACTGGATCGGCATGCTGTAGCCGAACGATCCGGCCACGAAGACGACGTTCGGGTTGGTCGGGTCGGGTTCGACGACGTTGTCGTAGAAGCACTGCGTGGTGCAGTAGTCGAGCACCGTGTCAAAGGGACCGGTACCCGTGGAGACGGGCGCCCAGTGGGCGCCTCCGTCGGTCGATTTGAAGATCCGTCCGGCTTGCCGTTTGTGGGTGGTCGTGTCGACCCAGTCGAAGCCGGTGTAAAGCGTTGCCTGTGCTGCGCCCGACGGGTGCGAGATGCCGATCGAGAACCTGGTCGGCACCGCCGAGAAGTCGGCGTTCGCCGGCAGGCCGTTCATGATCGGCGTCCAGGTCGCGCCGCCGTCGGTGCTCTTGTACATGGCGTCGCCCCAGAACGACGAGTACAGCGTCGTCGGCGCCTGCGGGTCGAGCCGGATGTCGGTGGCGCCCAAAGAAGTGGCGGGCGCCGGCTTGATCAGCGTCCAGCTGATCCCTCCATCGTGCGATTCCCACAGGCCGTAGGCGGAGTGGATCGGCGGCGAGACGCGGCGGTCGCCGCCGCGGCCGCGCAGGATCGCCGCGTAGAGGTGATCCGCGTTGCTCGGGTCGATCGCCAGGCGCGCGACCGAGACGCCGAGGAAGAAGTCGCCTGAGACGTGCGCCCACGTGAAGCCGCCGTCGGTCGATTTGAGGATGCCGTTGCCGAAGTAGCTGTCGCCGGACAGTGCGCCTTCGCCGGTCCCGTCGTAGACGACGAGGTCATTGGACGGGGCCACGGCGAGCGCTCCGGTGGCCAGCGACGGCAGTCCTTCGGTCCGGTTGGTCCAGACCTTGGTGGTCTGGTCGTAGGTCCAGATGCCACCCTGGGCCGCTCCCAGGATGAACTGCCCGTTCTGCCGGATGGCCAGGGCTCCGATCCGACCGCTGACTGCTTCGAATCCGCCGGAGCTGCGGGCGACCTGAACGATGGGGTTCGGTCCGATCCCGGTCCAGGGTCCTGTAAAGATGGACGGGCTCGGCGGCGGGGCCTTCTTGAGGTCGTTCGCCGCGTGTGCCGCGGCGGAGCGCAGCGTGCCGGCCTGCTCGACGGTTAGCGGGTTGTCACCCGCGGTGCGGCTGCTGACGTACTGGTTGTCCAGCGCCAGAAGCCTGGCTTCATTTTCATCGTCGAGCTGGCTTTCGAGCGACTGTGCGCCCGGGACGATCGATGGTGTGTCGCCGCCGCCGCCGCTTGGGCTCTGCCCCCAGGCCGGGCCGCTCGCGGCCCCCACCATCGCGACGGTGACGATCAATGCACTCAGCGCGCGTAAGCCACGATTCCCCATTCGTTCCCCTCTCGTCAACAAGGCCGACATCTACAGCCGCACGGCAAAGAGGCCGGCGCGCCCAAAGGCTTCAGTTCGCCCATCCCCATCACCACCCAGCGGCACAGCGCTTGAATCGATGGCCGTGTCCATGGCCATCTGGTAAGTCGCAATACTCTGGCAACTCTCAGAGTGGAAAGTCAAGCGACAACACGATTGGGTCGGGCTCGCTAACGTAGGGCGTGTCTTCCATGAAGCGGCGTGACCGCGTCGCGCGCGCCAAAACGGCGCCCGCCACAATCCCAGCCCGACTGCTCGCCGACGGTCAGACGCACATGGCGCCGTGGCGAACGCTCATCACCGCCGTCCACCCGCACCCCTCCGTCAAGATCAACCACGGCGCAACGTTCCTCGTCACCGACCAGCAGGGAAACATCCCGGTTTCCGACGACGGCGATTACGGCCTTTACTCGGCCGACACCCGCTTCATCTCGAGACATGAGCTGAGGCTCAACGGCAAGAAGCCCGACTCGGTGGCTTCCGTTCGCCTGTCTTTCCGACACGCGCGATGGCACATGATCGCGGACAGGATCGGCGGGTCGGATGGCGACATGCGCGAGGCCCGCGTCGCCGTGACCGTGGACCGACTGATCAGCCTTCACCAGATGCACGAGGACCTCGCTCTCCATACGTACGCGCGCGCGCCGGTCACGGTGCTGCTCGAGATCGCGCTCGAAAGCGACTTCGCCGACCTGTTCGAGGTCCGCTACCGATCGTGGCAGCGACGGGCCGATCTGAACACGTGGTGGGTCGGTCCCAACAGCCTCGAATCCCGCTATCAAAACAAGGATTTCGTCCGGCGATGCCTGGTCCGGGCTCCGGCGCAGGCCGCGGGCCTCACCTACGCCAATGGGGCGCTGCGCATCCCGGTCGACCTGGAGCCGGGCAACGAATGGCGACTGTGCTTGCAGTACGACCTGCTGACCTCGGACGAAGACCTGCCCGAGCTTGCGCCGCAATGCGCCTTTGGACAGACAGCGGAAGATCCGATGCGCCAGGCGCGCAGCTGGCAACTGTCGGTGTCGCAGCTCGACCCCTCGGACATCCGCCTCCAGTTCGCCTATGAACGGGCGATCGAGGACCTCGCGGCGCTGCGCCTTCATGAACAGGAAGCGTCATTCGATCGGTGGATGCCCGCCGCGGGCCTGCCCTGGTTCATGGCGTTGTTCGGACGCGATTCGTTGATCGCTTCGATGCAGGCCATGATCGCCCAGCCGGCGGTCGCCCTCGGGACGCTCGAGAACCTGGCGCGGTGGCAGTCGGACATCGACGATCCAGAGCGGGACGCCGAGCCGGGCAAGATCCCGCACGAGCTGCGGGTCGGCGAGTGGGCGCACTTCGGCATCGTGCCGCACCGGCCTTACTACGGCACCGCCGACGCCACTCCTTTATATCTGCTGCTGCTGGCGGAGAACTTTCGATGGGGCGGAGATGCGGCGGCTCTGGCGCCCTTCAGGCCGGCGGCGGAGCGATGCCTGGAGTGGATCGACAGGTTCGGCGACCGCGACGGCGACGGTTTCCAGGAGTACGCGCCGCGCACACCGAAGGGATACCGCAACCAGGGCTGGCGCGACGCGCACGATGGGGTCCTGGACGAAGCCGGCGCGTTTCCGGAGCTTCCGATCGCGACCTCAGAGCTGCAGGCGTACGTCTACGGCGCCAAGACCCGCATTGCGCCGCTGTTCGAGGCGTGGGGCGACAAGGCGCTCGCGAGCCGGCTTCGCAGCGAGGCCGCCCAGCTGCGACGCCGGTTCATCGACGCGTTCTGGTTGGAGTCGGCCGGCGAGCTCGCCTTCCTGCTCGACGGCAAGAAGAAGCCGCTCGGCACGGTGGTCACCAACTCGGGCCATTGCCTGTGGATGGGCATCCTGGACGCGGAGCGCGGCCGGGCCGCGGGCCGCCGCCTCATGCAGCCCGACATGTTCACGGGCTGGGGCCTCCGAGTCCTGTCCTCGCATCACCCGTCCTACGACCCGCACTCGTATCAACGGGGCTCGGTCTGGCCTCACGACAGCGTGATCGCGGCCGCCGGCATGCGCCGCTATGGAATGTCCGAGGAAGCGTGGACCATCCTCGACGGCTTGCTCGCCGCGGTCATGTGCTTCGAGGACATCCAGATGCCGGAGCTCTTCGCCGGGCTCCCGAAAGGCGAGTTCGCGGTTCCAGTCCCGTATCGCATGGCGAACGTGCCCCAGGCGTGGGCCGCCGGTTCGGTGCTGCACATGGTTCGCGTCCTGCTCGGCCTGGAGCCCGACATGCCGGCGGGCCGGATCTACCTCGACCCCGCCCTGCCCGCGTGGTGCTCCCGGCTCGAGCTGCGCAAGCTCCGCCTGGGCCGGCGCGAGGTCCGGATCACGGTCGAGCGCAAGGCCGACGGGCGGCACTCGATCGACGCGGACGCGCCCGGACTCGAGATCGTTCGCGGCACGCCGCCGTGGCTGGAGCTGGCCGCCGATTAAGACGCTCAGGTAGTCGGAGGCTCGACAACGTTCCCGGGCGACCTCACCGTGTGATGGGTTCTATTCAATGTGGAGCCCCTCCGGATAGTCCTGATCGTGAGTCCCTGGTACCCGGTGCCCCCGAGAGGCTACGGCGGCATCGAGCTCATGGCGTATTACCTGGCGCGGGAGCTCTCGCAACGCGGACACAGCGTGACGGTGATCGGCCGGCAGGGATCCCAGGGACCGTTCGAGACCCTGGCCCTGGCGCCGGAGAGCTGGAGCCGGCAGCTGGGTACACGCGACCAGATACCCCGCTACAACCTCTTCCTCTACAGGGCGTACGAGATCGTGCGCAAGCGAGCGTTCGATGTCATCCACGACCACTCCGGGCCGCCCGGAATCCTGCTCGGCGCGACATCTCGGCTGCAAGCACCTGTTGTCGCCACGCTGCACGGGGCGCTGAGTGAGGCAGAGGGGGAGTTCCTGGCCGCGGTCGACCACCAGGTGCACCTGGTGGCCATCAGCCGAGCCCAGCAGTCGATGGTGGCCGGCGTGGAATGGCGCGGGGTGGTCCACAACGCGATCGACCCGAAAGAGTATTCGCCGATCACCCGGCGCGAAGACAAGGACGACTACCTGGTCGAGCTAGCGCGCATCTCACCTGAGAAGGGGCAGCACCTCGCGATCGAGCTGGCCCGGCGCCTCAACGTCCGGCTTGTCCTCGCCGGCAAGGTCGACGACGAAGCGCGCCGCTACTTCGAAGACAAGATCCAGCCCCACCTGAACGGTCAGGTCGTGTGGCGCGAAAACGTCCAGGGCAAAGAGAAGGCCGAGCTGCTGGCGCGCGCGAGGGCACTGGTGTTTCCCATCCAGTGGGAAGAGCCGTTTGGGCTTGCGATGATCGAGGCCATGGTCAGCGGCACGCCGGTGATCGCGCTCGCACACGGCGCCGCGCCCGAGGTCGTCGAGCCAGGTGTCACCGGGTGGCTGGCCGACGACGTGGATGGCATGGTCGCGGCCTACTCACGACTCGACGAGATCGACCTGCAACGCTGCGTCGAGGAGGCGGGCCGCCGTTTCGGCCCCGATCAGATGGCCGACGGCTACCTGAACGTGTACGAGCGCGCCATCGAGCAAACGATCTACAGCGGAACGGATTAGTTGATTCGTACGCCGGCCGGAAGCTGGCCGGCCTTCACCTCGGTGCCCTCGACCGTGAAGTCGACGCGCTGACCGGCGAAATGCAGGCCACTGACCTCGATCCGATTCCACATCGATGTCTTGATAGGTGAGATGCGCAACGACTTGCGTCGCGGGTCCGCCTCCAGGCCCAGGATCGATGACACGCAAGTGAACATCGCAGCCGCCGACCAGAGCTGAGGCGTGCACGTGTTCCAGTACTCCTTGGGCGGCGCTCCGGGCTCCCGCGCATCGCCGCAAAACAGCTCGGGCGGGCGGCGCATGGGAAAGTCCATCGACGCGTCGATCAGCGCTCGCGCGAGACGTTCCGACTCCTCGGCGAAACCGTACTGGCGGAGACCGGCGATCGCGAGCGCAGTGTCGAAAGGCCAGACCGAACCGTTGTGGTAGCTGCAGGGGTCGTAATTGACCGCCCGCTCGGAAAGCGTGCGGACGCCCCAGCCCGAGAAGAGCTCAGGCGAGAGCAGCCGCTGTGCAACATGCACCGCCTTCGGCCGGTCGATGATTCGCATCCACAGGCAGTGGCCAGGGTTCGAGCTGATCGCCTGCACCTGGCGCTTCGATCCATCGAGCGCCTGGGCGAAGTACTTTTCTTTCGGCATCCAGAAGTCGCGGTTGAAGCGCCACTTGAGGGCGGCGGCCTGCTCCTTCAAACCAGGCTTCCGGCGCGACATGCCGATGAGACCGCGATGGAGGTACGCCTGCACCTCGCACAGCGCTGCAGGACGCAAAGCGTCGGTGCCGTCGCTGTTGGTCAGCGAGTCGTCAGAATCCTTCCAACCCTGGTTGCGCGCGTGCCCGCCGCGGTACTCGATGTAGCCGTCGCCGTCGGTGTCGCCGTACCTCCGGCACCATTCGAGCGCAGCCTCCGCCGCGGGCCAAAGCTCGTCGGCGAGCTTGTGATCATGCGTCCAGCTCTCCGTTTCTGTCAGCGCGCACAGAAACAGCGCAGTCGCGTCGATGGTGCCGTAGAGGATCCCAGGCCACAGGCCTCGTTCGACCACCTCGCCGCTGCGGACCTCGTGCAGGATCTTGCCCGGCTCCTCTTCGCTGCCGGCATCGATCCGCCGCCCCTGGTGCTGGGCCAGGTAGCGCAGCCCACCGCGCGCAAGCGCCGGGTTGACGTGGAGCAGGAGGATCGAGGTGATCAGGGTGTCCCGGCCGAAAGGAACCGCGAACCAGGGCAGGCCGGCTGTTGGGTAGATCCCGGTCTCGTACTGGTTGCAGAGGAGCCGGATGTCGGCGGTCGCCTGCTCCAGCAGCTCGTTGAGCGCGGGGTTGTCTGTCCGGACCGACATGCACTCGGCCGCCCAGCGCGGATAAACCTGCTGCGCCTGCTCGAGGCCCGCGACGAAATCAATCACGGGTTCGCGGTCGTCACGCACGACGTCGATGCGAACCGAGAACTCGTCGCCAGATGGCAGGCGGAGCTGGTGCTTCAGCCCTTCCGGGAACGTGATGACCCGGCTGGCCTGGTTGTCGAGCTCAAACCTGACGCCGTCGACGGTCGGGATCGGAGGCGCTGGAGCCGGATTGGCGAGCTCGGGCACCGAGCCCCGAATCCCGAGCATGGCGGCAAAGTCCGCCGCGACCTCGATCTCCAGCACGGCATCGACGGTCGCGGGGCCGTTGTTGGTGACGGTGATCCGTTCGTGGAATCCGCGCTCGACAAACCGGGTTCGCGTGATGCTCAGAGAGCCCGATTCCAGGTCGAATCGAGCCATTGCATCGTCGGCCTGCGCGCCTACCGATGTGGGCTCGACCCCATCGATCAAGACCCGAAAGGACGACAGGATACGGGTGTCCTCGCACCACAGGCCGTCGCCGAGAAACTCAGCCGGCTTGATCGATCCGTCGCGCCCAGAGACCGCAAAGAACCGGTCGCGCTTGAGCATCACGCGCTCGGAGATGAGCTGCCCGGCCGATATCAAGTCGGCCGGTTAGTCTGCGTTATCGGGGGCTAGTTCGCGCCAGTTAACGCCGAAGTTTTTGCGGAGGCCTCGAAAGCCGGTCGCGATCCGAGCGCGTAGCCGGTCCACTCGTTGCGGGCGAGCAGCTCGACGGCCATCGCCTCCAGGTCGCGGACTCGCTGGTTGGCCCGGATGGCTTCCCGGATCGAGAGGATGCCCACCGCGGGATGGCGCTTCTCGATTACATGTCGAAGCATGTTGAGGTGCGCGTTGTCGGGCACGCCTGGCTCGCGGATGCGCCGGACGGCCGCCCGCACGGTCGACTGTGTGCCGTCGATGGCCTCGCCTTTGCCGAAGTCGAACTTGTAGCTCGGGCTGCGGCCGGCGGTGCGGCGCTCCGCACCCTTGCCGACGTCGATCACCAGGCGGACCGGGCGGCCATGGTACTGAAAGGTCGCGTTCATCCGCGCGTAGCTTTCCCGCTGGCCGGTCAAACCTTCGTGCCGTCCGATGAGCAACGGCGCATCCGCGTCGAGCTTGATCCGGTCGATCGGGGTCAGCAGCGAGATGATGGCGAATGCGTGCGGGATCAGATCGGCGATCACGCCGATGTCGGCCGCGGCGCCGGTGAGCGGCTGCTCCTCGAGGATCTCGATCCGGATCTCCTCCACGCTGTCCAGGAAGTCGCGCAGCGTGCGCTCTTCGGTGAGAAGCATGCCGAGCAGTCGCACCTCGAGCTTGAAGTAGTAATGGTCGGCGGCCACGATCTCCACGCCTCCCGGCGCGGTGTCGAGGAACTTGCGGTACTCGTCGGGCGGCGCCCCGAGCGGCTTTTCGATCAGCACCACGTCACTCAGGTCGTAGTAGCGCGCGAGCGTGGGGAGGTGCGTGGCCGCGGGCGTCGCGATGTAGGTGATCACGTACGAGCTCGACTCCAGCTCGCGCTCGAGCTGGTCCCTTGCCGGCGACCCGTGGCTGTCCCAATAAAAGGAATCGCCGTGCGTGCGCACTTCCTCTTCCTTGACGCCCATGCGGTCGCGCGCGCCGGGCGAGTCCTGCTCGACCACGTGCGTGCGGAAGTTGAAGAACTGTTTCAGCGTGAGCAGGTGCTGGTACGCCTTCTGGCCCCACTGGCCGAAGCCGATCAGAACGAAGTCCTTCTGCAGGTGGCGCTCCTCTTCGGCGAGGGCGTGAAGCCTCGCGTTCTTGATCGCCACCGCGGCCTGGACCGCAAGCGATTGCGCGCGCGCCACCTCCTCTGGCGTGAATCGTCGATTTCGGTTGCGCTCGACCAGGATCGCCGCCCCGATCGCCTGCTCGTCGGCGACCAACGGCAGCGCCACCAGCGAACGCACGCCGAAAGTCCGGACGTATGCCGGATCGACCTGCGCGTTGGTGGACGCATCTTCGATGACGACGGGCTGCCCGCGATCGACGACATCGAAGAGGAAGGACGCCTCGCTGCGCTCGCCATGCTGTCGCCGCCACAGGTCCTCCAGGTCAGAAGCCGCCGCCCCGAACCAGCCCTCGCGATCCTCCTCGTACAGGGCGATCTGGCACAGCGCGACGTCGACCAGTCGCGCCAGGTTGTGCGCGACCAGGGTCAGCGTCTGGTCGAGGTCGATGGAGCTGGCGATGGCCTTGCTGACGTCGGCGACCAGCTCGAGCTGGTCGGCGTGCCGCTGCGCCTCTTCGTACAGCCGGGCGGTCTCCACCGCCACGGCGAGCTGGCCGGCGGCGGCGCGCAGCGCCTCGACCTGGCCCCAATCGGGCCGGCGCTGGTCGGAGCGGTGGTAGCCGACCTCGAGCACGCCGGTCGCGCCGCGGGACGCGTCGCTCCCGAAGGGCACGAAGATGCGAATGAGATCCTTGTGATTGCCCCGCTCGAAGATCTCACCGGCGAGCGTGAACGGCGCGGTGCCGTCGGTGCGCGCGTGCTCTTTCTCACCCACCAGGCAGGCCAGGACTCGACCGAGCTCGCGCCCGTCGCTGTAAACCACCGGCACCTCGGTCCACGTCACCGGCACGGGGATGCCGCCCGAGATGACATCGGAGTGGTCGGCGGACGGCATCGGCCCGACGATGACCGGCTGCCAGGTCCGCGCCACATACACCAGAACGTCGTCCTCAGCGAGGACCCGGTCTTCTTCCAGCGCCCAGCGTGGAACCCTGGTCTGTGGACCGCGAGCGCCGGTTGTGCGCGATCCTTCAGCCGAGTCGATGGCCTCCGCCGTGGCGGCGCCTGCCGCCATGCGCACGACCGTGGCCTCGTTTTGATCTCCCTGATCGAGCAGGTACACGGTCGCGAAGTTGAAGTCGAACTCGGGGACCTCCGAGTCGGTGAGGTGCCCGACCACCGCGTCGATGACCTGGTGGCGCGAAGCGCCGGGCTGGAGCATCGCGGCGGTCATGTCGCCGAGCGCGCTGAGCAGGCGGTTGCTGTTCTCCAGCTCGGCGATGAGCCGCTGCGAAGCCAGCGCGCCTCCAATCAGCTGAGCCCCGGCTTTCAGCATCTCGTCGGTCGCCGGCGCGCGCCTCACCGTGGCAAGCCGATCCCGGCTCAGGACCACCAGGTAGCCGTGCGGCTCGTCCGGCCGGCCCAGCGCGTACGTGGCGATTGGATGCAGGTCGGCCTCCGTGGTGGCGGCGCCGACCGTGCTGTTGATCGCGGTTTCCCACGGGATCGCGGGCTCGTCCCGGTCGATGCGGATCGGAGCGGCGACCCGCAGGTGCGCGGTGACGAGCTCGAGGTGCGAGCGCTGGTGGCCGAACTGATAGATCGCGGCGCCGTCGAGGTTGCTCGCCATCAACAGGTCGGCGAGCGCGATCGACAGCAGGCGCCGCAGCTCCTTGGCGTCTGTCCTTGCGTCGCCGACGGGTGTCGTGAGCAGTGACGTGAGCCTGGAAAGCCCATCCAGCGCCGCGCGCTCCGCGCCTTCGAGCGCGGTCTGCACCAGCGCGGCCGCGGTTGCCGCCTTGCGCTCGAGCTCTCGCAGCCGGCTGTCGTCCGGCGCGTTCTCCCGGTTGCGGTAGTTGAGGTAAACGAGGCCGAGCAGCCGGTCGCCCGTCAGCAGCGGGAGGCCGATCGTCGATTGGACCTGGTACCGCCTGATGAAGGTGGAGTCGATCTCGGCCGGCGCGTTCCGCGCGACGAGCCGCTGGCGCGTGGCCGTGAGCCAGACCGTCGATCCGTACTGGTGTACCCCCAGCTCGTCGGGGATCTTGCCCTGCCGCTCGTCGGCCAGATAGCGGTTGAGCTGCTCGTGCATGTCGGTCAGGGAGTCGAGGAGACCCTCCTGGGGCTGGCCGGTCGCGAAGGGCGCGTAGTAAGTGTGGGTCGACTCCTCGTAAAGGACGATGGAGACGATGTCGGCGGCCGACACGTGCTGAAAGTCGGCGACCACGCCGCGCAGCACGGCGGCCAGGCCGGAGTTGGACTCGACCGGCGGGCGTATCACTCTATTGCGATCATCACACGGATTGAACGGGTTGGGCGGGGTCCGCACCAGCCCCTCCGGCGCTGCGCGCCACCTCCCCATAGATGGGGAGGACACGGGCTCGCGCCACGGCGCCTAGCCAGGAGGAGCTTGGTCGAGGGTGCCGGGCGAAGGTCTGGCGGTCCACGGCGACGAGCCCGAAGGTCGGCGCGTACCCCAGGGCCCATTCGAAGTTGTCGAGCAGGGACCAGTACATGTAGCTGCGGACGTCGGCGCCCTCGCCCAGGCACGCCAGGACCTCCCGCAGCGCCCGATCGATGTAGGCGATCCGTTTCTCGTCATTTCCAGTGGCGATTCCGTTTTCGGTCACGAGGATGGGCACCCCAGGGCAGCTGCGGTGCGCGCGCCTGATCGCTCCACCCAGCGCCTGCGGGTAGAACTCGTAGCCCATCTGCGTCGTCTCATCGGTCTCGTAAAGCTCGCGCGTGGTGTCGCTCCAGTCGTTGCCCGGGCTACGCGGGCCTTCTGGCCCGTACCTGAACCGGGTGTAGGTCTGGACGCCGATGAAGTCGTCCTGACGCGCGAGCTCGAGGAACCAATCGCTGACCTTCGACTCCAGCTCGAGCGAGCTCGTGCCTGGCGTGGCGCCGTCTTCGTACTGAAGGTCGGGGAGCGCGAGGGTCACGCCGGTCGGCACGCCGGCCCGCGCTCGGATGGCTGCCGCGCCCAGGCGATGCGCCTCGAGGAGGTTGTCGACCGCTCGCTGGGCTCCATCGCGGTCGTCGGTGTGCCCGGGCGGGTTGATGCCCAACAGCCAACCGCTCGAGCCAAGGCCCTGCGGTTCGTTGATCGTGCAGGCGTAGCCGATCAGGTCGCCTAGCGCCGCGGCCGCCCGGTCGCAGTAGCGCTCGAAGAGCGAGGGAAAGCGATCCGAGGCGAAACCTCCCAGCTCGTGGAGCCACCTCGGGACGGTGAAGTGGTGGAACGTGACCATCGGCACGACGCCGCGCTCGCGGCACGCCTCGAGCACGCCGCGGTAGTGGGCCAGCGCGGCCCGCGAGAACTCGCCCTCGGCCGGCTCGATGCGGGCCCACTCGATGCCAAACCGAAGCGAGTTGAGGCCGAAACCGGCCAGCATCGCCACGTCTTCGCGGCAGCGGTGATAGAAGTCGCAGG
>VBHJ01000086.1 GCA_005887685.1 Chloroflexota bacterium | reverse complement strand
CCCGCAAGCCCCTTGTCCTGGAGTCAGGCCTTGCTCGACAGCTACCTTCCGATTCTGATCTTCGCCTTGATCGTGTTGGGGTTGATCGGGGCATTGGTCACTCTGAGCTTCGTGCTCGGCCCGGCGAAGCCATTCAAGCGCAAGCTCGCTCCCTACGAGTCGGGCATCATCCCCGACACCCCTGCGATGCGCCGCCTGTCCGTCCGTTTCTACCTGACGGCGATGCTCTTCATCATCTTCGACGTCGAGGCCGTCTTCTTCTACCCATGGGCGGTGCTGCTGCGGCAGCTCAAGTGGTTCGGCCTCGTCGAGATGCTCGTGTTCGTTGGCATCCTGCTGATCGCCCTTGCCCACATCTGGAAGAAGGGAGGGCTCGATTGGGAATAGAGGCGCTCGCCGAGTCGCTCGGGAAAAACATCCTCACCACCTCGCTCGGGAAGCTGGTGGGCTGGGGACGCGGGAACTCCGTCTGGCCGGCCCAGTTCGGACTCGCCTGCTGCGCGATCGAGATGATCGCCACGGCGACGGCGGGGGTCGACATCGCGCGTTTCGGCTCTGAGGCATTTCGCGCCTCACCGCGCCAGTCGGACCTGATGATCGTCTCCGGACGGGTGTCGCAAAAGATGGCGCCGATCCTGCGCACGATCTACGACCAGATGCCCGAGCCCAAGTGGGTCATCTCGATGGGCGCCTGCGCGTCGACCGGCGGCGTGTTCAACAACTACGCCCTGCTGCAGGGGGTGGACAAGATCGTACCGGTCGACGTCTACATCCCCGGCTGCCCACCCAGGCCAGAGGACCTTCTGAACGCGCTCATGATCCTGCAGGAGAGGATCAAGGCGCAGGGGATCCTGCCGCGGCAGTGATTTCCGAAACGCTGATAGTCGAAAAAGGCGTCAGCGCCGGCGACCCGTGGGTCACGGTCGACGCTCCCAAGGTCCACGAAGCCCTCGCCGCACTCAAAACCGAGGGCTACACGCTCCTCGTCTTCCTGAGCTGCGTCGACCACCTCGTGGACGCCTCACGAAGCTGGCCCGCGCGGTATGAAGTCGTCTACCAGCTCCGGAACATGGAGACCCGCGAGCAGCTGCGCCTCAGGACCTTCATCGAGGGCGACCCTCCCCACATCGACTCGGTGCACGACGTCTTCCCGCCCGCCAACTGGGACGAGCGAGAAACCTACGACATGTTCGGCATCGTCTTCGACGGCCACCCCGAGCTGACCCGAATCCTCATGCCCGACGACTGGGTCGGCTATCCGCTGCGCCGCGACTATCCGGTCGGGGGCGAGCCGGTCGAGTTTTCAGAAGAGCACGAGATGTGGCAGACCGCCCCAGACAAAGCGTGACGGACACCATCTCGCGGGGCGTCACGGTCGATCGGACAGGTGAGGCCGGCGCGTTCGGCGGCGAGCTGCTCACGATCAACTTCGGCCCGCATCATCCCTCGACGCACGGCGTGTTGCGCCTGATCGTCGACCTCGACGGCGAGCAGGTCCGCCGCCTCAAGCCGGTGATCGGCTACCTGCACACGGGGATCGAAAAGCAGATGGAGGCGCTCCGCTGGCAGCAGGGCGTGACCGTGACCGACCGGCACGACTACCTGTCGCCGCCCATCAACAACCTCGCCTACGCCCTGGCGGTGGAGAAGCTGATGGGGGTCGAGGTGCCGCCGCGGGCAAACGCGCTGCGCGTGATCATGTCGGAGCTCACCCGCCTGTCCTCGCACCTCGTCTGGATGGGAACCAGCGGACTCGAGCTCGGCGCGATGAGCATGCTGATGTACTGCTTCCGCGAGCGCGACACGATCCTCGACATGAACGAGGAGATCTCGGGTTTCCGGATGCACACCTCGTACATCAGGCCAGGCGGCGTGATGGCGGACTCCACCCCGCGCTTCCTCGAGATGCTGGACCAGTTCTGCCGCGACATGCCCGGCCACGTCGACGAGTACGAGGCTCTGCTCACGAACAACCCGATCTGGCGCTCGCGCACGATCGGCATCGGCATCCTGTCGGCCGAAGACGCGAAGGTGCTGGGCGCAACCGGCCCGATGCTTCGGGGCTCCGGCGTCGCGTGGGACCTGCGCAGGTCGATGCCGTACTCCGGGTATGAGAACTACGACTTCGAGATCGCGACCTCGGACATGTGCGACTGCTACGGTCGGTATCTCGTGCGCATCAAAGAGATGCGCGAGTCGATCAAGATCCTGCGCCAGGCGCTGGACCGGCTGCCGGACGGCCCAGTCAACGTCGACGACCGCAAGATGCTCCCGCCGCCGCGCGAGGAGCTGGAGACGTCGATGGAGGCCGTGATCCATCACTTCAAGCTCTTCACCGAGGGTTACTCGGTCCCGCCGGGCGACGTGTACGTCGCCGTCGAGTCGGGGCGAGGCGAGAACGGCTGCTACATCGCGAGCGACGGCACGCACAAGCCGAGGCGCGTGAAGTTCCGCTCGGCGTCGTTCGTCAACTTGCAGGCGCTGGAGCGCATGGCCCTGAACCATTTCCTCGCCGACATGGTCGCCATCATCGGCACGGCAGACACCGTGCTCGGAGATTGCGACAGGTGAGCGCTCTGTCTGCTCATGTGCTCGAAGAGATCAAAGAGCTCCCCTCGAAGTACCCACAGCCGCGGTCGGCCGTCATGCCCGCGCTGGACCTGGCGCAGGAGGAGCTCGGCCACCTCACACCCGAGGCGATGAGCGAGGTGGCTGTGGCGCTGGAGCTCGACCCAGGTTACGTCGAAGGCGTCGCGACCTTCTATTCGCTCTTTCACCTCGAGCCGGTCGGCAAGCATCGTTTCTACGTCTGCACAAACCTCAGCTGCATGCTTCGAGGCGCCAACGAGATCGTGGATCGCCTGAAGCAGTCGATCGGTGTGACGCAACCCAACCAGGTATCGCCAGACCTCCTCTTCAGCTATGAGGAGGTCGAGTGCCTGGGGGCATGCGAGTTCGCGCCGATGATGCGCCTCGACCACAAATATCACTACGACCTGACCCCCGAAACAATCAACGATGTCGTCGCGCAGCTGCGCAAAACAGGTCTCCTCCCCACTCGTGGGGAGGTAGCTCCTCCCCATTCATCGGGAGGTGGCCCGCAGGGCCGGAGGGGCAGCGCCGGAGGGGAGATCCAAGCCCCGAAGAAGCCGCGAGCCACTCGGAAGAAGAAGGCCGATGGCTGAGCTTCGGGGTTCTTATGGCGACCAGCCCAACCACATCCTCACGCGGTGGTTCGGCACCCCTGACCTGCACAAGCTGGACGTCTACTCCGGCAAGCCCGGCGGCTACACCGCCTTACGCAAAGCGCTGCTGGACATGGCGCCGGCGGACATCACCAACGAGGTCAAGACATCCGGCCTGCGGGGTCGCGGCGGCGCCGGTTTCGCCACCGGAATCAAGTGGGGCTTCATCAACCGCGACGCTCCTGGACCCAAGTACGTGGTCGTCAACGCGGATGAGTCTGAGCCCGGCACGGCCAAAGACCGATACATCCTCGAAAACTCGCCTCACATGGTGGTCGAAGGCATCCTGATCGCCGCCTACGCGGTCGGCGCGAACCAGGCCTGGGTCTACATCCGCGGCGAGTACGACGAGCCATACCGGATGCTGACCGAGGCCATCGAGGAGGCACGCGCCAAGGGCTACGTCGGCCCCCAGCCGATGGGCAAGGACTTTGCTCTGGACATCCGCCTCTATCGCGGCCACGGCGCTTACATCTGTGGCGAGGAGACAGCCCTCCTCGAGTCTCTCGAGGGCAAGCGGGCCCAGCCGCGCTCGCGTCCCCCCTTCCCCGCCGTAAAAGGCGCGTGGGGCAGGCCGACGCTGCTCAACAACGTGGAAACGCTGGCGACGGTCCCCTGGATCATCAACAACGGCGGCGCGACTTACGCCAAGCTCGGGACGGCCAAATCGCCCGGCACCCGGCTTCTGACCGTCAGCGGCAATGTCCGCAAGCCCGGCGTCTACGAGGTCGAGAATGGCAAGACCTTCCGCCACGTGATCATGGAGCTCGCCGGTGGTCCGCCCGAGGGCCGCAAGCTGAAGGTCTTCTGGCCAGGAGGTTCTTCGGCGCCAGTGCTGCCTGAGTCGATGCTCGACGTAACGACAGATGCAGAGGCGCTGGCGGCGGCCCGATCGATGGCCGGCTCGGGCGGCGTGATCGTGATGGACGACACGCACTGCGTCGTTCGGGCCGCACACCGCCTGCTCAAGTTCTATGCCTACGAGTCATGCGGCAAATGCACGCCGTGCCGGATCGGCGGCGACTGGGCGGTGCGCACGTACGAGCGCATCCTGGCCAATGAGGGGTCGCAGGTCGAGCTCGACACGCTGCAGCGCGTGTCGGACGGTCTCCAGAACGGGCGCTGCCTGTGCGGCCTGGGCGACTCCGCGGGCTGGGTCATCGACTCGACGCTCCGCCATTTCCGTGAGGAATACGAGGACCACGCGCTGCGGCACGAGTGCAACGTGGGAGCGGTCACCGCCAATGCCTGACGTCAACCTGACCATCGATGGGCACAAGATCGCGGTGCCCGCCGGCACGCTCATCGTCGAAGCCGCCAAGACCGTCGGCATCGAGATCCCGGTCTTCTGCTATCACCACAAGCTCGATCCGGTCGGCGCTTGCCGGTTGTGCCTCGTCGACTTCACGCCCGGACCACCGCGCCCGCAGACGGCGTGCACGACGCCCGTGTCCGAGGGCATGGTCGTGCGGACGCAAAGCGCGATGGCGGTGGCGGCTCGCGCCGACATCCTCGAGTTCGAGCTGGCCAACCATCCCCTCGACTGCCCAGTCTGCGACAAGGGCGGCGAGTGCCCGCTTCAGGACTTCACCTTCCGGCACGGTTATCCGACGAGCCGCATCGACGGGCCGCGCCTCCACTTCAAAAAGCCGATCCCGCTGTCGGACAAGATCGCGCTCGACCGCGAGCGCTGTGTCCTCTGCTACCGCTGCACGCGCTATTACGACGAGGTCGCGTGGGAGCAGGAGCTGACGACCGACGAGCGCGGCGTCAAGTCGTTCATCACGAGCCAGTTCGACCAGCCGCTGCAGTCGATCTTCAGCGGCAACATCATCGACCTCTGCCCCGTCGGCGCCCTCACGTCACGCGTCTGGCGATTCGAGTCGCGGCCGTGGGACATGACGCATACCGAGACGGTCTGCTCCAGGTGCTCGGTGGGCTGCAGCGTGACGCAGTGGGAGCGGCGTGGTCAGCTGGTGCGGGTCACCTCGCACGAGAACGACGACATCGACGAGGGCTGGATCTGCGACCGCGGCCGCTTCGATTACACGGACGTCAACGATCCTTCGCGGCTGCGCATGCCGTCGATCCGCGGCAAGAGATCCACCTGGGCGGACGCGATCGGCGCCGTCGCTGCCGGGATCAAAGGCAAGGGTGCCAAGCTCGGCGTCTCGCTGCCCCAGGACCTCACGAACGAAGAGGCGTTCCTTTTCCGCCGCCTGCTCGACGGCCCGCTGAAGGGCGCGAAGGTCAAGATGCACGGCCGCACCGCAATCCCGGCGCCCGAGGGCGACACCATGCGGATCAAAGAGATAGATGACGCGAGCGTGATCGTCGTCGTCGCCTCCGATCTCGAGAACGACGTCCCCATCATCGACCTCCGCGTCAAGAAGGCCGTCAGCAAGCGCGGCGCGAAGCTGATAGTCGTCCACCCCGACGGCGTGGACTTCGACCGCAACCCGCACACCGTCCATATCCGGAATGCAAAGGGCGCCGCGGCGGCCGAGGTGCGCAAGCTGGCGTCGCATGAATCGCTGCAGAACCCCGGCGGGCCGGTGGCGATCCTGTTCGGCGACGGCCACGGCAGCGAGGACATGAACGAGCTGGCCACGGCGTGCGGCGACCTGGCCGAGAAAGTGGGCGGCAAAGAGATGCCTCTCTATCGCGCGACCAACGAGCGCGGCGCGCTCGCCGCCGGCGTGGCGGGTTGGGACAAGCTCGACGGCGTCGAGGCGCTGTTCAGCTGGGGCCCGCCGCCCACCGCCGGAATCCCATCGTCGGCGAAGTTCGTGGCAGCGTGGGACCACCTACCGCGCGATGGTTACCAAGAGGCGGTCGTCCTGCCCGCGGCGACGTTCGCGGAGCGCCAGGGCAGCTACACCAACGTCGAGGGCACAGTGCAGTTCCTGCGCCCGCCCATCGCGCTGCGCCCGCCGCTGAAGGAGGGCTGGGAGGTGCTCTGCGAGCTCGGCGCGGCGCTGGGCGTCAGCCTGGACTACGCCGGCATCGTCCCCATCCAGCGTGAGATGTCGCTCCAGGCGCCGGATCCGAGCCCTGAGCCGATGCCGGTGCTGATCGGGCCGGCGCACCCATGAACCAGATCTACAACGAGAAGGCGCGGGGGGGTCAGGCCCCCCCCGCGGGACCCCCCCAAGAACATCAGCCGTGGTGGGCTACGGCGAAACGCAGCGGTTGCCCGGCAAAGCCGGGCAACGCGGAAGCAACAGCGTGACGCAGATCTACAACGACCCGATCGGACATTGGGTCGTGGTCGTGGTCGCTATGGCGCTCCTGCTTTTCGTTGTGCTCACCGCCACCGCCTACACGGTGTGGTTCGAGCGCGTCGCGCTCGGCCGGATCCAGCGCCGGCCGGGGCCGAACCGCGTCGGCCCGTTCGGCTTGATGCAGCTCGCGGCCGACGGGATCAAGCTCGCGTTCAAAGAAAGCTTCGTCCCCGCGAAAACCGACAAGATCATCTACGTCCTGGCCCCGACGATCGGAGTCGCGGCCGCGTTCCTGGCCTGGACGGTGATCCCGATCGGCCTCTGGTACAACGTCCAGTAC
>VBHJ01000199.1 GCA_005887685.1 Chloroflexota bacterium | reverse complement strand
ATCAGCAGAAGCAAAACGTTGCTCGGAAGGTGCGTGAACACCATTGTGTTGATCAAGCCCACGCGGTCGGCCAGACGTCCGGATACCTCGTAGGAGAGCGATTGAAGAATCGCAACGCCGGCGAAGACTGGACCAAGCAATCCGGGCCCGACGGAAAAACGCGCGTGCAGCCAGTAGGCGATGACTGCGTTGGCGACGAAGCCGCCACCCAACGAGTCGAGCGCGAACAGCGCGGCAAGCCCGGCCAGCGGACGAAAAGAGCCGAAAACCGCCTGGGCAGGCTCGCCTTCGACCCTGCTCGACATGAGCAGTGGAAGAAGCGCGGTGATCACGCCGATCGCCGCATAGAGAAGGAAGAAGGCGCGGGTGCCGCTGAAGAGGGCGGTCGACAGACCGCCCGCCGCGTTGAACAGGCCGCCGGTCAACGAGTAGCGGCCAAACGCTCGATTGCGCGCCTTGGGCTGCACCGTCTCCGTGAGCACGGCCTGCTCCACCGAGGCAAAGGGGCCGTAGTCGACGCTGGCTGCGCCCAGCATGCCGGTCAAACCCGAGACCACGAGCAGTCCCGGCTCCCTGGCGAGGGCGAGGTCGATGCCCGTCAGCGCCATCAGCAGCCCGATCCCGGCGAGGGTCATGCGCCGCCCGACCCTCCCGGCGACGGCGGCTGCGGCCAGGCCTGTCAAAGATGCGGCCGCGAGGCCGATGGCAAGCGTCAGGCCGATCAGCGCGGGCGAGAGGCCGGACAGTTCGAGGTGCAGGGCGACCAGCACCGCCGAGAACCCGAATCCGAAAGCCCTCAGCCCGCGGGCTGAAAGGAGGAGGGCTCGGTCCGCGGTCAGCGCGAGCGCCGGATCGCCGCCAGCGTGATCAGAACGCCGGCGAGCGCGGCGAGCACCGCGGCGCCGATGGCGACAAAGATCGGCACCCCGCTGGATCCGGCGCGCGGCTGCGTTGCGGTCACGGTCGCGCTCGATCTTGGGCTGGGCGACGCGGCACGGTTCAGCGTGAATACGAGGTGCCCCTCACCGTGAGCCGCGGTCGGCGTTCCGATCACCGTCGTCACGCGGCACGAGGTGGCGCAGCGAACGTCGATCAACGAGGCGCCGCCCTCGGTCGCGGCCAGCATGTCGCCGTCCTGCACCCCCGCGGCGACAAGGTCCGTGCCGGCGAGGCGAAGCACGGAATCGCTGCCCGGGTGCGCGCTGCCGGCGGTCGCGCGATCCGCGTAGTAGGCAAAGCCGCCCCTGGTGAATCCCGACGGCACGAAGGCCACCGACTCGACGCCGATGTCCTGGCCCTTGGGCAGGCCGGAGTTGACGACCTGCGTGGCGGTCCCGTCGGGGCTGATGGCCCAGATGATTCCGCTGAGCTCGTCCGGCGCCACGAGATCGCCGGCAAACGCGCCGAACGTGCTGGGTGCTACCGCCAGGCCACCCTCCAGCGGCGGCGCCGAAGGCGCGATCAGCTTGCCCACACCGTTGCAGTCGATCGCCACGATGCCGGTCCTTCCATTGCGTGGGCCCGCCACCAGCAAGCGGTGGTCGAAGGATCCGACCGTGTCGAAGACGAGGCCGTTCAATGAGGACATGTCCACGTTGGCGAACGAGCCGGACTCCTCGCCGGATGCGAAGACGCGAGTGATCCCGATCGGTGTGTGCAGCCGCTCGATGAATACGTCGTCCCGGGCGAAGTCACAACCTGAGCTCGCGACATGCTGCCCGGGCGACACCGCCAGGTAGGCCTCGAGTCCGGGATCGTCGCGATACCCGCCGGGTCCGCGAGCGAAAGGCGCCACCGCCCCGTCTGGCGTCAGGGTGGAGAGCGCGGCCGAGCCGGCCACGATCAGCGAGCCGTCGGCGCGCGGTCCGCCGACGTCGAACACGCCGTGCACCTGCCGCCACTGCTCCCACGCAGGGGCCGCGGCCGCGGTCGAGACGGGGAGAAATGCGACCAGGGCCAGGAGCAAGAACGCCCCGCGTTTTGGCATCGCGCCGAGAGTACTCGCCGCCCGGGGCTTATTTCAACGTCGCTGTTGAAAAACCCCTAGACTTGAGTTGTGGAGTCCAGGCGTGAAGCTGTCCTTGCCTTCTTGAAGACCCGCGGCCAGGCGACCCTGGCCGAGGTTGCGACGCACCTCGAGGTTTCCAAGCAGGGCGCCCTCCGCCACCTCGAGGCGCTGGAGGCAGACGGTCTCGCGACGATGGCTCCCGCCACGGCGCACGCTCCCGGGCGGCCGGAGAACGTCTACAGGCTCACTGCGGCGGCCGGCGAGCACTTCCCCGACGGCCACCGCGAGCTGACCGGCGAGCTCGTCGACTTCATGACCAATGAGCAGCTGAAGAGGTTCTTCGAGCGCCGCGCGGCACGGCTCGAGGCTGAATACGCCCCCCGATTGGCGGGCCTAGACTTTGAGGCGCGGGTCCACGAGCTGGCCCGGCTCGCGACCGAGCACGGGCACATGGCCGAGGTGGTCGAGCTTGGAGAGGGTGGGCTCGCGATCCGCCACTGCAACTGCCCGATCCAGGATGTCGCGGCCCGCACGGGGCTTCCGTGCCTCAACGAGCAGCAGATGTACGAGCGGCTCCTGGGCGCGGACGTGGCGCGGACGACGTGGATGGCTGAGGCTGCGGACGACTGCACTTACGTGATGAAGGAGAACGAGAAGAGAGTTGGCTGATTTCGAGATCAAAGACCTGCGCGCGAGCGTCGAGGGACGGGAGATTTTGAAGGGCGTCTCGCTCGCCATCTCCAGGGGCGAGGTCCACGCCGTGATGGGTCCGAACGGTTCGGGCAAGTCGACGCTGTCGCACACCCTGATGGGTCACCCGGGCTACACGGTCGATGGTGGCAGTGTCATCTTCAAGGGCCAGAACGTCCTCGAGCTGGAGCCCGACGAACGCGCGCGGCTGGGCATGTTCCTCGCGTTCCAGTACCCCGTGGTGGTACCGGGTATCTCGATGGCCAATTTCCTTCGCACCGCCATGAACTCGAAGCGTGGATATGACGGCAAAGACAAGTCGAAGCAGGTCACGCCGAAGGAGTTTCGCGGCCTGTTGAAGGGCGAGCTCGAGGTGCTGCACATGGACGACTCCTTCTTGCCCCGCTACATCAACGACGGTTTCTCGGGCGGCGAAAAGAAGCGCGCCGAGATCCTGCAGATGGCCATGCTCAAGCCCGAGATCGCGATCCTCGACGAGACCGATTCCGGTCTCGACATCGACTCGATCAAGTTCGTGGCCGAGGCGGTCAACCGCATGCGCGGGCCCGAGCTCGGCATCCTGATCATCACGCACTACACGCGAATCCTCGAGTTCATCAAGCCGGACTTCGTCCACGTGTTGGTGGACGGCAAGTTCGTGCTGTCGGGTGGGCCGGAAGTGGCGGAGAGGCTGGAGAAAACCGGTTACGCGGAGTGGGGCAAAGAGGAAACCGCTCAGCCCGAGGAGGTCGCCTGATGGCAACCGTTCCGAAAGTAGAAGTAGGGACCGATTACAAGGAGAAGTACGGCTTCTTCGTCCCCGAGGAATATGTCTTCAAGGCCAAGCGTGGCCTGAATCCCGAGATCGTGAAAGAGATCTCGTGGATGAAGCAGGAGCCCGAGTGGATGTTGAACATGCGTCTTCGCTCGCTCGAGATCTTCCGCAAGAAGCCGATGCCGACGTGGGGCGCGGACCTTTCCGTGATCGACTTCGAGAACATCTTCTACTACCTCAAGGCCTCCGACAAGCAGTCCAAGTCGTGGGAGGAATTGCCGCCTGACATCAAGGCGACGTACGACCGGCTCGGCGTGCCGGAGGCGGAGCGCAAGTTCCTTGCCGGTGTGTCGGCGCAGTACGAGTCAGAGGTCGTCTATCACTCGCTGCAGGAGAAGCTGACCCAACAGGGCGTCATCTTCACCGACACCGACTCCGCGCTGCGCGATCACCCGGAGCTGTTCAAGCAGTACTTCGGCACCGTGATCCCGCCCGCGGACAACAAGTTCTCGGCGTTGAACACGGCGGTGTGGTCGGGCGGCTCGTTCATCTACGTGCCGAAGGGCGTCAAGGTCGAGATTCCTCTGCAGGCGTACTTCCGCATCAACGCGGAGAACATGGGCCAGTTCGAGCGCACGCTGATCATCTGCGACGAGGGATCGTTCGTGCACTACATCGAGGGCTGCACCGCGCCGATCTATACGACCGACTCGCTGCACAGCGCGGTGGTCGAGATCATCGTCAAGAAGAACGCGCGCTGCCGTTACACGACGATCCAGAACTGGTCCACCAACGTCTTCAACCTGGTCACCAAGCGAGCGATGGCCTACGCCGACGCGACGATGGAGTGGGTCGACGGCAACCTTGGGTCGCAGATCACGATGAAATACCCAAGCGTCTACCTGATGGAGCCCGGCGCCAAGGGCGACGTGCTCTCGGTCGCTTTCGCGGGCAAGGGCCAGCACCAGGACGCGGGCGGAAAGATGATCCACGTCGCGCCGAACACGACCTCGACCATCACGTCGAAGTCGATCTCGAAGGGCGGCGGCCGGACGTCTTACCGCGGCCACATCAAGATCTACCCCGGAGCGAACAACTGCAAGTCGTTCGTCAAGTGCGACGCGCTGCTGCTCGACGACGAGTCGCGGTCGGACACGTACCCGTACAACGACGTCGACGCAGAGAACGTGACCCTCGGCCACGAGGCGACGGTGAGCAAGGTCTCCGACGAGCAGCTCTTCTACTTGATGAGCCGCGGCATCCCGCGCGCCGAAGCCGAAACGATGATCGTCAACGGCTTCATCGAGCCGTTCACCAAGGAGCTCCCGCTCGAGTACGCGGTGGAGCTGAACCGGCTCATCCAGCTCGAGATGGAGGGCTCGGTAGGGTAGCGATGGGTTTCAACGCGGAGTCCCTGGAAGAGCTCCGGGGCGAGCCCGACTGGCTGCGCGACCGCCGGCAGTCGGCGCTTGCGACCTACGAGCGGCTGCCCTCGCCGAGCAAGACCGACGAGGAATGGCGGCGGACCGATGTCAGCCGCTTCAACCCGAGCGATTTCTCAAAGCTCGAGCATCTCGACGGGCTGAAGCTGGAGCGGCCCTCGGGGCTGCCGGCGGGAGTGATCCTCAAGCCACTCCGCCAGGCCGCCATGGACCACCCCGAGCTGGTCGAACCACGGTTGTTCTCCCTTGTGCACGCCGACCGCGACCGCTTCGCCGCCCTCCATGCAGCGTTCTTCACCGGCGGCACCTTCCTCTACGTGCCGGACGGGGTGGAGTTCGACCAGCCGGTGCTGGGCCAGCACTTGTCGCACGAGGGCGGCAACAGCGTTCTACCCCACACCCTGATCGTCGCCGGCCGCGGGGCTCGCTTCAACTACCTCGACGAGTACATCGCTGAAGACGACGCTGAGACCGGTTACCGCACCGGATCGACCGAGATCTTCCTCGGCGAAGGCTCACAGGTCGGTTATGTGGCAGTGCAGAAGTGGGGCCGCAAGGTCTGGCACTTCGCCGACCAGCGCGCGGAGCTGGGTAAGGACTCGACGCTGCGACTTTTCAACGTCACGCTGGGCGGCAAGTTCTCCAAGACCCGAGTCGAAGCTTCCCTCGCCGGCGAGGGCGCCAACGCGGAGCTGAAGGCGATCTACTTCGCCTCGGGCGATCAGTTCTTCGACTTCCACACGCTGCAGGACCACCGGGTCGGCAACACACGATCCGACCTCCTCTTCAGGGGCGCTCTGCAGGATGTCTCGCGCACCGTTTACGCCGGGATGATCCGGATCGAAAAGCACGCGGCACGCTCCGACGCCTACCAGGCCAATCGCAACCTCGTCCTCTCGGACAAGGCGAAGGCGACCTCGATCCCGATGCTCGAGATCGACAACAACGACGTGCGCTGCACGCACGGCGCAACGGTCGGACCGGTCGACCCCGAGCATCTCTTCTACCTGCGCTCGCGCGGCATTCCGCTGCAGACGGCGAAGCGGATGCTCATCCAGGGCTTCTTCGGCGATGTGCTCGACCGCATTCCCTTCGAGCACGCGCGCAAGCTCGTCGAAGCCGAGCTGGAGTCTCGCATTGGCTAGCCATCGCGTCGCCTCGGTGGAGGAGCTGCCGGCCGAATCGATGAAGCACGTTGAGGCAGGCGGGACGCCGGTATGCCTAGCCCATGCCGAAGACGGCAATTTCTACGCGCTCAACGACGTGTGCACGCATGAAGAGTTCTCGCTCAGCGACGGCGAGCTGTGGGGCCTGGACGTAGAGTGCCCGCAGCACGGGTCGCGTTTCAACCTGCGGACCGGCAAGGTCACCGGCCTGCCGGCGGTGATCCCCGCCAGGACCTATCCGGTCAAGGTGGAGGGGTCGGACATCTACGTCGAGGTCCCTGAATGACGATGGCCATTCGAACCCTTGACGTCGCCGCGATCCGGAAGGACTTTCCGATCTTCGAGACCGGCATCGCCTACCTCGACTCGGCGAACACGTCGCAGCGCCCCAAGCAGGTGACCGGCGCGATGCTGGAGTACTTCGAGAAGTTCAACTCGAACATCCACCGCGCGGCTTACCGCATCGCGGAAGAAGCCACCGTGCGCTACGAGGCGACCCGAGAGAAGGTCCGCGCCTTCATCAACGCCGCGTCGACCAAGGAGATCATCTACACGCGCGGCACGACCGAGGCGATCAACCTGGTCGCCTACGCGTGGGGACGCAAGAACATCAAGCAGGGCGACCTTATCGTGCTGACAATCCTCGACCACCACTCCAATATCGTGCCCTGGCAGATCCTTGCCGCCGAGAAAGGGGCGCGGATCGAGTACGTCGACATCGACGAGAAGGGCGAGCTGCGGCAGGACCAGTTTGCGGACCTCTTGAAGCGCAGCCCCAAGCTGGTCGCGTTCAACCTCGTCAGCAACGCGATGGGCACCATCAACCCGGCTCGCGACATGGTCGCCGCGGCCAAGAAGGCAGGCGCGACCGTCCTGGTCGATGGAGCGCAGAGCACGCCGCACCAGCCGGTCGACGTCCGGGCGCTGGGCTGCGATTTCTACGCCTTCAGCGGCCACAAGATGCTCGGCCCGACCGGCGCGGGCATCCTGTACGGGCGGCGCGAGCTGCTCGAGGCGATGGACCCGTTCATGGCCGGCGGCGACATGATCAAGACGGTTCGCATCGAGGGCACCACCTATCACGACCTCCCCTGGAAGTTCGAGGCCGGCACCCAGGCGATCGCCGAGGTGATCGGGCTGGGCGCGGCCGTCGACTACCTGAGCGGTCTGGGCATGGACGCCGTGCGCGCGCACGAGCTCGAGATCACCGAGTACGCGTACGAGGCGCTGAGCGACGTGGAAGGCCTGACGCTCTACGGGCCGCCGCCGTCGCGCCGCGCAGGCGTCGTCTCGTTCTCGCTCGAGGGCATCCACCCCCACGACCTGGCGACGATCGCCGACCGCGACCAGGTCTGCCTGCGCGCCGGCCACCACTGCGCGATGCCGCTGATGACGCGGCTGGGCGTCGCGGCCACCGCGCGCGCCTCGTTCTACGTCTACACGCAGAAGGAGGAGGTCGACCGGCTCGTAAGCTCGATC
>VBHJ01000198.1 GCA_005887685.1 Chloroflexota bacterium | reverse complement strand
TCACGGTCAGGTGGGCAAACCCGATCTCCCCGGATTGCATGGCTTGCGAGCTCTCGGCAAGGTCGGTGAGCTTCGAGCCGACCGCGATGCGGTCGCCGGCTGCCTTCTCGGTCAGGTTGCAGTTGAAGCGGATCCAGTCGATGGCAGAGTTGGAGCCCTCGTCAGCCCACTGGGTGGTCTGCGCAAACTCAGCAGCGACTCGAGAGTGCTCGAGCAGGAGCAGGTCGACCTGGCGCTGCAAATGGATCAGCCGTTCGCCAAGATCGAGCCCTGGGGCGACCACCTGAAGCATACCCAAATCGTACGAACACCCGTACGATTTGTCAAGTAAATAAATAGCAATTTCAGTTCAGATCAACCACCTCCCACGCTTCCAGGCCCCCTACCTCACCCCCTTCCCAGTCTCCGTTAGCCAGGCGTAGCTAAGACGCCAACAACTGCTGGCCTCTAAGCGCCGCCAAAATCTCAATTGGCGCCCGCGCGCGGTTGAACGTGTAGAAATGCAGGCCCGGCACGCCCCCCTCCAGCAGCTCGGCGCACTGCGCGATGCAGTGCCGCACGCCAAGCGCGCGGATCGCGTCGTCGTCGGCCGCGCCGTCGATTTCCGCCTGCAGCGCGGCCGGCACCGTCGCTCCCGACATCGCCGTCATCACAGCAAGCGACCGGCGGCTGGGCACAGGCATCAGACCCGGGACGATCGGCACCTTGATTCCCGCGGCGCGGGCGCGAGCGACCAGGTCGAAGTAGAAGCGGTTGTCGAAGAAGAGCTGGGTGATCAAAAAGTGGGCCCCAGCCTCGACCTTCAGCTGCATGTAGCGGAACTCATGCTCCAGGTCAGGGCTCTCCGGGTGCCTCTCGGTGCTGCAAGCGGCGCCGAGTCCGAAGCGATATCCGCTCCCGCGCACGAGCGTGATCAGGTCGCTGGCGTGCGTGAGCCTGGGGTCGGCCGGGACGAAAGGCTCGCCCGCAGACGGCGGATCCCCACGCAACGTGAGGACGTTGGCAACGCCCTCGCGTTCCATCCAGTTGAGGACCTGACGCGTCCTGTCAACCGTGTTGGCGCACGTGAGATGCGCCATCGCTTCGATGTGGTACTGGCGCTTGATGCGCGTGACAAGCTCGAGCGTCTTCTCGCCGGTTCGCTGCCGGTAGGTGACCGAAACCCAGTCCGGTCCGTGGCCGGCGAGCGCCGCGATGGTGCGCTCGAGAACATCGACCTCGCTTTCGTCCCGGGGCGCCATGAATTCGAACGAGACACTCGGACGACTGCGGGTGAGCATGTCGACGATGCGCATCGGTTTCGCGAACTTTACCTCAGGATGCGCGCGTCCCCGACGCGGCGCGTCACGTGCTGCGAGTCCAGGTGTTCGAGCAGCGCGAGCACGGGACGCCGGCTCGCCGACATGCGATCTCGCAGCTGCGCGACGGTCACCGACCCGCTGGTGGCCACGATCTCTTTGACCAGCGCGACTGCGCCTTCATAGGCATCCTTGCCGAATGCGACGTCGTCGCTAACGCGCACGATGTCGCCCCGCTGCGCCAGCGCTCGGACCATCTCGTCATCGGCGCCGGTCTGCTGCATCGCCTCCGCCAGCGATGGCGGCGCGAACTTCTGGACCTCGAGCAACCGCACGAGGTTCATCGCCGGTCCGTCGGCCGCGATTGCGACCTTGTGCGCCGGCGCTGCAAGCGAGCCGTCGCGCTCGACGGCCAGGCCATCCTCGACCAGTCCCCGCACGACGGCGGGAAACGACGACGCCGGCACTCCCAGCCGGCTGCGCAGCTCTTCGCGCGCCATCCCCGGCCGAAACGGATGCGTGCCGTGATAGGTCTCGAGCTCCTGCGTGGCCCGCATCGCGATCGAACGCCACGCCTCATCGCTGAAGATCCAGTCCCCCAACCTGCGGGCATGGAGCTTCCCGATGTCGATTTCCGGGGCGATGCTTGCCTTGAGCAGCGCGCTGACCGCGACACCGCGTGGGTATTTGCGCAGCTCTTCCTGCAGCACGTCGCCCGAGGCGCGGCGGGCCAGAGACTCGCCGACGGCCGAGTCGTGGCGCGGATGCTTTCGCGGCGCGACGTCGACGAAGGCGCCGCCGGCGACAGTCATCGCCGGGCTCGGCACTCGCAGCACAAACCGGTCGCCGGCGGCAGCCGCTATGGGTCGCGCCAGGTACAGCTGGACCCAGCCCTCACTGCCGGGCGCGATGTCGTCGCCGTCGAGGACGATCACGCGGCAACCGACCTCGACGGTGCCTGTATGCACCACCATCTCGGCGCCGTGCCGGACAGGTTGCGGAGCGGAAGCGAGCACTCGGAGGCTAGCGTCGATCCGGTTGGTCGGCTGGAACGTGTGCGGCGCGGCCAGCACGTCGCCACGTTCCAGGTCGCTCTTTTCGGCGCCGCTGAGGTTTGCGGCCACACGGCTTCCCGGCCCGATGCTCTCGACAGTCTCGTTGTGACGCTGCAGGCCGCGGATGCGGACGACCTTGCCTTTTGGCGCGACCTCCATCTCGTCCCCGACGCTGATCGACCCGTCGGCCAGCGTGCCCGTCACGACGGTGCCGAAGCCGCTCATCGTGAACACGCGGTCGATGGGGAGCCGCGGCCGGCCCGAATCAGCGCGAACCGTCGAGGTCTCGAGCAAGAGGTCGAGGGCGGCGACCAGCTCAGGGAGGCCCTCCCCGCTGACGGAAGAAACGCCAATGACCGGCGCCTTCTCCAGGGACATGCCTCTGACGGCCGCCCGGACTTCCTCCTCCACGAGGCTGCGCCACTCGGATTCGACCAGGTCGACCTTGGTCAAGACCACGATGCCGCTGCGCACGTCGAGCAGGTCGACGATGTCGAGGTGCTCGCGGGTCTGCGGCATGACGCCCTCATCCGCCGCGACTACGAGGAGCACCGCATCGAGACCGTGGGCGCCCGCCAGCATGTTGCGCATGAACCGCGCATGGCCGGGGACGTCGACGACGCCGATCTCTCGACCGCTGGGCAGAGTCATGTGCGCGAAGCCGAGGTCGATGGTCATCCCACGGCGCTTCTCCTCGGCCAGGCGGTCGGGGTCGATGCCGGTCAGGGCGGTGATCAACGTCGACTTGCCGTGGTCGATATGGCCCGCGGTGCCGACGACGAAGCTCATCGCCGGACGGTGAGTGCCGCGCGCTCGACCGCGTCGATCAGGGTTTCGTCCTCACCTCTCAGGACGGTACGAGGATCCAGGCAGCAGTCGTCCTTCTCAATGCGGGCGATGACGGGCGGATCGCCATGACGGAGTGCACTGGACAGGCGCGAGGCAGGACCGGCGATCGCGAGAAGGATTGTCGCGACCGCGTGTTCGGGCAGCGAGCCTCCACCTACCGCGGACGAACCTTCGACCAGCCTGGTCTCCACGCCCCGTTCGGCCAGCTTCACCGACCACATCGCGGCGCGGCGCCGCACGTCCTCGACCGGGGCATGCAGCATGCGCTCGACCGGGAGATCGTCGGCGTGGCCTGTGAGGCGCAGCCTCGCCGTCGCCTCGAGGGCCGCCAGCGTGAGCTTGTCGATCCGCAGCGCCCTCGCCAGCGGATGGCGAGACATCTTCCTGACCGCTTCGACACCCTTTTCACCGCCTCCGAGCACGATGCCCGCCTGCGGTCCGCCCAGCAGCTTGTCCCCTGAGAACGTGACCACGTCGCAGTGCCGGAGGGATTCGGCCACGGTCGGCTCGTCGCCGACGGGCTCCGCCGCGCCGCTGCCGAGGTCGTCGATGAGGAGCAGGCCGTGCCGCCGTGAGATGACTGAGAGGTCCGCGAGCGCCGCCGACTCAGTGAAACCGGTCACCCGGAAGTTGGACGTGTGCACCCGAAGCAGGACGGCGGTGCGTGGGGTGATCGCCTGCTCGTAGTCGGACGCCCGCGTGCGGTTGGTCGTCCCGACCTCGACCATGCGCGCCCCGGACAACCGCATCACATCCGGCATGCGGAACGAGCCGCCTATCTCCACCAGCTGGCCGCGCGAGACGATCACCTCTTTGCCTTTGGATAGCCCGGTCAGTGCGAGGAGCACCGCGGCGGCGTTGTTGTTCACGACCAGGGCTGCGTCGCATCCGAAAAGCGCGGTCAGCAGCTCGGAGACGAGCGCGGCGCGTTCGCCTCGCCTTCCGCTCTCGAGATCGAGCTCCAGGTTGCTGTAGCCGCCGGCGACGGCCAGCGCGTCGAGCGCGGCCCTTGCCAGCGGCGCGCGACCCAGGTTGGTGTGGAGGATCACGCCGGTGGCGTTGATGACTCGCCGCAGCCGCGGCGCCACGAGAGCGCGCAGCCTGGCCGCGACCGCGTCCTCTCTGGCGGAGCCGTCCGCCTGGCCGTCGCGCTCAGCCGCCAGCTGCTTGCGGATCGCGTCCACCACCTGTTCGCGCCCGTACACCCTGGCGAGCTCGGCATAGGCCGGCTCGTTGACCAGCGTGCCTACAGCAGGCAGGGAAACAGCCCGACCAGGCCTGGAACTCTGTAGCCGTCGCATACGCCCAATGAGATTTTGCTTGCCGGCTCGTAAAAGGGTGTCATCACGATGGACAGCAGGTTGATGCCCAGGAGGAACTGGAAAACCAGCAGGGCGATCGCGCAACCTGCCCAGACCTCGCGCCGGCGCACGGTCACATTGAAGAAGAAGCGGGCATTGCGGCTCTTGAAGATGGCCTCGATGATGTTCCAGCCGTCCAGGCCCGGGATTGGAAGCAGGTTGAACGCGAAGAGCGACAGGTTGAGGAAGACGATCGCGTACACCGCGGCCAGGAGAAGGCCGGGGCCGAGCTCGAAGGCATACGGCAATCCGGCGCGCTGCAGGACCTGGAGGATGAGCCCGAGCACGATGGCGACGGCGAGGTTGGCGGCCGGCCCGCCCAGCTCGTAGAGCACCTTCTGGCGGGTCGTGTTGATGCGGTTCGACTGAATCGGGACGCGGCGCCCCCAACCGACCAGCGCGACAGCGACCGCAATGACTCCGACCGGCTCGAGGAAACGGCGTGGGTCGGGCTTGAAGTAGCCGAAGTAACGCACCGAGCGGTCGCCGAGAAAATAGGCGGCCGCGGCGTGACCCATTTCGTGCAAAGGAATCGCGATGAGCACCGCCGGAACCAGGAGCAGCGCCCTTATGAGGAACTGCTCGAAGTTGCTCAATCGATGCTGATCTTGCGGTCGCGTTTCGTCGTTCGCCGCGAGGCTTTCGCGCGCCGAACGCGTTTTGTGGCGGGCGCGGGTGCGACGCGGTTTTCATAGATCAGCATCAGCGCGGTGATCAGCTCTCGCTGCGCATTCAACAGGTGGACCTGCGCCGCCGGCGGCACCATGTCGGAGAGCACGTTGCTCACGCGCGAGCCGAGCTCGTTCATCAGCTCGATGACACGCTCACCGTCGCGGGTCACGCTTTTGGCCCCTTTCCGTCCGTCCGCCGCTGCGCGAACCGGACGCGCAGCTCGCCATCCTCGATCGACGCGCCTGCCGTCTCACGGCGGGCCAGCACTCGAGGAAGACTGATCTCGCGCCGGTAGTTGCCCACGGTCACGTAGAGCTCGCCGTTGTGCCGGCTGAGGTCCACCGCCGACTTGTCGACGAACGGAACCTTCAATGCGAGCACGTAGTCGCTTCCTTGCTTGTCGATGCGCTGCGCGTTGGAGGTCGCAAAGCGCCGCGACGGGTCCTCCTCGCCATATATGGCCTGCGCCATGCGCGCCAGCATCATCTCCCCCACCACCTCGCGGTCGAACAGCGGCACGTTGAAGATTGGGATCCCGGCGAAAGACTGCTCGACCTCGAGCCGATAGCGCTCGTGGATGCGCTGCCATTTCTGAAACAGCTCGTCGTGGAGATCGCCGGGAAGCAGCCTGTTGACGATCACAGCGTCCGTGACGTACCCGAAGAGGCTGAGATACGTGTACGCGCGCTTGGCCTCCTTGACGACCATCTTCTCCAGGTTCAGCACGATCCGGACCGTGGTGATCTCGGGGTCGGTCAGGACCTTGCGCATGCCGTCGAGGTCCATGAGCAGGTCTTTCAAGGACGCGTAGACCTCGTCCGACGGAAGGGGCATTCCCATCATCGGCTGCAGTACCGGGCGGGCAACCCGCATGGCGCGGCGCGACCAGGGATAGATCTTGTCCAGCCACCATTTCGCGGCGTCTGGGAAGGTCAGCAGCTGCAATGTCTCGCCGGTCGGGGCGCAGTCGACGATCAAGGCGTCGTGCTCCGCCCGCTGGGCGTAATGCTTGATCCACATCAACGAGGCGACCTCGTCCATTCCAGGAGGGTTGGCCACCTCGTCGGCCAGGACCTCGTCGAGCCCCTGGGTCGAGAAGACCTCGACCGCGTACTCGTGCAGCTTGGCCCAGTGGCGCTGCATCTCGTGAAGCGAGGACACCTCGTGGGCCCAGAGGTTGTCCGCAACCTTGGTCGCCTCTGCGCCCAGCTCGATGTCGAAAGAGTCCCCAAGAGAGTGCGCGGGGTCGGTGCTCATCACGACGGTCCGGTAGCCGGCGGCGGCGCAGCGCACGGCGGTCGCCGCGGCGACCGATGTTTTGCCGACACCACCCTTACCGGTGAAAAGGACGACCCTCACGCGGAGAGTCTACGTGCGGTCCGTTTCCTCTCGCGCCCGGGCCGCCGCGGCGTCCTCCTCCAGGTGGCCCTGCACCAGCGATTCGACGTGGCGGAGGATCTGAATCGTGACCTCCGTGTTCCTCTCGATGGCGCGGAGGATCTGGACGTTCTGCCGGTCCGCCTTGTCGGCCTCGTGGGCGGCGTGCTCGAGGGTCAGACGGTCTTTCTGGGATTGGCGGTTGCCGGCGAGCAGAAG
>VBHJ01000259.1 GCA_005887685.1 Chloroflexota bacterium | reverse complement strand
CGGGCGCGGGCGATGTTTCGGACTCCGACGCGGCGGGCGCCGGCTCGGGCTCGGCGCTGGCTACGCCAATCGAGCTCGAAAGGGTGCGGTGACACGTTTCGCAGGTGACGATCGTGCGCACGAGCGTGCCGAGCTGATGTGCCTCGCTGCGCAAGGTTCGCGGGCGGCCGCAGAACGAGCAGAAACCGACCTCTGTCGTCACCACCACGTGCCCCGGGCGCTTGTTCACCGGGTCTAAGGTACAATCCGCGGAGCGGCGAACGCGCGCCGGGTTCCTTTAAGTCCGATCCACGAGAGGTCGGGAAGGAGGATTTTTCATGGCCATCGGTAGTCGCCTTCAGCATGTGATCGAGAGCCAGCAGTTCTCGAGGCCGTTGCTGGAAGAGCTTCTCGACCGTGCCGAAGAGATGAAGGCCCAGGCTCACCATTTCTCCGGCCGCCTCAACGGCCAGGTGATGGCGGCCCTCTTCTACGAACCCTCCACACGCACGCGCCTGTCGTTCGAGGCGGCAATGCTTCGACGCGCGCGAGTTCTCGTCGGCGGCCAAGGGTGAGACGCTCGAGGACACCATCCGGATCGTCAGCGGGTATGCCGACGTCATCGTCCTCCGCCACAACGAAGAGGGCGCTGCCCGGCGGGCCGCCGCGGTTAGCTCGGTGCCCGTGATCAATGCCGGCGACGGGCCGGGGCAGCACCCGACACAGGCGCTCCTCGACCTTTACACCATTCGTGACGAGCTCGGCCACATCGACGGCATCCGCATCGCGATGGTCGGCGACCTCGCCAACGGGCGCACCGTCCGTTCGCTCGCCTACCTGCTCAGCAAATTTCGCGACATTCGCATCTGCTTCGTTGCGCCCCCGCAGGTGGCGATGAGAAATGACATCAAGGACCACCTCGACGAGCACCACGTGGCGTGGGTGGAGTCGGAGGACCTGGAAGCAGTCCTGCCCCAGGTCGACGTGATCTACCAGACGCGCATCCAGAAGGAGCGGTTCAGCGACGAAGCGTCGTACCTCGCCGTCAAGGGCATCTACCGCATCGACGGCTCGACGATGGATCGCATGAGGAAGGAGGCGATCGTGATGCACCCGCTGCCAAGGGTCGATGAGATCGCGCCCGAGGTCGATGCCGACCCGCGCGCGGCGTACTTTCGCCAGGCTCGCAACGGCCTCTACATCCGCATGGCCCTGCTCGACAAGTTGTTAGCATGACCGCCCCGCCGACGTCGACGGATATTCGGCGCCCATGCGGCCCATCTGCATCGTCGCCTCCTGTGCTCCTCGCTCACGCATTCCAAGATGCGTTCGCTCCGGTGCTCGTCGGCTCCTCCCATCTGGGCCACCTGTGCACCGAATCTCTCGCCGCCGCTGGCGGGTCGGCCATGCTGGCATGAGCATTACCGAGGGACGTCTCAAAGCGACGGTGATGGACGGTGACCAGATCCGGCGCTCCCTCTCCCGGATCGCGCACGAGATCCTGGAGCGCAACCGTGGCGCCGGCGACCTGGTGGTGGTGGGCGTCATGGCCAAGGGCGACCACCTCGCACGCAGGCTGGCCGACAGCCTCATGGAGCTCGAGCGCGCGCCGGTTGCCGTCGGCGCGCTGGACATCGGCAAGCACCGCGACGACCGTCACCTGCGCGTGCCGTCGCACAGCGGGCAATCGGATGTGCCCGACATCGACGGCAAGGTGGTCGTGCTGGTGGACGACGTCATCCACCACGGCCGCACCGCGCGCGCCGCCATGGACGCTCTCATGGACTTCGGGCGCCCGCGGGCGATCCAGCTGGCGGTGCTCGTCGACCGCGGCCATCGCGAGCTGCCGATACGACCGGACTACGTCGGCAAGAACGTGCCCACTTCGGACTCCGAGCGCATCGAGGTCCTCGTCGCCGAGGAGGACGGCATCGACCAGGCGGTGATCGTTGCCGTCTGAGAGGCACCACGCCGCGCTCGTCCTCGAAGATGGCCGCGCTTTCGTCGGCGCCGCCCTGGGAGCCGATGTCGCCGGCGAAGGCGAGGTCGTCTTCAACACGGCCATGACCGGATACCAGGAGGTGCTCACCTATCCGCTGCAGGGCAATTACGGCGTGCGTGACGCCGATGCAGAGTCAGCGCGCCCTTGGGCGCGGGCGCTGGTCGTCCGCTGGGCGTGCCCTGCGCCGAGCCATCACGCGAGCGAGGGCTCGCTGCATGAATATCTGCAGAGGTGGCGGGTGCCCGCCATCAGCGACATCGACACGCGCGCGCTGACGCGCCATATCCGAATGCACGGCGCGCTCCGCGCAATCCTCACGCACGAGGATGTGGTTCCCGACGCGGCGAGGCTGGCCGACCTGGCCACGGCGGCGCGCCGCGTGACGCCACTTTCCGAGCAGGACCTGGTCGCGCAGACCTCCCGCACCACCAAGGAGGAATGGCTCGACCCGCTGCCGCCCGAGCTGCGGCCGCGCCATCTCGCCCGCGGCGAAGGCCTGGCGATCGCGGTCGTTGACTACGGCGTGAAGGCGAACATCCTCCGCTCGCTTCGCGAGCGCGGATGCCGCGTCATCGTGCTCCCGCACACCGCGACCTGGTCGGATGTGGCCGCATTCGGTGCTGACGGTCTGGTGCTGTCGAACGGACCGGGGGACCCTGCCGTGCTCGACGGTCCGGTGGAGCTCGCGCGCGAGGCGCTCGGGAAAATCCCGATGTTCGGGATCTGCCTCGGCCACCAGGTCATGGGCCGCGCCGCTGGCGCCACCACGTCGCGCCTGCCGTACGGCCACCACGGCGCCAACCACCCGGTCAAGGACCTGGAAACCGGCGCCGTGCACATCACGAGTCAGAACCACGAATTCCAGGTCGACGCCGCGTCGCTGCCACCGGGGGACTTCTTCGTGTCACAGCGCAATCTCAACGACGGCTCGGTCGAAGGCCTCGGCCACCGCAAGCTGCCCGCCTTCAGCGTTCAGTACCACCCCGAGGGCTGTCCGGGTCCGCAGGACAACCAGCACCTGTACGACCGCTTCGTCGAGATGGTCCGCGAGCGCAGGCCGGTCCTGAAGGCAGTCGGCGGCGCGGCTCAACCTGAGAAGCCAAAGAAGGTCCTCATCCTCGGCTCGGGACCCATCGTGATCGGCCAGGCGGCCGAGTTCGACTACGCCGGCACCCAGGCCTGCAAGGCGCTGCGCGAGGAAGGCATCACGACCGTCCTCGTCAACTCCAACCCCGCGACGATCATGACCGACGAAGAGGTCGCGGACCGCGTGTACCTCGAGCCGCTCACCGTCGAAGCCGTCGAGCGGGTCATAGCGCGCGAGCGGCCGGACGCGCTCCTGCCCACGCTGGGCGGCCAGACCGGCCTCAACCTCGCGACTGAGCTGGCCGCCGCGGGTGTGCTCGACCGCCACCAC
>VBHJ01000197.1 GCA_005887685.1 Chloroflexota bacterium | reverse complement strand
TCGGTCCTCAACCATCACATCCAGCTGAAGGGGGCGATCGGGACCAGCTCCGCGTTCTGCATGCCGGCGTTCAGCCAGCGGGTGGGCCAGGGATCGGTCGGCGTCTACGCGGCGGACAAACCCGACGGCGACGTTGCGATGGGGGCGCTGTCGCCGGCCGGGCAAGCGCTGCTCGCCCAGGCCAAGGCTGCCTACGGCGGACCGATGGAGATTCCCGCGGTGGCCGGATTCGTCGGCGGATGGACCTTCTTCCACGACGTGCTTCCGAACGTGGGCGGCTCGACGTCAGCGGATTCCATTCGCGTCGCCGCCCTCAAAGTCGATGTCCCGGTCGGCGACAGCATCAACGGCGGCGGGGTCAAGTTCTCGGGCGCCGGCGCACTCGACGAGGGTCAGAACACCCGCGCGGCGGCGGTCGTCGGGCAGTGGCAGGCCATCGGCGTGATGAAAGTGGTGTACCCACCGGCGTACGCCGGCCAGCAAACCTAGTCGAGAGTTCGCTGGACCAGCGTGATGTCCATCCAGCGGTCGAACTTGTGCGCGGCGTTCTTGATCGTTCCGACCACACCGAAACCGTGACGCGTGTACAGCGCCAGGCCTGCCCGGTTGTCGGTGGCGATGCTGGCCACGATGGTCAGGTAGCCAAGACCACGCGCCTCTCGCATCAACTCGTCAAGCAACGCGCCCCCAATGCCGTTTCCGTGGTGCACCGGGTCGACGTAGACCAGGCACTCGACGACGTCGAACCCGCGCTGCTTCCAGGGCAGCAGGCGAGCCCACCCGATGACCCCGGTCTCGTCCACCGAGACCAGGAGCACGGAACGCTTTCCGTGCATCTCCCACCACTCCTGCGCCTCCTCGGCGTCGAGCGGCTCGGAGTCGATCGTGGCGAAGGTCTGGTTGACGGCCCAGTTGTAGATGCCGACGATCGCCCGCAGGTCGTCCTTCGTCGCGGGGCGGACCGAATATCCCTTGGCGTTCTTCGTCTTCGGCATCCCGACCATTATGCTTCCCGCCCGTGAAGCCTGAGATCAAGACGCCGCTGCCCGGTCCGAAAGCCGCCGAGCTTATCGCCCGCGACGCCAAGGCGATGTCGCCGAGTTTCACCCGCTCCTATCCCTTCGTCATGGAGCGCGGGCGGGGCTGCTGGGTCACCGACGTGGACGGCAACAGGTTCCTCGATTTCACCGCCGGCATCGCGGTCGTCACGACCGGCCACTCGCACCCGAAGGTGGTCGCCGCCATCAAGGAGCAGGCGGAACGCTTCATCCACATGTCGGGAACCGACTTCTACTACACGCCCGAGATCGAGCTCGCCGAGCGCCTGGAGAACAGGATCCTGCCCGGCACGCCCGCGCGCGTCTTCTTCACCAACTCGGGCGCCGAGGCGATAGAAGGCGCGATGAAGCTTGCGCGCTACGCCTCCGGCCGGCCGAGCTACATCGCCTTCATCGGAGCGTTCCACGGCCGGACCTTCGGTGCTCTTTCGCTGACGGCGTCGAAAGCAAGTCAGCGGCGGCGGTTCGCACCGCTCCTCTCGCAGGTGTTCCACGCGCCGTTCCCGACGGTGTCGCGGGGCATTACGACCGATCAGTCGATCGACCGAATCGAAGAGCTGTTTGCCACCGTCGCCCCGCCAGAAAGCGTCGCTGCGGTTTTCGTGGAGCCGATTCAAGGCGAGGGCGGCTACCTGGTTCCACCCGACGATTTCCTGCCGCGCCTGCGTGAGCTGACCGCGCGGCACGGCATCCTGCTCGTCGCGGACGAGGTCCAGTCGGGGATGGGCCGCACCGGCCACCTCCTGGCCGTCGAGCACTGGGGTGTCGAGCCGGACATCGTCTGCCTGGCCAAGGGCATCGCGTCGGGGCTGCCTCTTGGAGCTTTCATCGCGCGCGCGGAGCAGATGAGCTGGCCGCCCGGGTCTCACGGCAGCACTTTCGGGGGCAACCCGATTGCTTGCGCTGCGGGTCTGGTGACTCTTGACCTGCTCGAGGACGGATTGATGGAGAACGCGGCGCGCGTCGGCGCCGTGATGCAGGACGGCTTACGCGAGATCGCTGCGAGTCACTCGGATGTGACGGACGTCCGCGGCATCGGGCTGATGCTGGCGCTCGAGCTCCGTACGCCGGAGCTTGCCGCCAAGTTGGTTCAGGCGGCGTTTGAGCGGGGCCTGCTGCTGCTGACCGCCGGATCGCGGGCGGTCCGGATCAGCCCACCGTTGGTGCTGGATTCGGAGGAAGCCGCGACCGGGCTGGAGATAATCGCCTCAGCCCTGGACTGAGTCCGCGACCTCCCGCATGGCCGTCGCGGCCGCGCGGTCGTCGTTCGCAACCGTCTTCGACGATTTCAACCTCTGGTCGTCGATCACCTGCAGTTCAGCGCCGATCTGCGCTGTGATAAGCGCCTGCTCCACGTGCGCGAACGACGCGAACCTGGAGGCGAACGTATCCGTCAGAGCCACTCGCGTCGCAAGGTCCCCCTTCGCGTAGCCGAGAAAGGCGCTGGTTCGCGCCGTCCATAGATCGCTGAACCCGGTACTCGTCGCACCGACCCGCACTGCCGCGAACACGGTGGTGAGACCGTCCATGTTCGAGTGGAGCGCTGCAGTCGCGGCACCCGCCTCCACACCGCGTCCGGCGATCGTGGCGTCGGTCGCCATGGTGAGGAGGTAGGAGTGCTCTTGAAGCAGATTGTTGAGCGAGACACGCAAATCCACCGCATGGGAGAAGGGGTCGCCTGGGAATTTGTCCGGGAACCTCAGGGCGATCTCGGTCGACAGCGCGTCGCCAAGTCGAGATGTCTGCGCGTAGGCGCGGTGCAGGTCTGTGTAGTAGCTCGTGTAGTTGCCCGCAAAGAAATCGTCGATGAAAGTCTTGTCGTACTCGGTCTGCTGGCGAATCAACATGCCTGCCTGGTCAAGCGGGAGCCGGCTCATGGTATTGAGGATTCCTGCGAATCGAGGTGCGAACGAGTTTGTCAGTGCAAACATCGCGGCTTTCGCCTTGTCGTCGTCGTGAGTCACCACTCCGATTGCGTAGTCGACCAGGTAGCCGTTCTGCGCATTCCACGCCAGCGTGAATTGCAAGGCCGCTGTATTGCCGAAGGCGCTGGCGATCAGGCTGGACAGGTCGCCCGAGTTCGTCGCCAGCAGCGACGTATAGGCCGCGTACTCGTCAGAGTGGCTCACTGCCGCCGCCGACTCCTTGGCCACGATCATCACGTGCTCGCCAAGCAGCAGGTCGAGCCGGACGCGCAGGTCGGCGGCCTGCGCCGGCGCGGCCGACGGAGGAGGACTTGATGTCGACGCGCTTTGGTTCGAGCACGAAAGCAGCGCCGCACCGAGCATGACGACTGCGGCCCGTCTCAAACCGCCGCCATCCTACTGGCCGGTACCATGTTCCGGCCTTGCCTGAGTGGCTGCTGGTCGACGGCTCGAGCATGTTTTTCCGTGCGTTCTACGCGATCCCGCAAACGATGCGTGGGCCTGACGGCACCCTCGTCAACGCGGTGCGAGGCACCCTCGACACCCTGGCGCGCTACGTCACTGACCGTAAGCCGCGCCGCACTGCGTTCACAACCGACGAGGACTGGCGGCCCGCCTGGCGCGTCGATCTGATCCCCGGCTACAAAGAGCACCGGACCGCGGAGCCGATCCCACCGGCCCTGATCCCGCAGGTGCCGATCATCATGCAGGCGCTGGAAGCGGTCGGGATCGATGTCGTGGGACTCGAGGGCTATGAGGCGGAGGACATCGTTGCGTCGCTCGCCGCCAAGGTGAAGCCTCCCATCGAGATCGCCAGTGGTGACCGCGACCTGTTCAGCCTCGTTCGCGACCGCGACATCATCGTCCTCTACCCGCAGAAGGGCGGCATGGTGGAGGTCGACGAGGCCGAGGTCGAGCGGCGCTACTCCATACCGGGCCGCGCCTACGCGGACTACGCAATCCTGCGCGGTGACCCCTCGGACGGCCTGCCGGGGATTGCGGGCGTAGGCGACAAGAAGGCGGCCGAGCTCGTCACGCGTTATGGGTCCGTGGCGGCCATGCTCGAGGCCGGCGTCTTCCGCAACGCCAACGCACAGTACCTCCAGAACGCCCTTCGCGTGGTCCCGCCGGTTTCGGATCTTGCCATCGAGGTGCCGCCGGGCCGTCGCGCGCGATATCCGGAAGACGCCAAAGAGGTCGAGCGGCTGGGCAAGAAATACGGAATCGACAACAATCTCGGACGGTTGGTGACAGCCCTCAACGCGCTTACCAAACGCTGACTTCTCGCCCGCAGTGATCTGACAGGCGCCCGCCACCGTATCCCTTGTCATGACACTGACGTGGATCCGCCTCCGGCGCCGCCGAGCGAAGAGTTACATGATTTGGAGCGGTGGAAATCGGGCTTTGCGCCTCATGCACGCAATCCAGGACCGTCAAGGGCAAGCGGACCACGTTCTGGATGTGCCGGCGGTCGCTGACCGACCCGACGTTCCCGCAGTATCCGCGGCTGCCGGTCCTACAGTGCCGAGGCTACGAGCCTAAGAAACCGCGACCCGCATGAGGGCCATCGGCTGCCCCTGCGCTCCCTCGAAACGGTTGGCGACGTCGCCCGACGCCATCGAGACCTCGGCGATGCTGCCCTTGTCGTTGACCGCGTAGAGCATGCGTCCGTCGGGACTCAAGCCGAGACTCCAAACATGCCACTCGTTCAGCGACTCCATCCGCACCGTCAAGCTTGCCGTGTCCACCCAGACGATGCCGGAGCTCCCCGCGGTGACCAGTGTCTTGCCATCGGGGCTCAGCACCGAGGTTGTGGCGCCGATGCTGGCGGAGTTGACCGTGGCGATCTTCGCCGTGCGAACGATCTGGGGTGAAAACTGGTTGGACGTATCGACCTGGGCAACGATGCCCGTCGCGCCATTGACGGCGTAAAGCCGTGACCCGTCTCGGCTCATCGCCAGCGACCACTGCATGTCGGCCTTGCCGCTGGAATATCCGCTTCCGGGCAGGTCGAGACAGAAGGCGAACGGCCCATCCAGGCTGAGCGCGTGAATGAACGGGTTGTCGTTCTCGCGCACGTACATGCTGAAGAGCATGTGACCGTCAGGCGATGCGACGCCTGAAAGTCGAAGGCCAGTCATCGCCTGGTTGCCATCGCTCTTGTCGACGACGATGTTTTCGTCGAGCTTGTGAAGGATGGTGTCGTAGAGGCGGACGTAGTACTCCTTGCCGTTCAGGTACTGGATCAGGTAGAGGCGCTCGCCATCGTCGCTGACGGCATCGAAGCGAAAGTAGCCGTCGAGGTCGATGCGCTGCGTGATCTTGGACACGGCCGTATTGATCAGCAGCAGGTGGGTCGCGGTCGGAACGCCGTTGGGCGTGCCTTCATACGACTCCGCGACCAGCCATTGCCCGTCAGGTGAGGTGCCTCCGGGCACTCCCGTGATAGTCGCGGGCGGCAGCTGGAAAGCGCCCGGGAGCTGCATCGCGTTGCGAGTCATTCCGGTCTCGGGGTCGGTGTCGACGAGCGAGCTACCGGTGATCGAGAAAAGGTGCTTCCAGTCGCCGGACGGGACGCCAAGCGGAAGGCTGCGCTCGGAAGCGTGGGAACGGGAATCGATGACCGAGACAACTGGCGAGCTGTGCGAGGACACAGCCTCGTACAGCTTGTAGCCACCGGTTGCCGGTGGACCCCCTTGAGTCGGGCCGCAACCAGCGGCCAGGATTCCCAGACAGACCAACGCACCGGCAACTCGCATGCTCTTCACCTCGCCTCCCATACACCGGAGGGAGGGGCGGGGTTCCTAGATGGAGCTCGCGATCTTCAGCGCTTGATCTTTGGTCATGTCGCCCTCGATCCGGACCACCGTTCCGTTGTCATCGAAGACCAGGGTGTTGGTGGCGAGGCGAAGCGTCCCGAAGTAGGGGTTGCCGTTGGCGTCTGTGATCACGAAGGTGTGAGGCTGGCCGGAGATCCACCAGCCGGCGTGGCCGTTCACGGAAACGTTCTCCAGGGTCGTGCCCGGCCCGAGGGTCTTGCCGAAGAACTGCTCGTTGACCTTACCGCGGGCTTCGGTGATGAGGATTGAGACCCCGGTTTGGCCCGAGACCTTGATGCCGGGTCGCTCGGCGTAGACGAGCGTCACCTCGCCGCCGGAGGGACCGTAGGGCGGGACCAGGACATATACCTCGTCAGGCCGGCCCAGCGACGCGGGGACCCAGATCGGCCAGGCCACCTCGCTCTGCGCCTGGGCCAGCGTGGTCGCGTCGCCCAGGCCCAGCCGCTTGCCGAGGGGGCCGGAGGGATGCGGCGAAGGGGACGGGAGCTGTGGTGTCCGGTGGATGGTGGTGTGGAGGTCGAGCCAGCCCGCGATCGCGTCGCGGGTGGGCGTGTAGGCAAGCAGGGTTGCAACGACAAGAATTGCGGCGGCCGCCGCCATTGCCGGCACCCACCGAACCCACCGTCGGGCTGCCCCAGACACCTCCCGGTGAATGGGGAGGACGACGCGTACGTTCGGCGTCGGGGGCCAGTCGATCGCCTGGGACAGCGCCTCCAGCTGCTCCTCGAGGTCAGGCATCGGTCGCCTCCTGGACGCGCGACCTCAGCCGGTCCAGCGCCCGCGAGAGCCTGGATTTGACCGTGCCCTCCGGGATGCCCAATGCCGCGGCCGTCTCCTCTCCGTTGAGCTCCAGGAGGTAGCGGCTGGCGATCACCAGGCGGTCCTCTTCTCCCAGCGCACTGACCATCGCCAGCAGCCGGCGGCGCTCGTCGGACGCGACGGCAACCGCCTCGGGGGATTGGGCCGNNNAAGCCCTCACTCAGGCGCAGCTCGAGCTGGTGTCGCCTGCCTGACGACCGGACCCGATTGCGTGCCTCGTTGGCCACGATTCGCAGCAGCCAGGGCCGGAGGGGGGCGCCTCGCCGGAAGCGTCCGATCGCCCGGTAGGCCCTGACAAATCCTTCCTGAGCCGCGTCTTCTGCGTCCGCCGCGGAGCCTGTGATGACGTAGGCGGTGCGAAACGCGACCTGCTGGTATAGCTGCACGATCTCCTCATAGGCGGCTTCGTCCCCGCGCTGGGCGCGCGAGACCAAGCTGGAATCGTCCGCTGGCCGGCCCTCCATCGGAACGCATCTTGTACACCCCCGGCGGCATCATGGTTCCCATGCAACCGCAGGCCGTGTGCTTGGGTTTGGGTACTTGATGGAGGGGACCGACCGTGTCTTCGAGCGTTTGGTGCGGGACCACCAGGACCGCATTTACGCTCTGGGCTTCGCGCTGACCGGCAACCGGCACGACGCCGAGGACGTGGCGCAGGACACTTTCGTGCGGGCCTACCGCGCCCTGGCCACGTACCCGCCCGAGCGCATACGCGACCTGAAACAGAGGGCCTGGCTGCACCGTATCGCGGTCAACGTCGTGCGCAACCGAGTGCGGGGCGTGCGTCCGCGCCTGGTCGAGCTCAACGGCAGCGAGCCGGACCCGCGGACAGGGCCCGAGGAAGACGTGTTGCGGAAGGCCGAGATGGACGAGTTTGCGGCTCGGGTGGCCTGCTTGCCGGCGCGCTATCGCGAAGCGGTCGTCTTGCGCCACGTCCAGGAGCTGTCCTACGCCGAGATGGCCGATGCGCTGGGCCAGCCGGTGGGAACGGTCAAGTCCAACGTCCATCGCGGACTGCAAATGCTGAGAGGAGAAAACCATGGCGACCGTGATGATTGACCTGCAGCGACTGGGCGACGTAAAGGCACCCGCGGGCTTTGCTGACCGCGTCCTCGCGCAGGTCGGGATGGCCGACTCGTACGCGAAGTTCGAGACAGTTTTGGGCCCCGTTTACGTGGCATGGAACCGGCTGGGCGTGTCGGCCGCGATGCGCAGCAAGTCGGCCGCGGAGTTCGAGGAGTGGTTTCGCAAGGACATCGGGAGGCAGCTGGTGCGGGTTGAGCCACCGCACGACCTGGCGGCGAAGATCGAGGATCAGCTCGAAGGCAAGCGGCGCATGCGCTTCGACCTGCGGGGCCTCACTCCGTTCTCGCAGGCCGTGCTCCGCAAGACGCTGGAGATTCCGCGGGGCCAGGTGCGGCCATATGGATGGATCGCGCGCGAGATCGGCCACCCGGCCGCGGTGCGCGCGGTCGGCACCGCGCTCGCCAACAATCCGATCCCCTACTTCATCCCCTGCCACCGGGTGATCCGGACCGACGGGATCATCGGCAACTACGGAGGCGGAGGTCCCGAGGCCAAGGCGAAGATCCTGACGCTCGAGGGCGTCGAGCTGAAGCGCTTGCAGGAGCTCGCGCGGTCCGGAATGCGGTACGAGGGCGTCCGCAGCACCAAGATCTTCTGCTTTCCCACCTGCTACCACGGCCGCCGGGTGAAGCAGGGGAACTTCGTCTTCTTCCACGACGAGACAGAGGCGCGCGCGGCGGGCTACCGGCCGTGCAAGGACTGCCGGCCGGCCGTCGCCTAGTCGAGTGGCGCGACGCTGGCGGCCACCGGCGCGGCACGCTGATGCAGCCGGTGCGACCGGGAGAGTCCGCCGTCGAAGTTGAGCGCCTTGCCGTCGTGATAGGCGGCCGGTCGCGACCCGCGGTGCGGCTTGTGTCCGAAGACTGCGCGCCGGCTGCCGGTCAGCTCGAGCCAGCGCTCCAGGCGCGCGAGCTGCGTTTCGAAGATGTTGGCGCTGCTCAGCACGTGCCACAGGATGCCCTCGCCCTCCGTCGCGAGGAGCTCGCGCGTGCGCCCATTGATGACCTCTACCAGGTCTGACTCGACGACCGGCACGAGGTCGAGGTAGGCGTCGTTGCCGCAGTGCTGGGCGAGGGTGCCGTCGGCCAGCCTCACCAGCGCCGGCCGCTGGCGCATCCACTCTTGCAAAGGCTCGTCCTTACTGAGCTCGTCAAGGTCGTGGCGCTGGCCGCCGATGCTGATCCAGAAACCGATTCGACCGGGATCGCGGAGCGCCCACAGCATCGCGACTTCGTGATTGCCCAACAAGACTTCGGAGTTGGGCCGGTCCCGCGCGAAGCGCAAGGCGCCCACGCCGAACATCCCGTAGTCGACCAGGTCGCCGAGGAAGATGGTGCGCCAGTCGGCCGCCGGATAGGGCTTGAGCGCGGTGAAGAGCCGCTCGATGTCGCCGTGGACGTCCCCGACGATCAGGACAGGCAGGCCGTCGCCGGGCACGATCCGATGCTAGCGGCGGGGTCGAGGGCGGGGCTGAGGGGGTTGGGTAGAATTCCGTAGGCGCATAGGGGCGTAGCTCAGTCTGGTCAGAGCATCGGTCTCCAAAACCGAGGGCCGAGGGTTCGAATCCTTCCGCCCCTGCCACCCGCCTCAAAGGCTCACTAAGTAGCGGCGCGCGCGGTCTCGTTTCTCCAGTAAGGGAATCGGGGCCAAGCCCAGGAGGCGCGCTATGAGCAAACGGATCACGACTCGGTGGTACATCGGAGCCTGGATAGTGGCGGTGGTGATATCCATCGTCGCTGGGGTCATGGCGCGCAACGCGCCCGGCACGAGTCCCCCGCCGGCGCTGACGATCGCTTATCTCATCGCCGTTGCATGCGGGATCATCGCGTTCGTCATGTGGATCGGAGCCTTGATCAAGCTGGGCCAGCAGCATTCTTGGGGTTGGTTCGTCTTCCTTCTCCTGATTTACGTGCTGACCCTTGGGTTCCTCGGGATCGTCGGCATGGTCGCCTACGCGATCGCCGGGCCGGAGGACACGAGCCAGGCAGTCATGAGACCGACGACGACCTGAGCATCGGAGCGTTCATCCCTTCGGCGGCTGGCCGGCGCCACGTGGGGCCCGGCCAGCTTCCTTTTCGGCACTTTGTAGAATCGAGCGACCCACTAGACTCGCTTGCTGGGGTCGGGGGTCAAGGCCCCCAGGAACTGGGCCGCTAGCTCAACTGGCAGAGCGCCGTGCTGATAACGCGGAGGTAGGTGGTTCGAGTCCACCGCGGCCCACCACGGGTTTTGATCTTAGTCAAGCAACAAATAGGCCGGGCAAGGTCCGTCGTAGACAGCGAGCGTCGGTCACCTTCGCGTCGCGCGGCGGTTCATTCCGCCCGCGTGGAAATCCGAGTTGCCTGCGACCAGACCGCCTGCCAGTGACCATCCCTCTTCTCGTAGATGTCCGTGTGCCAGAACACGCCGGAGTCGCGCTGGCACTCCCAAACAGACGGACAGCGATATCGGATGCGGGCTCGAATACAGAGTAGACAAGGTCACCCGACGCAATGCCTCCGATGTAATCGTGCTTCGATATGGTCTGGCCGTTCGGGGTGATGAGCTGGTAGTCGTCGCTGTGAAGCGAGTTGGCCAGTTCGATCTCCGCTGCCACCAGGGCTCTCAGGCGTTGATGCTCAGTTTCACGAATCAGATCGGCAGAAGTCCGGTCGACTGGCATGACTTGTCACCTCAACTATTCATCGTCAAAATTCATATTCAGAGTGGCAGACCGCCGCATTCGACCGCTGTGCCACCCCCCGACGCACGCTCGCTGCCTACGACGGAACTGTCTCGCACCGGCGGTCGCCTCAAACTAGCGGGCGCTTCACACAGGATCGAGTAGTCGGAAGCTACGCCGTCGACCTGAATCCCTCGCGCCGGATACGACCGCATCGGCCTCAAGCTTGCGGCGGAAAGCAATGCGGGCCTCCCGTGTAGTTACCGTCGCGTCAAACAGCGAGTGCATCTTCAACGCGGCCCGACGCCGGGCGGCCGAGAACTCCAGCGGAACCGGGCGAGTACTCGGTGTGGTTGCGGAGGTGGACCCGGCTAAGCCACGTCGAGTTCAGCTAGGCCACAATAATCCGGTGCACAAGGCTCATGGGTGCACAAGGCTCCCTGCGTGCGGGATCATTTTCTGCACGAGGCTCCTACACGCGTTAACGCGGAGGTAGGTGGTTCGAGTCCACCGCGGCCCACCAATCCGATACATGACTCGAACCAGCTAACCGCAAATCCGGACCGCAATCAGATCGCGTCTCGACATCACCGCCGCCGAGCCTAGTCCGGAGGCGGCCCGACGATCTCGATGCCGTACTTGTGCGCCACCTCGGCCAGACGTCGCTCATCGACCGGACCAGGCGCAGGTACGGTGAGCTTAGCTGTCTGTTCGCCCATCTCGGCCACGAAGTCCGCGAACGTTGACGGAAAAGCAAACGTAAGCGCACGAGCTCCCTTGGCCCCAACCTTGAAGGTGTGAACCAGGCCGCGGGGAGCGAATACCCAGCAGCGCTCCGCCGCCTCGATCACATGCTCGCCGCAGTAGAA
>VBHJ01000261.1 GCA_005887685.1 Chloroflexota bacterium | reverse complement strand
AGCGGTAGCCGGGCCGGCAACAACGCCAACGCCTTCGTGGGAGGGTTTCGTCTGTGGGAAGGAGAGGCCGCGGGCAAGACTGCCGCCAGGCCGAGACTGGTTGGCCACGATGAGGGGAAAACAAAAGGGGTAGCGCCATGACTGCTGGGATCGCGCCATTGACCGCACGTCCGGCCTGGAAGGCCCTCGAGGCCCACTACGAGAAGGTCCGGGACATCCATCTCCGGGCCCTCTTCGAGCACGATCCGAAGCGCGGCGAGCGCCTGACCGCCGAGGGTGCGGGTCTGTATCTCGACTACTCGAAGAACCGGATCACCGACGAGACCCTCGATCTCCTTCTGCAGCTAGCCGAGGAGTCCGGTCTGCGTGAGCGGATCGACGCCATGTTCGGGGGGAAGAAGATCAACATCACGGAGAACCGGGCTGTCCTGCACGTGGCCCTCCGCGCGCCTCGGGGGACGTCGATCGTCGTGGACGGGACCGACTTCGTGGAGGCCACGCGCGACCTCGATCCCGCGGAGACACTCTTCATCGTCTCCTCGAAGACCTTCACGACGCTGGAGACGATGACCAACGCGCAGAGCGCGCGCGAGTGGTCGCTCAAGGGCCTCGGCGGCGATGTCAAGGCTGTCGCCAAGCACTTCGTGGCGGTCTCCACGAACGCCGAGAAGGTGTCCGAGTTCGGGATCGATACGGCGAACATGTTCGGCTTCTGGGACTGGGTGGGCGGACGGTATTCCATGGACGCGGCGATCGGTCTGTCGACGATGGTGGCCATCGGTCCGGAAGCTTTCCGCGCCATGCTCGACGGCTTCCACCAGGTGGACGAGCATTTCCGCACCGCCCCGTTCGAGCGCAACCTGCCCGTGCTCATGGGCCTCCTGAGCGTCTGGTACGCCGACTTCTTCGGCGCCCAGACCGAAGCGCTGGCCTTCGGCAAGACGCCGGAGCAGGTCAAGGCCGAGGGCACGCCGGACTGGCTGGTGCCTCACCGGGTCTTCGAGGGCAACCGGCCCTCGAACACCATCCTGGCCGACCGCCTCACCCCGGAGACCCTCGGCAAGCTGGTGGCCCTCTACGAGCACTCCGTCTTCACCCAGGGCGCCGTCTGGAGCATCGACTCGTTCGACCAGTGGGGCGTGGAGCTGGGCAAGGTGCTCGCCCAGCGCATCATCCCGGAGCTCGAGAGCCCGGCCGAGCCAGAGCTTGGGCACGACAGCTCGACGAACAATCTGATCCGTCGCTATCGGATGCGCAAGGATGCAGTGCGATGACGCTCGAGATGGGCGACTTCAAAGCACAACTGGAGAAGATGAGGACACATCCCGGGTTCATTGCGGCGCTGGATCAAAGCGGGGGGAGTACGCCCGGCGCCTTGCGTGCGTACGGAATCAAGGAAGATGCCTGGTCTGACGAGGAGCAGATGTTTGCGATCGTGCATCAAATGCGTACGCGCATCGTGACCAGCCCCGCCTTCACCGGGGAGCGGATTCTTGGCGCCATCCTGTTCGAGAACACCATCGAGAGGGACATCGAGGGGAAGCCTGCCTCGGACTATCTGTGGAACGTGAAGCGGGTCGTGCCGTTTTTGCCGCGCTGCTCGACAAGGCCAAGGCGAAGCGCGTCTTCGGAACCAAGATGCGCTCGTTCGTCAAGCAGGCCAACGGCGCAGGCATCAAGGACATCGTCACCCAGCAGTTCGAAGCCGCCCGGCAGATCATCGCCGCGGGTCTCGTGCCGATCGTCGAGCCAGAGGTGGATATCCACTGCCCCGACAAAGCCAAGGCCGAAGAGTTGCTCAAAGCGGCCATCTTCGAGGAGCTTCACGAACTGCGGGAGGGTCAGCTGGTGATGCTCAAGCTCACGCTGCCGGACAAAGACAACCTGTACGCAGAATTCGTCAGCCATCCCAAGGTTGTGAGGGTGGTTGCGCTGTCGGGCGGATATACACGAGACGAAGCCAACGAGCGTTTGGGGAGAAATCACGGCGTCGTGGCGAGCTTTTCCCGGGCGCTGGTCGAGGGGCTGTCGTCCCAGCAATCCGACGCGGCGTTCAACGCCATGCTCGATGCATCCATTCGCAGCATCTTTGAGGCGTCCAACACGTGAGCGCCGTGAAACACGGACGACGAAACCGAAGTGCCGAGGACTCGGCTCTTCAAAGGAGTCAGCGATGCAGCTCGGAATGATCGGACTTGGGCGCATGGGCGCCAACATGGTGCGGCGGCTTCTCAAGGGTGGCCACCAGTGCGTGGTCTTCGACAGGTCGCCGAAGGCGGTGCAGGAGCTGACCGAGGAGAAGGCGGTGGGCGCCTCCTCGCTCGCGGACTTCGTGAAGAAGCTGGAGAAGCCGAGGGCCGTGTGGCTGATGGTGCCGGCGGCCGTGGTCGATACGTCCATCGCCGACCTCCTGCCGCTGCTCGAGCAGGGTGACATCCTCATCGACGGCGGCAACTCCTACTACATCGACGACATTCGGCGGGCGAAAGAGCTGGCACCGAAGGGGATCCACT
>VBHJ01000196.1 GCA_005887685.1 Chloroflexota bacterium | reverse complement strand
GTCGTCTCGATCGGGACGTGGCCGACGCCGCGAAGCAAACCCTTGGTCATCTCGGCCGTACTCGACTCATCGCGCTCCGCGACCTGCTGGTCGCCTTCGCACCACCCCAACTCTAGGAAGTCACATGACACATCGCTCTCGCTTCTCCGCCTTGCTGCTGCCGTTCGCGCTCCTCGCCTCCACTCCTCGAGTGGAGCACCCCGCTGAGGAACAGCTGCGCGCGTTGTTGGCCACCTATGAAACGTCCCTGAACGCCGCGGACGCGGGTCGGATCGAACAGCTCTACACCGAGGACGGCGTCTTCATGCCCGCTGGCTTCCCGACGGCGTCTGGCAGGTCGGCGGTTCGAGGTGCGTACGACGCGGTGTTTTCGAACATCCGTATCGCGATCCACTTCACCGTCGACGAGCTGACGGTGAAGGGCGATGTTGCGTACGCGCGGACCCACTCGGCGGGCACGGCCACCGTTGTAGCCACGGGAGCGAGCGGGCCCGAGGCGAACCGGGAGCTCTTCGTTTTCGCGCGGGGCCCAGACGGCTGGAAGATCGCCCGCTACATGTTCAACAAAGCCTCATGACCAAGAGAATTCGCGTCGGCATCATCGGTGCGAATCCGGATCGCGGCTGGGCGGCGGAGGCGCACATCCCTGCCTTGAAGTCGCTCCCGGATGACTTCGAGATCACGGCGCTGTCCACCAGCCGACGCGAATCCGCCGATGCGGCCAGCAGGCGCTTCGGGGTGCCGCTCGCGTTCGATAACACCCAGGACCTCGTGAACAGCGCCGACGTTGACGTCGTCGCGATCACCGTGAAAGTGCCGCATCACTTTGAGCTGGCGACTGCGGCGCTCAGGGCGGGGAAGGCCGTGTATTGCGAATGGCCGCTCGGCAACGGCTTACAGGAGGCGGAGCAGCTGGCCGCACTGGCGAAGCAGCAAGGTGTCCTCGCCGTGGCGGGGTTGCAGGCACGCGCTGCGCCGTCGGTGGCCTACGTGCGCGACCTGGTCCGGCAAGGGTACGTCGGTGAGGTGCTCTCCACCACGCTGATCGGCTCGGGAATGGGTTGGGGACCGACGGTGGAGCCGTACAACGCTTACGTCAACGACAGGAAGACCGGCGCGACGCTGCTCTCGATCGCCCTTGGCCACGCGGCGGACGCGCTGTGCTACTGCCTCGGCGAGGTCCGAGAGCTCTCCGCCACGATGACCATGCGCCGAAAGTCATTCACGATCGCGGAGACGGGAGAGAGCAGGCCGATGAACGCGGACGATCAGGTGTGCGTCGCCGGACTGCTTCAGGGCGGCACCGCGCTCTCGATTCACTATCGCGGCGGGCGTTCGCGCGGTACGAACCTGCTCTGGGAGATCAACGGCACCGAGGGCGACCTGCAGGTTACGGCTGACGGCGGCCAGGCCCAGATCTTCGATATGACCGTACGTGGCGGCAACGGCGCGCAGCCCTCGCTCGAGGTCCTGCCCGTGCCGCAGCAGTACCGGTTCTCGCCGCTGCGCGGCCCTGTCACCAACGTCGCCCAGGCGTACGCGCGTTTCGCCCGCGACTATCGCGAGGGAACGCATCTCTGCCCCACGTTCGACGATGCGGTCACGCGCCATCGGATGTTGGACGCGATCGAGAAGGCCGCGGCAACCGGTCAGCGTCAAACGCCCGGCTGATCCGCTTTGTAACGCCACCCAACGAAAGCGCAACATAGGGGTTGCATTTAAAGGGACTGGCTGGTATAATACGCAACACAAGTGTTGCACATCAAAATACGGCTTTCTACCTGATGGCGGAGGGACTCAACCCATGGCAGTCAAAACCCCAGCGCCCAACGACACGACGAGCACCGATCGGATCGAAAAACGGGTCGTGCTCCGCGCCGCACGCACGCGCGTGTGGCGCGCTCTCACGAACGCGGCAGAGTTTAGCACCTGGTTCCGCGTAAAACTCGAGGGCGCGTTTACCGAGGGCCGGCCGATCCGGGGCAGGCTCACCATACCGGGCTACGAGCATGTGACGCTGGAAATGCTGGTCGAGCGCATCGACCCGGAGCGCTACTTCTCGTATCGCTGGCACCCCTACGCCGTCGACCCCGCCGTGGACTACTCGGCCGAGCCCACGACGCTGGTCGAGTTCCGTCTCGAGGACACAGAGGGTGGGACCGCGCTCACGATTGTCGAGTCCGGGTTTGATCGCATCCCACTCGCCCGTCGCGCCGAGGCGTTCCGCATGAACGACAACGGGTGGGACGGCCAAATCAAACAGCTCGCGCGGTATGTCGCGTAATCGCAGCGCCGCCGCGCTGCAGCTGCCCGACGCGGTGCCACTGTTCGCCGCGTTGGGCGACGCGACGCGGCTCCGCCTGCTGGGACGCCTGTCCGCAGGTGGGCCTCTGTCGATTACTCGGCTCAGTGAAGGGACCGGGGTGACGCGTCAGGCGATTACGCGCCACCTCCACGCACTCGGCGACGTGGGGCTCGTGCGCCACGCCCGCCGAGGGCGTGAGCGGGTGTGGGACCTGAACCGCAAACGCCTGGAGAGAGCAAAGCGGTACATCGACCAGATCGCAGCCCAATGGGACGACGCGGCCGAACGCTTGAGGGCGTTCGTTGAAGATCAAGAATGACCATTGAGGATGAAACCATTAAAGGAGCTCACGATGAGAAAGGTTCAGACAATTGCAGTAATTGTAGGTCTATTGTTCTCGCTGACAGCGAGCGCGGGAACTAGGCAGACTCCCGAGGTCGCGAATAGGATCGAGCCGCTACCGCGAGATTTGGAAATTCAGCTGGCCCTGAGCGCACTGCCGTCACGACTCAGAGACAATGCAACGGTATATGTTTTGAACCCTGCTAAGGGTTTCGAAGTCGCCCGCAAGGGGACCAATGGATTCCACGCGTTCGTTGCTCGCACCGGCGATGATACGTTCAAGGGATCCTGGCCCTTAACAGAATACAGGAGTGATATCCTCTACCCGATTTCGTTTGATCAGGCGGGCTCCAAGGCGCAGATGCGGGTCTTTTTTGACGCAGCAGAGATGCAAGCCAAGGGTACTCCTCCCGGCGAACTGAAGAGAATCATCCAAGGCCGTTACAAGGCGGGATTCTACAAAGCGCCGGAACGAGCCGGCATCTCATACATGCTGTCGCCAGTGCTGAGAACGTACTTCAGCCCGGAAGACAGCGACGGTGTCATCACCATCAACTTTCCACACGTCATGTACTACGCCCCTGATATTTCCAATGCAGACATCGGCGGCGGGAAGCCCGGTGGCATGGAGCCTTTTGTTATCCTGCAGGGCCACCATGGGTACATGATCCAGCCTCTCGGCGTGACGGAAAGAGCCGCCATTAAGAGAGAGTATGCAGAGATGCTCGCAAGACTTTGCAACATGAAAGACGTCTGGTGTTTGCCAAGAGAGAGCGGTCAATGAGCCTTAACTGGGCGTGATGGCCCAAGACTCGAGTCGTCACTGATCGGCGGGTCGCGGGTTCCGGCCTTGCGGATGTACTCAGGGCAACCGATCATTCGGCTACGATCCCACCCGCGGGAGGGCGTCCATGCGTCGAGCGGACCTGGCTCACCTCACGTCGCTGACCGTTGGCTGCGCCCTGTTCGCGGCCTGCGGCGACAGCACCTCCCCCGTGCCGCGCAAAGTGTTCGCGGCCGACGCGCAGGCGCCCAACGCCACCACCAGCTGGGTCAATAAGGGCGGTTCCAACTGCCTGGCGGTCACCTCGCAGGACACCACGACCTTCCCGCCCCTCGACAGCTTCGGGAATACGGGTTGGTACTTCTGTCCCAGTCAGTCGTCCGCCAGCTTGTACCTCGCCAAGGACCCGCTCAATCCGGGCTACTCCCTGAACCTGGGAAACATTTCGGTCTTGCTCGGACCAGAGGTGCCGACCTCCTACAATCCCGACGGCAGCGTAGCGACCTTCACGCGCACCGACTCGCTGACCTGTGATAACGGTGGAACCGAGGCCCCGATCTGGACGGGAATGACCACGCAGAACTTCATGCGCAGCACGTACCGCTGCTGCATGCGCTACGTCTGCCGCACGTGCACGAGGATCACTAACGCGGGCGGCACCGGAAGGCTGACGGCGAATCAACCCGCGCCGCCCCCGCCCCCTCCACCCGCGCCCGTGGCGTCGGTGGCCGTGAGCCCGGACTCGGCGAGCGTGATGGAGCAGCAGGTGGTGTGGCTCACGGCGACGCCGCTCGATTCCGTCGGGAACCCGACCGACCAGCCGGTGACGTGGGCGACGAGCGACACGACGGTGGCCACGGTGTCCCAGGAGGGCATGGTGACCGGTGTCGGGGTGGGTGGAGTGACGATCACGGCGACGAGCCAGGGCCAAAACGGCGCCGCGACGGTTACGGTGACGCCGGAATCAGACGGGCCCGAGGACCTCAGGGCCGCGACCGCCCTGCCGCGGCCGAAATTGAAGAGCGCGATCCACTAGCCGGGGTGGTCTTTCCCGACGCCGCGGCTTTGCTTCCCCTGGCCTTTCAAGATCCGCACGATCGCAACTATTGTGTTCCAATTCCGTGTCGTCGCCGGTACGCCGAACAGTTTGTCGATCCGGCCAAGGTAGCCGATCGCTTTCATGTGACGACGGTACACTCCGAAGACGAATCGGTCTTGCGACGCGATAACTCGCAAAAACCACTCCCCAGTTGGCGGAAGTGTGATGGGAATGGGAGCCCGGACGCGGCCGGCTTTCGACAAGATGCTCACGAATCGAACAACATCAGGGCGCGACGGCTCACTTCCAAACGGATTGTCCGTCTCCAGACGGGTAAGATCGCGGCCGTCGCAGAGCACGACGTCCGTTTCGAATGGCAGCTTCCGGAGCAATGCAGCGCGGAACTTTGCTCGAGATCCAGGTTTGCGAACGACAAACGTGCCTGCAGCACCCACATTCACGACATCATAGTCGCTCAGTTCTCTTGCGAGGATGCTTGGGCGAAACGTCCTGTGCCCGCCAACATTGACACCCCGGAGGAAAACAACGAGAGCCACCTCAATTCCCGAACCGCTCGAACCGGTACGCGAGCTCCGGACCTCCGTCACTCTCGTACGCGAGCTCGGCGACGAGCAGCGCGAAGGGCTCCGTGTACCGGGCGATCCGTAACGGCCCAGCGTCAACAGGCTCGAAGCCAACGTCCTTGATCAGCGTGGCGGCAGTCTCCTTGCTGCTCGCATCGTCCCCGCAGTAGACGAGGCTGGCTCTACTGGCTTTGCGCCGAGCCGCGAAGACGCCAAACAGCACCTCGCTCGGCACAGTATTGAAGGCGGAGACGACCCGCGCCTTGGGAACCTTCTTTGCAAGCGCTTCCGCACCCGACGACGTGTGCGCGATCACGAGGCCCGAGTCGTCGGCATTCATCGGGAGCGAGCAGCTCACGATGACCTTGCCCGACACATCGCCCGCTTGCTTTAACACGTCGTCGACTCGGGACCAGCGCACCGCCAGCAAGAGCGCATCCGCTTCGCGCGCGGCTTCGCTTGGCGTGCCAGCGCGCGCGCTTCCCTGTGCCTCACGTGCGAGCTTCTTCAGCTTCTGCTCGCTGCGCGCGTAGCTGAACACCACCTCATGGCCGGCGCGCGCCCAGATCGTTCCGAGCTTGCCGCCCATCAACCCAGAACCCAGAATCCCAATGCGCATGTCAGAGACCGGTCCTTTGCTCCAGGTGCTCGGGGTAGCGCGCCCCCTGGATCGTGATGTGTGAGGCGGCGCTCTCGATCTCACGGAGATCGTCGGCGGTCAGCCGGATTGCCGCGGCGCCGATGTTTTCTTCCAGGCGCGCCAGTTTGGTCGTTCCCGGGATTGGCACGATCCACCGCTTCCGGGCGAGCAGCCAGGCCAGGGCGATCTGTGCCGGTGTCGCCTGCCTCTTTTCCGCAATGTTCCGCAGGACATCCACGATGGTCTGATTCGCCTTCCGCGCCTCAGGCGTGAACCGCGGAACGATGTTGCGGAAATCGGAGCTCACGAACGTCGTCTTCTCGTCGATCGTGCCCGTCAGGAAGCCCTTGCCGAGGGGACTGAACGGCACGAACCCGATGCCGAGCTCCTCCAGGGTTGGCAGCAGCTCTTCTTGAGGACGTCTCCACCACAGTGAGTATTCGCTCTGGACCGCGGTGACCTGCTGGACGGCGTGGGCGCGGCGGATCGTGTGCACGCCTGCTTCAGACATCCCGAAGTGTTTCACCTTTCCTTGCCGGATCAAGTCTTTGATGGTTCCTGCCACGTCTTCGATCGGTACGTTTGGGTCGACACGGTGCTGATAATAGAGATCGATGACATCGGTCCTGAGCCGCTTCAGCGAACCCTCGACGCTCTGCTTGACGCGCTCGGGCCGGCTGTCCTGCACTTGCTGCCCGCCGGCATCACGTCCGATCCCGAACTTCGTGGCGATCACCACCTGAGCGCGCAATGGCGCCAACGCCTCGCCAACGAGCTCTTCGTTGGTGTACGGACCGTAGATTTCGGCGGTATCGAAGAATGTGACGCCGCGTTCGACGGCCGTGCGGATGAGCGAGATCATCGCCTGCTTGTCCGGTGGGAGACCGTAGCTCTGGCTCATCCCCATGCAGCCGAGCCCGAGCGCTGAGACCTCGAGATTGCTGTTCCCAAGTGTACGCTTTTCCATTGGCCGCTCCTTCAGGGTTTCACCATAACCTTGATCGCCTCGCGCGCGTTCACCCTCGAGGACGTCCGGGAGCAGCTCCTCCATGTACGCGCGGACCGGGGCGGGGCCGCCGCCGACAGTGAGGTTGTTGTAGAACGCCGGCTCCGAGGCGGGGATCGCCTCGTAGTGGGGGACACCAACGCGGCCCACGGCGCCACCCGGACGGGCGATGCTGATCGCGGTGCGCATGGCCTGGTCGGTGCCGACGCACTCGAGGACGGAGTGGACCCCGAAGCCGCCGGTCAGCTTCCGCACGCGCTCGACCGCCTCCTCGCCCCGCTCGCTCACGACGTCCGTTGCGCCGAACTCTTTCGCCAGGGCAATCCGGTCGGGATGGTGGCCCATCATGATAATCTGCTCGGCGCCGAGGCGCCGGGCGGCGATGACGGCGCATAGGCCGACGGCGCCGTCACCGATGACGGCCACGGTCTTGCCGCGGCCGACCTTGGCGGCGCGGGCCGCATGATGGCCCGTTCCCATCACGTCTGAGAGGGTGAGCAGCGACGCCATCAGCGCATCGTCCTCCCCGAGGGGGAGGACGAAGAGCGTCCCGTCTGCAAGCGGGACGCGCACCGCTTCGGCCTGTGCTCCGGGGACCTCGACCGTGCCGAAGAACCCGCCGTGGATGCACGACGTGTGCAGCCCCTCTTGGCAGAAGACGCAAGCGCCGTCGGAGAAGGCGAACGGCATCACCACGACGTCGCCGACCTTCAGGGTGCGGACCTCGGCGCCGACGGCCTCGACGACGCCGATCGCCTCGTGGCCCATACGCCGGGGGGGCTCGCCCGGCTTCATCAGCTGGTACGGCCAGAGATCGCTGCCGCAGATGCAGGCACGGCTGACGGCGACGAGCGCGTCGGTCGGTTCGATCAGGCGGGCGTCCGGGACGTTCTCGATGCGAACGTCTCCGGCGCCGTACAGGACGGTCGCGCGCATCGCGATCTACCTCGTGCTCCCGGCGAGCGCGGGGTCGTCGAGAGCGAGCGACGTGGACAGCTCGCGGTAGGCGGCGATCTGCGCCTGGAGATCGGCGACGTGCTGCTCGGCCAGGGCGATGGCATCGGCGCCGGCGATGAAGCGGCGCGGCGGCTGCTGTTCGCTCGTGATCCTGATCAGCGCCTGGGCGAGCTTGGCCGGGTCACCGGGCTGCAGGCCGCTCTGGGCCTTCCACCACTTCAGCTGGTCCGCTCTGCTCGCGGCGTAGTCCTCGATGGACGGCTCACCGTAGGTCACGGACGCCGGCTCCAGGAGCTCGGTGCGGAAGAACCCCGGGTTGACGATGGTCGTGGTAATGCCGAACGGCGCGACCTCCTGCTGCAGCGACTCCATCCAGCCCTCGAGGCCGAACTTCGACGCGGCGTATGCCGAACAGAACGCAAACCCGACGATGCCCGCGGTCGACGAGATCGAGATAATGTGCCCAGAGCGCTGCCTGCGCATGACCGGCAGGACGGCGCGGGTGACGTTCATCGCGCCAATGAGGAGCGTCCCCAGCTGCCGTTCGATCTGCTCCGGCGTCAGCTCCTCGAAGTAGCCGGCGAAGAAGTTGCCGGCATTGTTGACCAGCACGTCGATGCGGCCGAACCGGTCGACCGCCGCCCGCACCGCGGCCTCGGCCTCGGCGCGGCTGGTGACGTCCAGCTTGACGACCAGTAGGTCGTCCGACTCACCCACGGCCTTGGCCACGGCGTCGGTGTCCCGGCCGGTGCCCACGACCGCGTGGCCTGCGGCCAGGGCGGCCTTGACGAAATCCACGCCCATGCCACGGCCGGCACCAGTTACGAACCAGATCTTCTTGTTCGTCATGGTATCTCATTCCCTCCTGATGTCCTTCACATCGTGTACCCCGGCTTCTTATACAGCTTCGCCGAGGTCTCAACGATGTCGGGTTTATAGACCTTCTCAGCCCAGTCCGCGGCCGAGACTTCTTCGAATGCGACCGAGACGGACTCATCTCCGTAATTCAAGACCTTCATGACGTCTTGCGTGATTGCCTC
>VBHJ01000195.1:7121-13098 GCA_005887685.1 Chloroflexota bacterium | reverse complement strand
CGGCCATGCGACCGGTGACTACATGCGGTATTAGCAGCGGTTTCCCGCTGTTATCCCCCGCGATAGGAAAGGTTGCCCACGTGTTACTCACCCGTTCGCCGCTAGGAACTCATCTCCCTTGCGGGAAATAAGCCCTCGCTCGACTTGCATGTGTTATGCGCACCGCCAGCGTTAACCCTGAGCCAGGATCAAACTCTCCGTCAAAAACGGAGGACCCAAGGCCTTCGCCCTGAGTCTTCTCAGACTCTCAGAGTCTTTCCCACTCTTCAGTTGTCAAAGTGCTGGCTCCTACCGAGCCGGTCAGGCTTCTTACCCTTCCGATGGGCGCAGGAAACCTGTTCGGTGGAGGAACCTGCGAATGATACCTGCGTTCAAGGCGAGATTGCAAGGCAGCCTGTAAAGGCGGCTAGAACGCCCTCCGGCCGGCCATCGCCCTGGCCAGCGTCAGCTCGTCCGCGTATTCGAGGTCGCCTCCCACCGGCAGCCCATGGGCCGGCCGGGTGACAGTCGCCCCCAAAGGAGAAAGAGCCCGCTGGAGGTACACCGCCGTCGCCTCGCCCTCGATGTCCGCGTCGGTGGCGATGATCACCTCGCTCACCCCCTCCTCCCGGACCCGTTCCAGGAGCTGCGGGACGTGGATCTGCTCCGGCCCGATGCCGTCGATCGGCGAGATCACCCCGTGCAGCACGAAGTAGAGCCCGCTGAACTCCGCGGTGCGCTCGACGGCGAGGACGTCGAACGCCGACTCCACCACGCACAGCACCGACGCGTCACGACGCGGCGAGGCGCAGATCCAGCACAGGCTGCCCTCCGCGATGTTGTAGCAGCGCTCGCAGTAGCCGATGCGCGCCTTGACGTCCTCGATCGCCTGGGCCAGCGAATCGGCCCGCACCCGGTCCACGCGCAGTAGATGGAACGCGAGCCGCTGCGCCGTCTTCGGTCCGATGCCCGGCAGCCGCGAAAGTTCCTGGATCAGCCGCTCCAGCGGTTCGGGCAGCTGCGGCATTCAGAAATTAAAGGAGGCCGGGAGGAAGCCCGAGACCCGACGTCACCGCCTGCATCTTCTCCGAAGCCATCTGCTTCGAGCGCTCGAGCGCCTCGTTGACCGCAGCCACCACCAGGTCCTGCAGCATCTCCGGATCGCCGGCCGCGTCCGGATCGATGCGCACCGAGACAAGCTTCTGCGTCCCCGTCGCCACCACGGTCACCGCGCCGCCACCGGCCGATGCTTCGACCGTTTCGTTTTCCAGCTCCTTCTGCAGCTTCTCCATCCGGCCCTGCATCTGCTGCACCTGGCGCAGCATCTTCATCGGGTCCTTCACTCGGAGACCTCCTTCACCCTCGTCACGCGGCCGTCGAAGCGGCGCACGATCTCGCGCACGAACGGATCATCCTCTGGACTCGCCGGCCGCTGCGTGGGTTTGGTTGCATCGTTCTCGCGCAGCCGGTAGTCGATCTTCGCGTCGTCGCCCAACCACGCGCGCACATGCGGTATCAGCTGGGCCGACTGCTCCTGCGCCTTCTTGTGATGAAACCCGTATCTGAACCACAAAACCAGCAGAGTTCCGTCCACCTCGGGCTGCGCGTCGAGATACACGGCGCGCACAGTGCGATTCAACTTCTCCAATACTTCCGACCACCCCGCCACCGCGACAGGGAGTGGTTTGTCCTCCCCAATCGGTGGGGGCGCCGCTGAAGGCGGCGGTGTGGCGCGCAGCGCCGGAGGGGCTGGTGAAACTTGCTCAGCGAGTGGTGCCGCGGCCGGAGGCTGCTCTGCCTCCACCGCAAGACGCGCAAGCGTTGCCTCCACCAAGAATCGAGGCTCTGCATGACGCCGCACCTCACCATCGAGATGGAGCAGTGCGTCCAGAACGCTGGACAACCGCCGCGCCGTCGCCTGGTCGTGTTTCGAAAGCGCGGCCACGAGCCGGTCCCGGCATCCCTCCATCAACCCGCGCACGACCTGCCGCAGCTCCGCCCCCGCCGCATAAACGCGATTGAGCTCGGTCAACGCCTCCTCCGCCCGTCCGGCCAGGACGTCGTCGAGCAGCGAGTCGAGCAGGCGAGGATCCGCGATACCAAGCAGAGACCGCGCGCCGTCCAGCGAGATTGGTCCCGACGCCAGGGGCACCAGCTGATCGAGCAATCCCACCGCGTCCCGCATCGAGCCCTGCGCAGTGCGCGCGATCAGCTGCATCGCATCAGCGTCGACTGATACCTGCTCGGTCCGTGCGATATGCGTCAACCGCGAGATGATCTGCTCCTCGCTGTGCCGGCGAAACACGAACTGCTGGCACCGCCCGATGACGGTGAGTGGAATCTTCTGCGCGTCGGTGGTGCACAGCACGAACACGATGTGCCCGGGCGGCTCCTCCAGCGTCTTGAGCAGCGCGTTGAACGCCGGCTCGGTCAGCATGTGGGCCTCGTCGATGATGTAGATCTTGTACGGCCCGAGCGCCGGCGCGAGGTTCACCTTCTCGCGCAGGTCGCGGATCTCGTCGATGCCGCGATTCGACGCGGCGTCGATCTCGATCAGGTCCAGCGCGGAACCCGCCGTCATCTCCACGCACGACTGGCACTTGTTGCAGGGCTCGGCAGAGTCGCGCGGACGCCCGGTGCAGTTGAGAGCCTTGGCGAGAAGCCGCGCCGCCGACGTCTTCCCCGTCCCCCGCGAACCGCTGAACAGGTACGCATGCGCGACGCGACCGGACACGATCGCACCCTGCAGCGCACGTGAAGCGGCGTCCTGGCCGACCAGGTCCGCAAACGTCTGCGAGCGGTACTTGCGGTAAAGGGATTGGTACTCAGGCATCAACAATCAAAGTGGCCGCGCACCCCCGCATCGATCGAAGACCCCCAGCTCGCACCACGGTTCGCGGCTCCGGCCAGGGTGGCTGCGGCACCCCCGGGAACTCTCCTTACCGCTGCTTCCTTCCGGACCTGACGGGGTTCGGAGACCCGAGCTGCGCAGGTCCCGACCTTCAACGCCGTTTGCCGCGGCCAGTTCTGAGAACCCAGACCTCAGCGATGGAATTCGGTCCGGCTAAGGCGGATTGCCGGTTCAGGGTACCGCCAGCACCCCACTTAGCGCGACCGGCACCAATGTTACTCGGCGATTCACCCTGCCTAGCGGCTCGATAAAGCAGCACCGCGCCCACTTAGCGCGACCACCAGCAAGTCTACCCGCCCTCCGTGGCAACAGCCGGCCGGCGCAGCGCGAACGCCAGGTGCACAAACGTCGCCAGCGTGGCAAGAGGTATGACCACCTCCGCCGCGCTCAGCAGCCCGCCCGAATCCTGGTTCAGCCCGCGAAACAGGCAGACACCGCCCACCAGCACAAGGATCAAAGTCGTCGACACCTGTCCGGTCAGCGTGTGGCGCAGCTCGGGGCGGCGGCCGGCCGCAATCAGCACGCCACCCGCCAACGCCGGAAGAAGGTATCGGGCGACGACGACCAGCGACAGCCATAGCGGAAACGTTCCCCCCAACGCCAGGCCGATTACAAGCCCGCCCATAAAGACGCCATCCACCACCGGATCCAGAGCGCCGCCGAAGCTCGAAGGGCGCGCGAACCGCCGCGCGATCGTTCCGTCCGCGAGGTCGGTCAGCCCCGCCAGCGCCACCGCGACCGCGATCGGACCGAAGCTCCGATGCACCGCATAAGCCAAAACGGGCGCCGCCAGGTAGGCCCGCGCCAGCGTGACGTGGTTGGCCTCACCCGGAATGAAAGCGCCCGCGATCGCGACACCCACAAACCACACCACCGCCAATGGCTCATGCGCCCACCACGCCCACGCGCCGCCCAAAACGAGATACACAACACCGGCGACGACGCCGGTCCGGTTCAGCCGCACGGCGACTAGTGTGGCGAAGCGGAAGGGGACGAAGACGGGGACGAAGAAGGAGACGGTGCAGGCGGCCTGTACGGCGGCTGACCGGGATACGGGTTTGCGCCGCACGGATAACGCGGCTCCCCCACCCCCTTCAAAAAGATCTCGTTGTACCCACCGGTCGAGACATACCCGCCGTCGTATGCGCACACCTGCCGCGTCACCACGCCCGCGGGCTGCGTCCACATCGCGGGCCAGGGGTGCGATGAGTAGTACTCCTCGACGAACGGCTTCCACACCGACGCCCCCACGTTCTCTCCGAACAGCACCGCCGTCGGGCACTGCCAACCGGAAGGAGGAAAGTTCGTGGCGAGATACGCGTAGCCCGAGTCGCAAGAGGCGCCCGCGTCGATGTGCATCAACGAAGCGGCGATCGCGAGGTCCGGCGTGTAGCCGAGAAAGATCGACCCTGTGTAAGCCTCGGTGGTACCCGACTTGCCTGCGACGGGCCGGGCACCGAGGTCGCCCAGGTAAAGCTTCACCGGCCCGCGCAGCAGATCCGTCATCACGTAGCCGAGGTCGGGGCTGATCACCTGCACCCGCCCCGCGTTCGGGTCGAAAGCCTCCCAAACCTTTCCGCTCGGGTCGGTGACGCGCAGCACCGCATGCGGGCCAACGCGATACCCGCCATTGTCGAAGGCCGAGTAAGCGGCGAGATGCTCCGCCATCGACATCGCGTCCGGCCCCAGCGTCGTGGCCACGCCCTCAGGAGTCTGGATCGGCGCCGTCACCCCGAGGTTGTGCAGGAACGACACGACACGGTCGCCCCCTTCCTGCGAGTAAGTCCAGAGCGCGGGCAGGTTGCGCGACTGCGCAAGTGCGGTTCGCAAAGGGATGTATCCCTCGTGCTTTCCATCCCAATCGCTGAAGGAGTGGCCGCCGATCACACCGGTCTGGTCGTTCAGCAGCGACGCGGGCGTGACGAGGCCCGCCTGGAGCGCCGCCGCATACGTGTAGACCTTGAAAGACGAGCCCACGCCGCGCCACCCCAGCGGGTCCATGCCCGTCAGGTTGATCTGGCCCCGGATGGACGCGTTGTTGTAGTCCGCGCTGCCGACCATCGCGAGGATCTCGCCGTCGGCTGGATTCATCACCATCATGGCCCCGGTGTTCACGCCGCGCTTCGCATAGGCGTGCACGCCGGACTTCACCCATTTGTCCGCCGTCGCCTGCGTCGACAGGTCGAGCGTCGTCGTGATGGTCAGCCCGCCCTCGTAAAGCGCCACGTCCCCATAGCGCTGCGCGATGTACCGCTCGATGTAATCGACGAAATGCGCGGTGAGCGGATTGTGCGCGGCCGGCCTGGCCTTGTGAGCGGCGATCATCTTCGCGACCAGGTCGCTCCCATAGATGGCATCGGCCGCGGACAGGGACAGGTCGCCCACCGCCACCATCCCCGACAGCACGTCTCGCCACCGATCCGTCGCCGCCTGCAGCTGGTCCGGCCGGCCGAACGGGTCGTAGTCGCTCGGCGCCTGCGGCAGTCCGGCGAGAAACGAAGCCTGCGCCCACGTCAGCTCGCTCGCATGGACCTGGAAGTACGTCTCCGCGGCCGCCTCCGCGCCGTAGGCGCCGTTGCCGTAGTTGATGGTGTTGAGGTACAGCTCGAGGATCTGATGCTTGGTGTAACGCCGCTCCATCTCCTCGGCAAGGAGCAGCTCGCGAAACTTGCGGCTGATCGTCCGGCTCTGCGCCTCCGTCGTGTCGAGGACGTCGTTCTTCACGACCTGCTGCGTGATGGTCGAGCCGCCCAGCGTCCCCGTCCCGTGCGTCAGGTCGTAGGCGATCGCGATCACCAGCCGCCGGTAGTCGACGCCGGAGTTGTCGTAGAAGGTCCGGTCCTCGGTGTCGATCGTCGCCCGCTGAAGGTGCACGCTGATCTTGCCCAGCGGAACCACGGTCCGGTTCTCGTGATACAGGGCCTCGATCAGGTTTCCGTTGCGATCGAGGATCCGCGTGGTCTGGATGAGGTTGGCGGTCTGGATGGCGTCGATCGACGGCAGGTCGCCCGCGAAGTAGTCGACGACGCCGATCGTTGCGCCCGTGCCGACCAGGCTGACAGCCGAGATCACGATCAGCGTGACCAG
>VBHJ01000195.1:0-7065 GCA_005887685.1 Chloroflexota bacterium | reverse complement strand
GCGGGACCTCCAAAACGTTTACTTCGACGTAGGCGACTTTCGGTGGCCCGGAGTCTACGTGACAGAACGGAAGATTGAGTCAAAGGCACCCTCCCCCCACAGGGGGGAGGGCGGGGAGAGGGGCGGGCGACCGCAGTACTAGCGGAGCCCCAGCGCCTCCGCGCCCTGGTCGGCCAGGCCCATGATCGGGTACCCGAAGACGACATATGCCGCCAGCACTACGCAAAAGGCAGCCGCCCCAAAGGACGAGAGCCCGGTGACCGCCGGCAGCGCCGCCGCGGCCCCCCGCCGGGCCTCCTCGAGCGGGCTCTGTATATAGAGGACGCGTAGGGTTCCGACGGCCGCCGCGATGCTCAGCACCGAACCCAGCAGCCCGAGCCCGAGCAGGACGAAGTTCCCGCTCTGGGCCAGCGCCGCGGCCACCGACAGCTCGCCGAAGAAGCCCGCCATCGGTGGAGCCCCCGCCAAAGACAGCACCGCCAGGGCGAACCCCGCGCTGCGCACCGGGCGCAACGCTCCGAGCCCCGCGATCGCCGGCTCGCCACCCTCCGCCCGTCCCAGCAGCGCCGGCCCGCAGGTCGCCGCGACCGCGAACGCCCCCAGCAGGAACAGCGAGCCGCCGATCCCGGCGCGGAAATGGGTCGCCAGGCCCGCGGCCACCCAGCCCAGCTGCCCGACGGCCAGGTATGCGAGCCGAGGCCGGGGGGACCGGACCGCGAGCGCGGCGGCGCCGCCACCCACCATCGCGAGAGCCGCCACCACCTCCGCGTACGGCGCGTAGACGTCCGGAATCGGCAGCAGCGCCGAAGCCAGCTTGATCGCCACGATCCCCGCGGCGACCGCCGTCATCCCGATGACCAGGCTCGCGCCCAGCGGCGAGGCCCCGAAACCCACCGGCAGAGCTGCCATGTGGAACGGCGCCAGGCCTGCCCTCACCGCAAGGCCCGCCAGCAGCAGCAGCACCGGGATGGCCAGCGCCAGAGTCGGCGCCCGGCTCACCAGCACCTCGCGGATCGCGGTCAGGTCCGAGTTGCCCGTGCTCGCATAGACAAAGGCCAGGCCGACCAGGATGAGAGTGCTCGCCACCCCGCCCACCACCAGCAGGCGCAGAGCCAGGTCTGGCCGGCGGAGCGAGACCAGCACCACGCCGGCGGCCGCCGCCACCTCGAGTCCCGCCCACAGGCCGAGCATGTCCCCCGCCGACGCCGCGACCATGACGCCGAAGGCCGCGACCAGCGGCATGGCGAGGCCGAGGTGCACAGAGTCCTCCGCGGTCCAGTCGGTGGTGGTCAGGAGAACAGCGGCCGTCACCAACGCGGCGGCCTTGGCGAACAGTGCAAACCGGTCCTGCACCAACGCCCCGCCGAAGTACGGCGTGACGGTGGCGCCCGCCCACAGCTCGACGCCCAACGCGACGAGAACGACGAGCACCGTCGCGTGCGGCAGGTAAGCGCGCGAGGCCCGGGGAAACAATCCGAAGCGGCCGCCGACGAGCAGGACCACGGCCAGCCCGACGACGAGAACCTCGGGCAGCAGGACCAGGTACTTCATTGCGATGCCGTTGTGGTTGTGGCCGGCGAGTACGGCGACGCCATGTCGGAGATCCCGGCCGCCATCTGGTTGAGCAGCCCGGGATCGAACAGCGGCACGTCGGTGCCCGGGATCTTCGGACCGCCCGGGAACAGGCCCACCCACAGCAGGGCGCCGGCGAGCAGGCCGAGGAACCACGTCTCGCCGAGAGACACGTCCGAAACCCCGGGCGAGTCAGGAAGTGGCGCGCCGAAGAGCACACGCCGGAGCAAGACCGCCAACGCCACCGCGCTCACGGCCAGTCCGGCCGCGACCGCGAATGCCCCGATGGGCTGGTTCTTGAAGGCGCCGAAGAAGGTCATCACCTCCGACGTGTAGGACGCGAGGATCGGGACCCCGAGCAGCGCGAGCGCGGCGATGAACAGCAGCCACGCGATGTTGGGCATACGCGGCGCGAGCCCGCTGAGCACGAGCAGGCTGCGAGACTGGGCCCGCTCCGCCAGCGTGGCGCACACCCCCGCGATCAGCGCCGCGGCCAGCCCACCGGTGAACATGCTGAGCACGCTGCCCGCGATGCCGAGCGGCGATATCGCGGCCAGGCCGAGCACCGTGATCCCACCTGGCACCATGGCCAGGTACGCGGCGGCGTGCCGCACGTCGAGCGAACGCAAAGCAGAGAGCCCCGCGAATCCCACCGTCAGCGCCGCCAGAGCCGCGAGCAGCGGCGACAGGAGATGCCCGGCGGCAGGCTCGGCGGCGATGACCGTCCGCAGCAGAAGGAAGGCGCCCAGTCTCGAGGCCGCGCCGGCGACGACCACGGTCACGCCGGGAGGCGCCTCCGAGAGGACGTCGCGGATCCACCCGTGAAACGGAAACAGCGGCAGCCGAGTCGCGGCCGCGATGATCATCACCACGCTGATCGCGATCTGGATCCGCGGGCTCAGCTGCGCCTTCAGCAGCACGTCCCCATCGAAGCTCTGCCCGCCCGATGCCGCATACAGCCCGAGCACGCCGACGGCCAGCGCGGCGGTCCCCAGGCCCCAGTAACCGACCAGCCTCCACGCCGCCGCCGTCCTGCGCGGCCCACCCCACCCGAGGATGAGCAGAGCCAGCGGAACGGCCGACGCTCCCCAGAAGACGACGAGCACGAACATGTCGCGCGCGACGATGGCGCCGTTCACCGACGCCTGGGCGAGCAGGAGCAAGGCGAAGTAGGAGCGGACCCGCTCGCGCACGCCAAGCGAGCCGAGCACCGACGCGATCCCGATCAGCCCCGACAGCATCAGCATGGTCAGGCCGGGCCCGTCGACGCCCAGGTGGTAGGTCACACCGATCGCGGGCAGCCAGGGGATCTTCTCCTCGTACTGCAGCGTAGGAAGGAAGTTCTCGAACTGGTTGTAGGCGATGAAGAGGACGGCCATCACGCCGAGCATCGTGAAGAACGCGATCTGCTTGACCAGGACGTCGTAGCGGCCGCGCGGGTTGGGCATGAACGCGATCGCCGTCGCGACGACCACCGGCATCCAGATGAGAAGGCTCAGCAGGAACGGCGAGGTGAAGATGCCGGCGCCGGGAACCGGCGCGGGGCTGGGCGTCGCCTGGACGATCGCCGTCAGCAGGGTCATCGCGCGACACCCTGGACCAGCAGCGCGAACACCACCGCGAGCGCGACCGCAAGGACGACGAGCAGCGGTAGCGCCGGCGCCCTTGCCGATGCCTGGGCAAGCTGTCCCGACGCTGTCGCGAACCGGCCGAGCGCGCTGTCCCCCTCCGGGATCCACTCACCCAGGCGGCGGGCGATGTCGGTGGCGGGCGCGACCAGGAAGCGGTCGATCACGCCAAAGATCAGGTTGACGGCGCGACCCAACCAGATACCGGCGGCGGCCGACGCCCGCAGCGCGCCGTCCTTGGCACGCGTGTAGACGAGGGCGCATGCGGCAAAGCCGACGATCGCGGCCCCGGCCCAAACCGCGACGGCTGCCAACGCGGGAGCGGGATGCTTCTGCCCGTCCAGGAAGTTCAACCAGCCCGTGATCAGCGAGGCGCCCAGAAAAGCCGCGCCGCCCAGGGCGAGCCAGTAGGGCCAGCTGCGCGCACCTTGCGGCACCTCGCGCACGCGGTCAGGTTCAAAGGCCCGCCGCCGGCGAAGCGGCCCCAACGCCGTGCTGAAGAAGACGCGCAGTGCGGCCACCGCGATCAGCAGCGCCGCCTCGCCCAGCGCCAGCCCGAGCTTCGAGCGCGAGGTCGCTCCAAACGCCAGGGCGCCGGTTGCCGTCAGCCCGAGAACGACGGTCGAGGCCAGCAGCGCCGTCGAGCTCGCGCGCATCCGCCGCCACGCGTCGCCCATCTCGGCCAGGTCGTCGGTCCGCATCGCGTTGGCGATCGACGAGATGGCAAGCCATGCCGCAGCCCGAGCGGGCGCCATCGCGAGGACGCACGCGACGCCGGCCACCGCGAAGGTCGTCGACTGGTTGCGAAAACCTGAGATGACGACAGCCGCGGCGATCGCGGCGACGCCTGAACCGGCGAGGGCGATGACGCGGCGGGGTTCGTTGCCGACCAGGCCGAGCAGCGGCGCGACCACCGCGGCGACGGCGCACACCCCGAGCAGCGCCCGCAGGGTCTGCTGGTTGGAAGCGACGAGGATCGGCATCACGCGATAGAGCAGGACGATCGCCAGCACGGACCAAGCCGACTGCGCGATCACGGAGGCGGCCGGGGGAGCGGTGATCGTCGTCTGGGTGATCCATGCCGTGAACGGCCACAGCGCGAGCCGTCCGGCCACGCCGAGGAACAGCAGCACCGATCCGACGACCAGGGACCGCACCGTCCAACCCGGGTTCGTGTGAAGGATCGGCAAAAGGGTGTTGAGGTTCTGCGTGCCGTAGCGCGCGTAGAGCCACGCGATTCCGCACAGCAGGCAGATGTCGGTGAGGAACGGCAGCGCGAGGGCGACGCGAGAACGGCTCGCCACCGCATCAAGGCCCCAGCGGTGCGCGAGCAACAGATACGTCAGAGCGCCGCCGATGGCCCAGAAACCGAACAACGCGGCCAGGTCGCGGCTCAGTACCACGCCGACGCACGAGAACAGCAGCGCCGTGAGAACGGCGTGAAAACGAGCCGCCCCCGGCTCGTTGCGTCCCATGACCTGGTGCCACCCGATCGCTCCGATGAAGCAGATCTCGATCGCCACCAGCGCGGCGACCGCGACCTTGTCTGCGCGAAGTATCAGGTCGATCCCGAAGGTCTGGAAATTCGTCGGCCCGTTGAAGGCGACCGACATCGTGAAGTAGTGGTAGAGGGCCTCAAACGGGGTCGACCGTTTCGTCAGGCCCCACCCGACGAGCAAGGTCACGAGAAGCGTCAGGACGGTGCCGAACATCGCGGTCGCCGAGGCCGACCGCCTCGTGCGCACGCTCGACAGCGCGAGCACGAAGGTCGCCATCGGCAGGATGAGGAGGACGGGGACCGCCCAGGGCAGGGTCGACGCCGGGTCGAAGTTGAAGCCAGACCTGGCGCCTGACGCTGCCCCGGACGCCGCGGCGACGATCTCGCCGACGCGGGCGATATAGCTCAGCGAGGGCCCTCCCGTCCGGCGATCCCCAGGCCCATCGCAAGCAGCGCGGTCGCCGCGATGGCGAGCACGACCGCAAACTCCTGGCCGAACAGCTGCGGTCCACCGGCCGCGGCGAAGCGCGCGACCCCCGCGAAGGCGACGCCCGCACCCGCGAACATCAGCGGAACACCGGCCACCGCGGCCGTCAGGTCTCGCCGCCACGCGGCCGCGAATGCTCCGGCCGCGATCAACCCGGCGGCGACGAAGAAAACGGCGACGAGATTGATGGTCACCGCGTTCGCTCTCTCACCCGCCAGGCAGCCGTCGCGCCAGCAAACGCGACCAGCACCAGGACCGCCAGCGCCTCGGTCGACAGGGCATCGTGCGCAAAGAAAAGGCGTCCGAGGTTGGCGACGCCGAAAGCGCCGCCGTAGAAGCCGGCGTGGACGAAGTCACCGCGAAACGCCGAGTAAGCGAGGATCGCGAGCAGGGCCGCGGCCCCGATCGCGCCGACCTGCCGCCACATCGGGCCGACGACGCCTTCCAGTGGTCGGTACAGCGGGCTGGCGACTAGAAACGCGCACCCCGCATAGCAGACCAGCGCCACCGCCGCCACGAAACCGGCCGAGAGAGACAGGTAGATGCCGGCCAAACCAACCCCGACCACGGCCATCGATGCGCCGCGCAGACCGCGGCCCGGCAGAAGCGCGACTCCCATTGCCCCGGCCAGCGAAACGCCGGAGGACACGTAGAAACCAATCGCGTGGAGGGAGTCCATGGACACTCCGTGTGATGAAAAGAGCGGCTTTACACGCCGGCTTTTCTGCTATCCGCCCGGCTCGCGCCAAGCATACAGAATGCCGGCTGCAGCAATCAGGACGGCACCCGCCGCCGCGGCCAGCGCCGCGGTGTTGGGTTGCTGTGAGATGGCGGCGTAGCCAAAAGCACCCAAGAGCCCCAGCCAGGCGAGACCGACCGCCGACACGCCGACGCGGACCAGGTCCCAACGCCTGAGCCGCCGCGAAAACACCGCCATGAAAGGAGTATCGCAGGGCGATGAGTCAGGCTCCTCCCCATTCATGGGGAGGTGGCGCGAAGCGCCGGAGGGGCCGACCCAAACCTACGCTAACGACTCGACCCACGCCCGGTGCAGCGATCCATACCGCCCGCCCCTCTGGCGCAGCTCCCCCGGCTCCCCGTCCTCAACCACCCGCCCATCGTCGATCACCAGCACCCGGTCCGCGATCTCGACCGTCGACAGGCGGTGCGCGATGATGAACGCCGTCCGCCCCCGCAGAAGCGTGCGCAGCGCGCGCTGGACCAACCGCTCCGAGGGCAAGTCGAGCGACGACGTCGCCTCATCGAGGATGAGGACTCGGGGGTCGGCGAGGAACGCGCGCGCAAACGCCACGAGCTGGCGCTGCCCTGACGACAGCCGCACGCCCCGGCGACGAACGTCGGTGTCGTATCCATTCGGCATCGCGGTGATGAACTCGTGCGCGCCGAGAGCGCGCGCCGCCACCTCCATCTCCTCCCGCGTCGCGTCCGGACGCCCGAAAAGGATGTTGTCCCCCACCGTCCCCGAGAACAGAAAGCTCTCCTGCGTCACCGTGACGATCGCGCGGCGGAGGTCACCCACGGCGATCGACCGGAGGTCGATGCCGTCCAGCGTGACCCGCCCCTCGGTCGGGTCATAGAACCGCGCGATGAGGCGCGCCATCGTGGACTTGCCCGCGCCCGTCTCGCCGACCATCGCCACGATCTGGCCCGCCGGCACGCGCAGGTCGATGTCGTGCAGGACCGGCTTCTCGCGATACGCGAACGTCACGTGCTCGAACGCGATCGCACCCTTCGCCTCGAGCAGCGGCGTCGGGTCGACCGGCTCCGTCACTGTAGGGGCCTCTTCGAGCACCCCCGCCAGCTTCTCGAGTGCAGCGCCGGCGGCCTGGAACACGTTGTAGAACTGCGACAGCTCCTGC
>VBHJ01000140.1 GCA_005887685.1 Chloroflexota bacterium | reverse complement strand
CGATGCCGACGACGTGCCCGCCGAGCCGTCCCAGCCCGACCACGATGTTCGGTGCGAAGAAGGGCTGCACCTCGAAGAACTCGCGCGAGTCGAGCACCCGCGACACGACCTCGCGCATGTCGTAGGGCTTGTTCGGCGACTCGGGGACGATCGTCTGCAGCTCGGGGTCCGCGCGCTCCAGGTCGTCGGTGGTGGGGACGAACGGCGGCCTTTCGTTGTTCGAAGAAGGGAGGTAGGAGAGCAGCTTGCGCACAGCCGCCGCGCACTCCTGCTCCGTCTTCGGCAGGAAGTGCGCGACGCCTGACGTCGCGTTGTGCACCTGGCCCCCACCGAGCTCGTCAAACGACACAGCCTCGCCGGTGACCACCTTGATCACCTCGGGACCGGTGATGAACATGTAGCCCTGGCCGGCGACGATGAAGATGAAGTCGGTGATCGCCGGTGAGTAGACCGCGCCCCCGGTGCATGGCCCCGCAATCACGCTGAGCTGGGGGATCACGCCCGAGGACCGGACGTTGCGGTAGAAGATGTCCGCGTAGCCCGCCAGCGCTACCACGCCCTCCTGGATGCGCGCTCCGCCCGAGTCGTTGATGCCGATGATCGGGACGCGATTGCGCAGGGCGAGCTCCTGGACCTTGACGATCTTCTCCGCGGTGACCTCACCGAGTGAACCGCCGAAGACCGTCGCGTCATACGAGTACACGGCGACCGGCCGGCGGTCGATCTCGCCGAAACCGGCGACCACGCCGTCGCCCGCGATCCTGCGGTCCTCCATGCCGAAGCCCTGCGCCCGATGGGTGGCGAAGACGTCGAGCTCGACGAACGAGCCTTCGTCGAGCAGCATCTCGATGCGGTCCCGAGCGGTCGCCTTGCCGGACGCCCGCCGCTTGTTGGCGGCGTCCGTATCCGTGTGCAGCGCCTGGAAGCGGCGCTTGCGGTACTGGTTGATCTTCTGCTCGGAAACGGTCGCCGCCTCTCGCTGCGGAGCCTCGACGCCCTCGAGGCTTGGCGTGGTCCGGCGAACGGGCGACATTGACCTTGGTTTTCGCGCCGCCATTGCGCATATATCGTAGGCGGCGTGCCCGAGGCCAACCTGACGCTCGACCTGGATCGCGCGGTCACCCTGCGTCAGCTCCGGACGTTCAAGACCGTGGCCGACCTGAAGAGCTTCAGCCTCGCCGCGCAGCGCTTGAAGCTGAGCCAGCCGTCGGTTTCCTACCAGGTCAAGGAGCTGGAGGAGACGCTCGGCCTGCCGCTGCTCGACCGGCTCGGCAAGCGCGTTGAGCTGACCGAGGCGGGAACTCTCTTGTACGGATACGCCCGGCGCATGCTGGACGTCCTCGACGAAGCGACGGTCGCCGTCGAAGAGATGCGCGGCATCAAGCGCGGGAACCTGCGCGTGGGCGCAAGCACAACCGTCGGCATCTATCTGCTGCCCGCGGCGCTCGGCGCCTTCAAGAAGCTGCATCCAGGCCTGGTCATCTCGCTCGAGATAGGAACGCGAGCACGTGTTCAAGAGCAGGTGCTGCGCAACGAGCTGGATCTCGCCGTCGTCGGGCCGGCCTCGAAGGACCCCGAGCTCAGCATCATCCCCTTCATCAGCGACGAGCTGGTGGTCGTCGCCCCGGCGGGCCACCCACTGGCCACCAGGCGCGGCCTGACCCTGAAGGACCTCGCCGACCAGCCGTTCGTCATGCGGGAGGCGGCGTCGGGCAGCAGGTGGTCGCTCGAGAAGGCAGCCCGCAAGGCAGGCGCGAAGCTGATCGTGGCGATGGAGCTCGGCTCGAACGGAGCGATCAAGCACGCGGTCGAGTCCGGTCTCGGCCTTGCGGTGATCTCGCGCTACGCGTGCACGCTCGAGCTCTCGAGCGGGCGCCTGGTCGAGCTGGACGTGCGGGGCTTTCCGATCCGCCGCGACTGGCACATCGTGCATCTGCGCCGGCGCAAGCTGCCCACCTCGGTGAGCGCGTTCATCGAGTTTCTCAAAGACACGAGCTGGCTTTCCCGCGACGGATCACGCGGCCGCGTCAGACCGCCGACGGATTAGTCCGTCTCGCCTCGAAAGTCTCTTGCCGCGATCACGCAAACCGCGAACAGGATCAAGGCGCCAATCGTCCACAGGTTCGGAAACGGCAGCAGACACGGCTGGCGCAGCCAGAAGAGCAATCCCACCGTGAGCCCGAGGACCTGCATCCAATGAGCGTTGCGAATCGCCACCACCATGACCATCAGCACCAACGGCATGAGCGGCACGTACTGGTAGGGGTTGAGCTCGCCGGGGAGCAAGCCACCGAGCGCAAGACCGAGCCCCATCCCATAGACCGGATTCCATCCGCTTGCTCGCGAGGCGGCGACCGCGGCGATGACCGCAGCCGCCAGCGTCAGGACGGTCAGGATCGTGGCGAGTGCGGCGAGATGGACCGGCGACTGCAGGATGCTGATCCCGCCGCTCGGGGTGATGATCGGATAGGGGTCGCCGCCGATCGAGCGGCCGAACAGCGTCGCGACCGAGGTCTGGGCGCAGTCTGGATTGGGCGCCTTCAACGAAGGGATCAAGACGCCCGTCACATACGCCCAGGCGCCGGCCGCGCCAAGGGGAATGCACGCGACGACCGTGATGAGGACGCCGGCGACTCCGGCGGCGATGACGAACGGCCGCCACCTGGTGCGCGCTCCCATCACCATCAGCGCGGGATAGAGCTTCAACGAAGCCGCGGCTGCGGCCAGCACGCCTGACAGCGCCGGCCGGTGCCGGAACGTGACGAGGCCGAGGCACGCAAGCAGCAGGACGAAGCCGCCGATCTGCCCCGCGTTGACCTCGGCGTAAAGCGGCGGGCTGTAAAACGCGACAGCCCAGAACACGGCCATCTCGAGCGATGTGCGGGTGACGTATCGCTGCACGATCCAGAGGCCGATCAGGGCGGCGGCCGCGTCGGCCACGGTCCAGGCCGGCACCTGCATCCATCCGGGCAGCAGCGAGAAGGGCGCGGCCAGCATCGCCGCCGCCGGCGGGCGGATCAGGCCGGTCACGGGAACCAGGCCGGTCTGGGCCAGGTGGCGCGCGGTGTCGGCGTAGATCGCGGCGGGGTCGTGCAGCCAGCGGTAGCCCGCCTGGATCACAGAGGTCGCATCCGGGCGGTTGGTGGTCAGAACGTTGCCCATCACGTCGTGGACAACCCATACCGCTGCGATCGCCCACCAGAGCAGCGGACGGGCCAACACCCTGCGGAGCGGAACAAGCACGCAGGCATGGTAGGGTGCCCGCGATCGAACTCCTATGAAGTGGCTTGACTACAGACTTCAATGGGAGCGAACGCGCCGCGTCCTGCCTTATGTTGCCCAGGGGGCGCGAGTCCTCGACATCGCCTGCGCCGACGGCGCGCTGTTCCGGGTCCTGGACGATCGACTGAGCGCAGGCGTCGGGATCGACCTCGACCCCGTGCCGTCAAGCACGGCGAAGTACCGGTACATACGGGGCGCCTTTCCGTCGGCGATGCCGCCAGGCGAGCCGTTTGACGTCGTCGCGGCGCTCGCGGTGGTGGAGCACATTCCTGAGGCAGACCAAGCCGCGTTCGCGGCCGGCTGCGCGCGCGAGCTGCGCAATGGGGGGCACCTCGTGGTGACGGTGCCCTCGTCGCGCGTGGACGACCTGCTCCATGTGATGAAAGCTGTCCGCCTCGTCGACGGAATGCGTGACGACCAGCACTATGGCTTCGATCCGCGAAAAGCCATCGCCATGTTCGAACGGGCAGGCCTGCTTCTCGAGCGGCATTCGCGATTCGAGCTGGGGCTGAACCACCTGTTGGTGTTTCGGAAGCCATGACGACACCGGCAGTTGAGCCAAAGGCACCCTCTCCCCTGAGGGGAGAGGGATCTGGGGAGAGGGGCGTTGTCAGGGTGGCAACGGCTCGCGGTTCAGCACTCGACAACCGCGTTTTTCGCAGCCTGCTCCTGGTCCTCGCCGGCGTGCCGATCGCCGCCGTCTACCTGTGGCAGGCGCTGATCCTGCCGCTCGCCTTCGGAGCTTACCTGGGCGACTTTCAAGAGAGCTACATGCGAGCCGCGCGGCGACTGGCGGTGAACAGCGATCCCTACGACCTCTGCCGAACGATGGGCTGCCTGGAGCCCACGGGCCCGCAATACGTAATGCCACCGCCGCTGGCGTGGCTGCTCCAGCCGCTGATCTCGGTCGACAGCCACGCCATCACGATCGGCGCGGTGCTTGTCCTCAACGCGTCACTTTTTTTCTTCATCTTCTGTGCACTGCGGGCGCTGAAAGTCGCCGACTGGCAGCTCGCGACCCTGCTGGTCCTGGTGGCGATCAGCTTCGAACCTGTGATTGGCAACATCGACGAAGGGCAGGTCAACCTGTTGTTGCTCGCGCTCTCCGGCATATGGCTGTGGGGCTGGGTCGGCGCTCGATGGTGGGGCGGGCTTGCCATGGGTGCCGCCGTCGCGGTGAAGATGATCCAGGCCCCGGTGGGTCTGCTGATCCTGTGGGCGAGGCGTTGGTCGATGCTCGCGGCCGCGATCGTCGCGGGGCTCGGCCTGTGGCTGCTTGCCGCGCCGCAGTACCTCTTCGAGTATCTGTTCTCGGTGTTCCCGACCATCAGCGCCGGCACGGGCCTTTACGAAAACCACTCGCCCGGCGGGACCATCACGCGATTTCTGCAGCCGGACACGTTTCTCGGCGTGGCGCGCGGCAGCCCGACGACAGCGCGTGTCATGACCGCCGTGATCGCGGTCGCGGCGGTCGCGATCACCTTCTTCGTGCTCCGGTCGCCGGCCACCGCGCGGTCCGGCCGCGCCCTCGAGGCGGCGGCGGTGGTCGCGGTGACGCCCCTCGTCACGAGCTACTCGTGGGGCACCCACCTCGTGCTGCTCCTGCTTCCGATCCTGATCCTGGTCGCCTGGGGCGTTCGCCGGCGCGACTGGACGGTGCTCGCGCTGGTGGCGGCGGGCTACCTGCTGATCGGTCCAGGCCACAACCGGATGCAGACCTTGTTGGTCAGTGGTTACTCCGACCTCCTGGTGTTGCGGCTCATGGCGGAGCTGGGGGTGATCGGCGTGCTCGCGATCTGGACCGCGAGCCTGCTGGCGGTCCGGCGCGAGCGTGCGATCGCTGTGGGAGAATCAGCTTTTACCCGGGTGTAAGGGGGGCAGTCTCGATGGCGCTCAACGCTGACGTCAGCTTCACCTGGCTGGGCCACGGCACATGGAAGGTCCGCAGCGCCAAGGGGAAGGAAGTCCTCATCGATCCATGGGTGATGAACAACCCGGTCACCCCGGATAAGTTGAAGATGGTCGACAAGTGCGACCTCATGCTGATCACGCACGGTCACTTCGACCACATCCATGACGCGGTCGAGATCGCGCGCCGGACCAAGCCGACGATCGTCTGCAATCACGAGATAAGCGTCTGGCTGGGCTCCAAGGGCCTCGACGGCGAGAAGATCATCGGCGGCAACCAGGGCGGCACGATCGACGCCGACGGCATCCAGGTCACGCTCGTCCACGCCGAGCACTCGTGCGGCATCACGGACAACGGCGGCATCGTCTACGGCGGCCAGGCATGTGGATTTGTCATCGAGTTCGAGAACGGGTTCAGCATCTACTTCGCCGGCGACACGGACGTTTTTGGCGACATGGCTGTGATCGCCGAGCTGGGCAAGTTCGACGCCGCCTTCCTGCCCATCGGCGGCTTTTACACGATGGGCCCTGAGCGGGCGGCGAAGGCCGTCTCGCTGCTGGGCGTCAAGACCGTCATCCCCATGCACTTCGGCACGTTCCCGATCCTCGCCGGGCGTCCCGATCAGCTCCAGGAGCTGGTCGGCAACGGCGTCAAGGTGCTCGACATCAAGCCTGGAGACACCGTCTAGCGAGTTCAAACGCGACTCGGAGCGTCTAAGCTCCCCGCGATGCGAGACGTCATCGGCGCGCCGGCTGCCTGGCTGGCGCGGGCCATCCGGGACAAGAAAGTGTCCTCAGTGGAGGTTGTGCGGGCCCACCTCGAGCACATCCATACGGTCAACCCTCGGCTCAACGCGGTGGTTTTCGCGACCGCCGAAAGCGCCATCAAAGAGGCGCGGACCGCCGACCGCCACAACAAGCGGAAGAGCGCCCTGGGCCCCCTGCACGGCGTCCCTTTCACGGTCAAGGACATCTTCAACACCGCCGGGCTACCCACCACGGCAGGCCTGCGCATGCTGCGCACGAACGTTCCCGACCACGACGCCACGGCCGTCGCCCGGATGCGGCGCGCGGGGGCGATCCTGATCGGCAAGACCAACTGCCCCCCGGGCGGCGTGGGCAGCGACAGCTGGAACCCTCTGCATGGCGGCACGCGCAATCCCTACGACATCAACCGCTCGCCGGGCGGGAGCAGCAGCGGAGAGGCGGCGATCATCGCCGCGGGCGGCTCACCGATCGGGATCGGAAGCGATTCGGGCGGAAGCATCCGGATGCCGGCTCATTACTGCGGCGTGGCCGCCCTCAAGCCCACCGCGGGCCTGATCCCGGCGACCGGCGGCTACGGGCTGCCCGGTGGCTTGAGCGATCCCCGGAGCCAGGTCGGACCGATGGCCCGCTATGTCAGCGACCTGTCGCTGGCGCTGCCGGTGCTGATCGGACCGGACGGGTTCGATTCGGGCGTCGTGCCCGTCCCGCTGCCGAAGCGCACGCCGAAGCTGCCCGGGTTGAAGGTGGCCTGGTACACGGACGACGGCATCATGAAGCCGACCCCCGCGATCGCCGGCGCGGTCCGGGCGGCGGCCAAAGCCCTGGGCAAGGAGGGCTGCGTGGTGACCGAGGAGCGCCCGCCGGGACTGAACGAGGCCCACCTGGTCACGCTCGGGTACTGGGGCCGCAAGCACATGAGCCACGACAGGCTGTACCGGCGCTGGGACGACTTCCGGCGCCAATTGCTGGACTTCATGACGCGATTCGACCTCGTCCTCAGCCCGGTCGCGCCGAACATCGCGCCGCTCTATCGGGCCCGGGGGCTGGCCGACCATCAGTACACCTACACGATCCCCTACAGCCTGACCGGCAACCCCTGCGTCGTCGTGCGGGCAGGCACCTCGCCGGAGAACATGCCGATCGGGGTCCAGGTCGTGGCGCGCAACTGGAACGATCTCGTCGCGCTGCGCGCCGCGCGTGCCATCGAACGTGCTCTGGGAGGTTGGCGGCCTGCTAGCGTGATCGGGTGAAGTTCCGCTACTCGCGGTGGGACGGAACCCAAAAGCTCGACGATCTCGATGCGGGCGACGTCCTCGACGCACTGTCCGACGACCTGATGAACTACGGCGACCTGAACGCCGCCCTGCAACGGTTCCTGCGGTGGGGCTCGCCGAACATGCCCGGTCTCGAGCAGCTCTTGAAACAGCTGCGCGAATCGCGTGAGCGCGAGCTGGGTCGCTACAACCTCGACTCGACCGTTGAGGAGCTGCGACAGAAGGTGCAGGACGTGATCGACACCGAGCGCGGGGGCATCGAGCGGCGCCTCAACGAAGCCACCCCTGAGGCAAAAAAGCTGCTCGACCGGATCGCGAGGCAGCGCCAGGAGCAGCTCGACCGGCTGCCCGATGACCTGGGCGGGCGTGTCAAAGGCCTGCGCAACTACGAGTTCGTCGACGACGCCGCGCGCCAGAAGTTCGAAGAGCTGATGCAGCAGCTGCAGAAGCAGGTCCTGGACCAGATGTTCCAGGGGATCAAGGGATCGCTGCAGCAGATGCAGGGCCAGGACCTTTCGCGAGTCCGCGACATGGTGCGCGAGCTCAACAAGATGCTCGAGCAGCGCATGGAGGGCCGCACGCCTGACTTCAACGGCTTCATGCAGAAGTTCGGCGACATGTTCCCGCCGGGCATCAACAGCCTCGACGAGCTGCTCGAGCACCTGCAGCGCCAGATGGCGCAGATGCAGTCCCTTCTTCAGAGCCTCAGCCCGGAAGCCCGCGAGGAGCTGCGCCAGATGATGGACGCGCTCCTGCAGGACGACTCCCTGCGCCTCGAGCTTGCGCGCCTGTCGGGCTTCATGCAGGCGATGATGCCGCCGTCGGAGCTGGCGGAGCGCTACCCGTTCTTCGGCGAGGACCCGCTCTCGATGGGTGAAGCGATGTCCTTGATGGAGCGCCTGCAGCGGATGGACCGCCTGGAATCGCAGCTGGAGCGTGGCAGCTTCCGGCCGGACGACGTCGATCGCTCGCTGGCCCAAGAGATGCTCGGGCCGGAGGCGCGCCAGGCCCTCGATCAGCTGCGCCAGGTGACCGACGTCCTCGAGAAGGCCGGCTACGTGGAGCGGAAGGGCCGCCGTCTCGAGCTGACCCCACGCGGCATGCGGCGGATCGGCCAGTCGGCGCTGCGCGACATCTTCGACCAGCTCAAGAAGACCAGGATGGGCCAGCACCAGCTGTGGCGCGGCGGGCAGGGCATCGACGCCTCAGACGAGCTGAAGGACTACGAGTACGGAGATCCCTTCCTGCTCGAGATGAAGGAGACGCTGTTCAACTCCATCGTGCGTGAGGGCCCGAAGGTGCCGGTGAAGATGGCGGCGCAGGACTTCGTCGTGCACAAGACGGAGCACATGTCCCAGGCGTCGACCGTGCTGATGATCGACATGAGCCGCTCGATGTTTCTCCGCGGCTGCTTCCTCGCCGCCAAGAAGGTGGCGATCGCGCTCGACTCGCTGATCCGCAGCCAGTACCCGCGCGACTCGCTTTACGTGGTCGGTTTCTCCAATTACGCGGTCGAGCTGAAACCGCACACGCTGCCGCAGCTGGCGCTCAACGACTACGTGTATGGGACCAACATGCAGCATGGCTTCCAGCTGGCGCGGTCGCTGCTCGCGAAGCACCGCGGCAACCGCCAGGTGATCATGATCACGGACGGTGAGCCGACCGCCCACCTGGAAGAGAACGGGCGCGCCTCTTTTGCGTATCCGCCGACCTACAAGACGATCCAGCAGACGCTGAGCGAGGTCAAGCGCTGCACGCGAGATCGCATCGTCATCAACACGTTCATGCTCGAGCGCGGGCCCTATCTGACGGAGTTCATCAACCAGATGACCCGCATCAACAAAGGCCGAGCGTTCTTTGTCTCGCCGGACCGCCTGGGCGAGTACATCCTGGTCGATTACGTCAGCGGCAAGCAGCGCCGGCGCGCGAGCAGCCGGCGCGCCCGCATCGCGTAGCCTGAAAACGTGGCTGAAACCACAAAGGTCGCCGTCGGACGCCGCAACCTGAGCCCCGCAGCGCTCTACGAGCACGCGATCCGGCGCGAGGAGGCTGCGATCGTCTCGACCGGCGCCCTGACCGCCGAGACGGGCAAGCACACCGGCCGGTCGCCGAAGGACAAGTTCTTCGTCAAGGAGCCGACCAGCCAGGACGCGATCTGGTGGCATCCGGGCAATCAGCCGATCGCCGCGGACAAGTTCGAAGGCCTCCACCGCCGGATGCAGGAGTTCTGCGACACACACGAGGTTTACACGCAGGACGTCTTCGCCTGCGCGGATCCGCGCTTCCGATTGCGCGTTCGGGTCATCACTGAGCTCGCGTGGCACAGCCTCTTCGCACGCAACCTTTTCATCCGCCCCAACGCGGACGAGCTGATGAATTTCGAGCCCGACTTCACCGTCATCGCGCTGCCCTCGATGAAGGCCGACCCGGCTCGCGATGGTACCCACAGCGACACATTCATCCTGGTCCATCTCGGCCGGCGGATTGTCCTGATCGGCGGCACCGGCTACGCGGGCGAGATCAAGAAATCGATCTTCACCGCATTGAACTACCTGCTCCCGGCGCAGAACGTGTTTCCAATGCACTGTTCCGCCAACACGAATGAAGACGGATCCGATGTCGCGCTGTTCTTCGGGCTCAGCGGCACTGGAAAGACAACTCTGTCGGCTGAGCCGTCGCGCCGGCTGATCGGCGACGACGAGCACGGATGGAGCGACCGTGGCGTCTTCAACTTCGAGGGCGGTTGTTACGCCAAGACGATTCGCATTCACAAGGAGTCCGAGCCTGAGATCTACGCGGCGACCGAGAGCTTCGGCACGATCCTGGAGAACGTCGTCTACGACTCGCGGACCCGCGTGCCGGACTACGACTCAGACGAAAAGACCGAGAACACGCGGGCGGCGTATCCCATCGACCTGATCCCCAACGCAGTGCTGACGGGGACGGGCAGCCATCCGCACAACGTGATGTTCCTTTCGGCTGATGCGTACGGTGTGCTGCCGCCCGTTTCCAGACTGGAAGAGGACCAGATCCGTCACTACTTTCTCAGCGGGTACACGGCCAAGGTCGCGGGTACCGAGCGTGGTGTCACCGAGCCCGAGCCGATCTTCAGCACGTGCTTCGCGGCGCCGTTCCTCGTTTTGCCCCCGGATCGATACGCAGACATGCTGATCGAGCGGGTCAAGAGGCATCACGCCGACGTATGGATGCTCAACACCGGCTGGGTCGGCGGGCAGTACGGAGTCGGGGAGCGGATGTCGATCGCGCACACGCGCGCGATCGTGCGCGCCGTGCTGCAGGGCGATCTGCGCGGGGTTTCCACGCACGTCGACCCCGTGTTCGGTCTCCATATCCCCAACCGGGTGCCGGGCGTGCCGCGCGAGGTGCTGGACATCCGTGACAGCTGGCCGAACCCCGACGACTACGACCGGCAGGCGGCCAGGCTGCGCGACATGTTCGAAAAGAACATCAAGATGATCGGCAAGAGCGGATCCGGCTCCGGGTAGTTGCGCGTCGCAATAGTCGGCAGTCGTCACTTCTCAGAGCCGGAGCGCGTGATGGACTACGTGAAATCGCTTCCGCCGCGCGCGTCGATCATCACCGGAAGCGCGAGCGGCGTGGACGCGGCCGCGACCAGGGCCGCACGCGACAAGGGGATTCCGGTCCAGGTCATCCCGGCCTCGTTCGACGAGCTTGCGGACGCAGGCAAGTCCGCGGCGCGCAACCAGCGGCTGGTGGACGCCTGCGACGTCCTGGTGGCCTTTTGGGACGGAAGCTCCAAGGGCACCAAGACCACGGTTGAGCGGGCGCTCGACTCGGGCAAAGAGGTTCACGTCTTCGTCGCTAAGTAACATGGCCTTCATGGCGGTGGCCATCGCGGTTCGAGTGCGTTTCTTCGCTCGATTGCGCGAGCTGGCGGGCAACGAGACCGAGGCGCTCCAGGTGCCGCCCGGCTCGCGGCTGGAGGACGTGTACGAGACTCTGCGCGGCAAGCATGCCGCCCTTCCGCTTCGAGAGTCCGTGCGCGCAGCGCTCAACCAGGAGTTCGCCGATTGGAGCACCGTCGTTCAGGACGGCGACGAAGTAGCTTTCGTTCCCCCGGTGAGCGGAGGTCTCTGATGCGCTACGACGTGACGACTGGGCCGATCGACGCGCGCGAGCTCGAGGCGGTCGTGACCCATCCGGGCGCGGGGGCGATCTGCACGTTCAGCGGGACCGTGCGCGACAACGCCAGGGGACAATCTGTGACTCACCTCGACTACGAGGCCTATGCCGAGATGGCCGTGCCCCAGATGCGCAAGATCGGCGACGAGATCAAGCAGCGGTGGCCGGCCGCCCGCGTCGCGATGGCGCACCGGACTGGGAAGCTCGAGATTGGCGAGGTATCCGTCGTCGTCTCGGTTTCTTGTCCGCACCGACACGAAGCGTTCGAGGCATGCAGGTGGGGCATCGACCGGCTGAAAGAGAGCGTGCCGATCTGGAAGAAGGAGCACGCCGCGGACGGTACCTTCTGGATCGAAGGCGAGGAAACGAAGCCGGCGATCGGATAGTCCGGACTAACGCGCCAGTCCGATGCGGGCAACATGCGGATAGGCCGGACTATCCGGGGGGTTGGTCCTTGACGCGGGCCACGGAGAGACCGTCGCGGATGGGAATCACGACACTCTCCAGACGTGGGTGCTTCGCCACCAATGCGTTGTAACGCGCTACGTTGCGGGCCTGTTGGTTCGTTGGCTTCATAACCTCGCCCTGCCGAAGCGCGTTGTCGGCCATCAGCAACGCTCCGCCCTCCAGCCGCTCCAGACACAGCTCCAGCGCGCGCTGGGTCGCTTCCTCTGAGGGGAAGACGTTCAGCAGGTCGATGAAGCAGGCGTCGAAGCGCTGGTCCAGCTTCTCCAGCCCTGCCAACGCGTCCTCCTCCAGCACAAGAGCCTCCTTGCCCAGGCCGGCATCGGAAAAGTTGGCGCGAGCCCTTTGTGCGCGCTTGGGGTCGAGCTCGAAGGTGGTCAGCGTCCCGCCCGCGGTGCCGCGCAGCAGCCAGATTCCGCTGTAGCCGGTCGCGGTGCCGAGCTCGAGGATCCGTTTCGCACCGGCGGTCTTGACCAGCAGGTAGAGAAGCTGACCTTCGTGCGGGTCGACGATCGGGATGTTCTCGCGATGCGCCTCGTCCTCCATCCGGCTCAGTACGGAATCGCGCTTCGGCACCAGGCCGTCGAGGTATCGCTGAAGCTCGTCGCTGACCTCAACTGTTCTCATCGCGTCTCCCCCAAGAACTCTTCGAGCAAAGGCTGAAGCGTGACGACATACCCGGTCAAGCAATCCACGGCCCGACGCAGCACGTCGTCATCCAGGCGCGCCGCGGGGAGCGTCTCGTAGAGTCGCGACCAGCCACGGTCCCACGGCTCCAGCTCGGCACGGGGAAGGCCGGCCTTGACCTCGACCATCCGAGCGCGGAAGAAGTCGAACGCCGCCTGGTTGTCGGCCGCCGACCCTTCGAAATGCAACCCGATCTCTAGCCTACCTGCACCGGTGTGGTGCCAGGCCTCGTAGTGGAAGGCCGGTTCCCCGAAGTGGAGCTTCATCAGCCGGCCGCGGCCGCGCGAGGTGCGGAAATCGCGCATCGCCTTGGGCAGCCTCGGCTTGACGCCTCTGCGGAGCCCGGCGAAGAAGTCAGCCGGGGCGAGCAACATTTCTTCGGCCTGACGTAAGCTGCCATCCAGATTGGCGTACGTCCCAACCGTAGTCGAGAACGAGGGCGGCAACCGCGAGCGCACGTTTGACATCTACTCGAGGCTGCTGAAGGACCGGATCATCCTGATCGGCCGGCCCATCGACGACGTGGTCGCCAACCTGGTGGTCGCCCAGCTCATGTACCTGGCGGCCGACGACCCCGAGAAGGAGATCCAGATCTACGTCAACTCGCCGGGCGGGTCGGTGTCGGCGGGGTTCGCGATCTACGACACCATGCAGTACGTGCAGGCCCCGATCTCGACTGTATGCATCGGGCGCGCCGCGAGCTTCGGCACCGTCGTCCTGATGGCGGGGGCAAAGGGCAAGCGATTCTCGCTGCCGAGCTCGAACATCCACATGCATCAGCCCTTGATCGGCGGCAAGGGACTCCAGGGCCAGGCCAGCGACCTCGACATCCACGCCCGAGAGATCATCCGGATCAGGGGCGTGTTGAACGAGCTCATCGCCAAGCACACCGGCCAGCCGTTGGAGCGGGTCGAGCGCGATACCGACCGCGACTTCTTCCTCACGCCCCAGGAGGCCGTCGAGTACGGGCTGATCGACGGCATCATCGAGCAGACGCGGGTACCGGTCCTCGCCGGTAAAGGCTGATCCGAAGGGTCAGCCACAGCATCAGCGCCAGTCCGGCCGCAGCCGGAATTGGCGGCGGAGCCAGGGCGGCGACGAGAGCGACGACGCTCAAAGCAAGCCAGTCGATCCAGCCGGACTCGCCCCAGATGGCAAGTCCGACCGCCACCAACACCAGGTCTGATGGCAGCGCGTGGGGAGATGCCACCACGCCCCCGATCACCAGGATGGCCGCGGCGGCGTTGAAGTCGCGGTAGCGCCTCGCCGCCAACACCAGCCCGCCGCTTAGGGCAAGCAGCGTGAGACCGACCAGGCCCAAGGTCTGCAGCGCAGGCGGGAGGTAGATGGCGAAATGCGCCAGGTTGACCTCGCGTGCTCCAGTCTGGACGGTGGATCGGATCTGGCCGAGCCAGTCGAAGACCCAATGGGGATCGAGCAGCAAAGTCGAAGCGAGCAGCGCCACCCCGGCCGTCGCCCAACCGGCGAGCACCATCCACCGGCGCGCCAGGATCAGCCCGAGGCCGAGCGGCAGCACCAGCTGCGGCTTCATGAGGGTCAGGCCTAGCGCGAGCCCCGCGAGGTAAGGTCGCGACCAGAGCGCGATGGCGCCTCCGATGCCGAGGGCAACGATTCCGTCGAGCTGGGCGTTCAGCATCATCAGCGCCGTTGGCACCGACGCGAAGGCGGGAAGGATTACCGTCGTGGGCCTCGGCCGGGTCGCCAGGTAGAGGCCCCCGACCAGGCACGCCAGGCCGAAGAGGATCCAGAGCCGGCCGCCGAGGTCGGTGCCCAGCGCCTCGAACGGCACCGCCAGAAGCGCCACCCACGCTGGGGCGAGGAACGGCAGGATGCCCTGGATGCCGAGCGTGACCAGCACGCGACCGCCGGTCACGTCGCTCTCCACCCGCTGTTGCACCTTCAGGTCGTAGAGATGACTCGGGTCGGAAACGATCAGTCGGGCGCCGGTCGCGAACGCGGGCCAGTCCGAGTTGACGACGTCGTCGTTGGGGAGCACCGGAAACAGCACAAACGCGAGCGCGACGCCCAGCAGCGCGATGTTGCCGCGCCACCGCCATCGGCTCATAGGTCGATCGTCATTCCATCGCGTGCGGCCTGGACGTCGATGCCGAGACGTTGCGTCATATCCGCGGCGAGCTCGGCGGGGTTCGCACGCCAGACGGTCATGCCGTAGTGAGTCAGCAAAGCCAGCCGCGGCTTGGCGTCGCGGATGATGCGCTCGACGTCGGCCACGCAGAGGTGGGGCAGGTCAGGGCGGCAGTGGAGAAGGATGGTGTGGAGGACCATCACCTCGGCCTGGTGCTGCTCGGCGATGCGCTCGTAGTAGGCGGAGTCGGTGACCCAACCCAGCCGATTGCCAAAACGAAATCCGTAAGTCTCGACCTGGTGGACGTGCCGTCCGCTGGTGGTGAAGGCGATGCTGTCGACGGCGTAAGACGTTTCGGGCGCTAGCCGCACGATCTCGCGCGGAAAGCGGCGCAGGTACTTGAGCATCACCGGGTCGTCGTCGAGCGCGTCGGCGGGGCAAAAGACCATCCCTCGATGCGCGAAGCCGCCGTCGGTCATCCCCTCGACCATCACGTTGAGGTCGCCGGCGTGGTCGAGGTGGCGGTGACTGACCACGATTGCGTCGAGCGAAGTCAGGTCGATCCCGCGCTGGGCGTACTGCACGATCGCGCCAGGACCAGGGTCAAGGCTGATCCGTGTCTCGCCGTCTTCGAGGTAGAGGCCCCCCGACGCGGCGACCTGCTTCGCCACCATGAAGCGTGCGCCGGCGGTGCCCATGAAGGTGAGCTTCATGTCTCAGCGACTTCGCTCAGAGGCACCTCCGACTTCTCGCCGAAGTAGCGGTCGTAGAGCTCGGCCACGCGCTCCAACGTGTCGATCTCATCGACGGGCTTGTCGTCGCGGATCCGCACGATGCGCGGAAAGCGAAGTGCATAGCCGCTTGCGTGCCGGCCCGAGTGCTGGATGGAATCAAACGCGACCTCCAGCACGACCTCGGGCCGAACCATGCGGGTGTGGCCGAGGTCGCTGACCGTCATCTCGAGGAACCGTTTGGTGTACTCGGCGATCTCGGCGTCGGTCAGCCCGGTGTACGCCTTGCCGACGTTGACCAGCTTGCCGGTCCGTGTGTCTTTGACCGCAAACGTGTAGTCGGACAGCACGCCCCGTCGCTTGCCGTGCCCCCATTCGACCGCCGTCACCACCACATCCAGCGTCGCGAGCGGCCGCTTCAGCTTCAGCCATGCAAGGCCGCGGCGACCGGGGGTGTATGGGCTCAAGGGATCTTTGACCATCAAGCCCTCGTTGCCACGCTCACGCGTCTCGGCAAAGATGCGGTCGAGGTGCTGTGGGCCGGTGGCTTCTTCGAGACGGGCGAGCAGGAACGGAGGCTCAAGCCCGAGCCCTTCGAGAAGCTTGCGTCTCGTCGTGAGCGGTTCGTCGAGCAGCATCCTTCCGTCGAGCCACAGCACGTCGAAGATGACGAGCACGACCGGCACCTCGCGCCGCAGCTCCGCATCGACCTGCTTGCGACCGAGCCGGCGCTGCAGCTCGAAGAACCGCAGCACGCGCCCGTCGCGATGCGCCAGAACCTCACCGTCGAACAGCACGTCGTGTCCGATTCCCGGGGCGGCCTCGACGAGCTCGGGAAATGCCGCCGTCGTCTCTTTCAGGTCGCGTGAGAACAGCTGCACGCGCGAGGCCTGGCGGTGCAGCTGGCAGCGCACGCCGTCGTATTTCTCTTCCGTCCAGACGGTCTCCGCACCCATGCGCGTGAAGGCTTCATCAGGCGTTTCGACTGGGCTCGCGAGCATGAAACGGACCGGCTGAAAGAGCGCGATTGTGCTCGCCTCGAACTCTCCCCGTTTGCAACGAACGGCCGTCTCGCCGATGTCACCGGTGATGAGGTGCACGCGCTTGACCTGGGTGATCGGGACGCTGAAAGCTTCAGCAATCGCGGCCTCGACGAGGCCCTCGCTGAGACCGATGCGGAGCTCCCCGGAGATGATCTTGACGAAGAACCGCGCGGCCTCGGGGTCCAGGCGCATGAGCAGCGCCTCCAGAGGTTTGGCTTTGGCTGCGCCTCGCGCGGTGCGGATGGCCTCCAGCGTCGCCTCGACCTCCTCGAGGGTTACCGGCTCTGATCGCGTGCCCCCGTCGAGCGCCTCGCCCGCCCAGTCGCCGAGGTCTGAGTGCTTGCGGAAGATTCGTCCGAGCTCGTCTTCGTCCCGGCTCGAGATCGACGAAACCACCTTGCTCAACGTGGACCAGCCAAGGCCGAGCGTGCGGCGTTGCGAGGGCGCAAATGCACGCCCGCTCATGTAGACCGCGGCGCGCCGCAGGTCATCCTCGGAGAGCGTGCCGAAGTACGCGCCGAGGATCCGCGTCTTCTCGAGAGTGGCAGTGGTCGCGCCGACGGCCGCGCCGGCGCGGGCGAATTGGAGCACGGACGCCTATCGTAAGTCTGGATGCGAAGGTGCCCCTACCTCGAGGAGCTGGTCAAGGATCAGCGGGCGTTCGTGCGCATCTACCGCTTCGACTGCCATGTCGATCACCGGTCCAAGCTCAAGTACGCGCTGCGGGACAGCCCCCCGATCTGCGTCCGGAATTTCGAGGATTGCCCGTTATACCAGGATGAAAAACGGCGCGAGGACCGCACAATAACCCGCTACACGGACTGAATCGCCCTACCACCCCGCCACACAAATGAATTGCCCAGTCTGTTCCGCCCCAGCTTTGCCTATTGACGACGCGTGCGTCTTCTGTCACGCGCCGTTGGTCGAGCGCGATGAGCCTGATGAGCTTCTCGACTACCTCGTCGAGCGAATCCCGATCGCCAGCGTCAAGCGTGGCCACCTGAACCGCGGGCCGATCACCGAGGTCTCGATCGACGTCGATGGCCGCAGCTTCCACGCCCGCGTCCGCAACGAGGCCCTGGAGCTGGCGCCGGCGGTCGAGCTCGCCGCGTGGGTCGACCTGCTGCTGACCAAGCTCAGCGACGCGGCGGCCCACAACCACGACCTGCGCCGCGCGGTGCTCCGTTCAGGGTGGGCGCTCCGCTAGAGGGCGAGAGCCAGTTGCTCGTTCGCCTCGAGCGCCCACGCTCGGATCCCGCGCTTGCGCAGCGACCGTGCGAAATCTTCGGTGTAGCCGTGCACCGTGTAGACCTGGTCCGCTCCCGACAGTTCGACGACCTCCATCAGCTCGTCGAAGTCGCAGTGGTCGGAAAGGTCGAACGTCGCGTCGGCTCCGAACAGGCGCGCAAACTCGGCGTCCTTTGCCCAGCCTGAGATGAGCGCGGTGCGATAGCGACCCAGCCGGCGAACCTCGTCCTTGCCAACGGGCGGGGCGATCACCACGCGGCCGCTCACCGGTTCGCCATTGAGCTCCACCCATTCGGGAAGCGGGCGGCCCGCGGCCGCGTAGTCCCGCGCGCAGGGCGCGCATCGTTTCTCGAGCGCGAAGCTGAACCCGTACTGCTCCAGGGCGAGCATCACCTCCTCGGTCTTGCCGAGGGCGTGACACAGCAGCACCGGCGTGACCCGGCTGTCCAGCGCCAGCCGGCACCAACGGGCGATCGCTTCGATCGTCGAGTCCGGATCACCGAAGCGGAAATGCGGGCGGCCGTAAGTGCTTTCCAGGACCAAGGTGTCGGCCTTGGGCACGAACGTGTCGGGCAAGCCGCCGGGTTGTCGCAGCTTGATGTCGCCCGTATAGAGCACCGATGTGCCGTCGTGCTCGAAGTGCAATTGCGCCGAGCCGAGCATGTGTCCAGCCGAATGGAGAGTCACGGTGGCGGGACCACGCCGCATCGCCTCTCCGTAGCCGAGCATCCGCCAGCCGCGCGGCCGCCGCGCCTCCGGGATCAGGGCGAGCGTCTGCGGCGTCAGCAGCGCCTCCTTGTGGCGCCGGGCGTGGTCGGTGTGGGCGTGCGAGATGAACGCGAAGCTGCGCACCACCAAGGGGTCGAGCCACAGCCGGTGGCCGGGCAATGAAACGCCGTGGTCCCAGACGACCTCGCGCGTCACAGCTCGACCAGCTCTCCCTTCGCAAAGAGGTCCGGCGGAACAGCGATACCGATCGCCGCGTACGCCTCGAACGGCACGCCGATGTCGGCGACGAGCACGCGACTGCCGAGCTTCAAAAGTCCTGGCTTGGGAAGCCCGAGCGTGATCGTCACGTCTGCCTGCACAGTTGGAGCGTAGGCGACGCCCGAGTCCGCGTCGAGCCCCGACGGCACGTCGACCGCGACCACTGGCTTTCCAAAGGAGTTGATCGATTCGATCCACTCCCCGAACTTGCCTTCCGGAGCGCGCGACAGACCGGTGCCGAAGATGGCGTCGACGATGACTTCGGCTTCATCGAGTTTGAGATCGTGGCTCACCTCGATACCAAGCTTGCCCAGCGCCTCGAGCTCTCTTGCCGCGGGTCCTCGAAGCCGGGTCACGTCGACGCAGCAGACCCGCACGAGGCGCCCCCACCGGTGAAGGTGCCGCGCGGCGGCGAGTCCGTCGCCGGCGTTGTTGCCCACACCGCAGATGACGGCCGCCCGCTCACGAACGAATCTGGCGACCTGCCAGCCCGCCGCCTCCATGAGCCAGTCGACGGAAATCCCGAAGCGCTCCTGGGCGAGCGCGTCGACCTGGTTGACCTGCGCGCTAGTGAGGGTGGGTGGGGCGCTGGACGACAAATGAGCAGTAGGGATCGCGGCGGTGGATCGAGTCCGACTGCGAAATGGCCGCGCTTGTCAGTCGAGAGATCAGCTGCGGCGTGATGGTGCAGACCTGCGGGAATTTGAGCGCGGTGTTGCGGAACGGGCAGTTGTGGATGGTGACCTTGATCCCCTCAGGGCTCTCCGTCTGCTCGACCAGGGTGCCGGCGCGGCCGATCCAGGCCACGACGCGGCGGAGCTTCTCGTCGAACTCAAGCCCCACCAGGTCTTTTTCGATCGCGTTCGCGTGCCGGGCCGCAACCCGGGCGAAGACCTCGTCCAGCGCGTCGGGCCCGCCCATCTCCTGGACCTCCTGCAGCACCATGGTGGCGAGCTGGCCGTAGCGCTTGGGGAAGACGGAATCAGCCCGTTCGGTCAGGGCGAAGAGAAGGGAGGGGCGGCCGCGACCGCTCCGCTCGGGCTGGCTCACCACCAGGCCTTCGCGCTCCAGGTTGGTGAGGTGCTGGCGCACGGCGTTGGGCGTCACGCCGAGGTCGTTGGCGATGAATTCCGCGCTGGAACGGCCCTTGCGCCGAAGCAGCTCCAGGACTTCCATGCGGGTCGAACGGCCGGCGATCATGAAGGGCACATCCGGTCGCTTGTTCGGATGCTAGCACAGGCCAAAATCGCTAAAGCGATTTATTACAGGTGGTTCTTGACAAAAGACGGAGGCGCCCTAAACTTGGTTGCCGAGGAGATAGAGGGAATGCCGATGATCAAGCAGGCCAGCCGCGCGATCGAGCACATGACGGCTCGCGAGCGCCGGATCCAGCGGGCCAAGTACGCCCGCCGGAACAAGATGCGCTACATCGACAAGCTCCTGAACGAGCTGGAGATGCTGAACCTGGCCGACCAGCGGCAGATGCCGCCTGTGCTGTCGGTCGCGATCAACAAGGTGATCGAGGAGTCGCCTGAGGTGACGGTGCTGGCGCAGGCCAAGCCGGCCTCGGTGATGGAGGCCATGGATGCTCTTTACGAGATCCAGGACAGCCTCATGTACAACCAGATCGAGGACGAATAAGCAAGCGCAGTAGCTGAAAACAACGGAGCCGGGCTCACCTCGAGCCCGGCTCTTCTCGTCAAGGGGTGACGGCGACCTGGCCCCAAAGCTGCTGGGCCCGCACGCCGAGCCCATGGACCACGGCCGTGAACGCGTCACGCTGCTCAAGCCGGGGCTCTCCGAAGATCAAGGCAAGGTCGTTTCGGAACGCGGGAATGTATGCCGAACCGCCGGTCAGCAGGACTCGATCGACGTTGGCCGTGGATATCCCTGCTTCGCCGAGCGCCTGCTCGATGGTTGCCGCGATGAGATCGAGCTCGGGCCGGATCATGGATTCGAAGGTCGACCTCCGGACTTCGACCCGAAGCCCAAGCGGTGCGAACTCGAGGAAGGTCGACTCAGCGTTCGAGAGGGCGATCTTGGCGGATTCGACCGCGCGGTAGAACTCGTAGGCGTGCCCCTCGTACAGAAGCGCGTTCGCGACGTCGGCGGCGCCGCCCCCAATCCGCGCGAGGATGGCCGGGATCCCGGGATCGGCCATCAGCAGGCGGACAGAGCTCGCCGTGCGCAGCTCGTTGAAAAGCCAGCTCGGAAGCGCGTCCAGACCGAGGGCCGGACCGACGATGGTCTCGAACAGGATCCCATCCAGGGTTTCGCCTCCGATCGCGATGCCCGCAATGCCGGCGACTCGAGGCGCGCCGTGGCGAGAGTCGAGCACCGCGACGTCGAAAGTGCCGCCGCCGAAGTCGACCGCGATCTCCACGCCTCGGTGGACGTGTTCACCGATCACCGCCGCCGTCGGCTCCGGCAGAAAGGCCACTTCGATGAAGCCCGCCTCCAACGCGGCCTGCTCCAGCCTGAGAAACGCTTCGGCATCGGATGCGGCCCGGTTCTGCGGATCGGCGCCGGCGAAGACGACCGGATGGCCCAGCACGACGGATCCGACGGCTTGGCCCGTGGCGTTGTCAGCCTCGTGCTTGAGGCGGCTGAGCACCACGCTGACCAGCGCGCCCACGCTGAAGTCGGTCGCCCATGAGTTGGTGCCCGCGAAGCCGAGCTTCGCCAGCTCGTGCTTCACTCCCGACAGCAGTCGCGCGTCGTTGCATCCGCCGCCCTTGCGGTACTGGCGGCAGTCGGTATCCCAACCGTAGGGGGCGAGGGGGCAGTTCCAACAATCGGTCTTCTCGTGGCCGGAGACGAGAAACCTCTTGACCGCCTCATTGCCGGCCGCCCGACGGCCCGCCCTGTGCAGGTACACAAACGATGGAAGCGTCCTGGATGCCGATCCTGCCAGGGTGAGCACCTCGACCCGATCCGCATACGCGATGGACACCGAGCTGTTGCTCGTCCCGAAATCGATGCCGTAGCCGACAGGAGGGTTGGGAGGAGCCACGGACGGCGACTATACCTGCCGAAGACGGATCCGGCTTACAGGTCTCCCTCGGCCTGGCGCACGCGCCGGCTCAAGGTCTGAAGCAACCGGTAGGCCACCTCGGGGTGCTCCTTCAAGAACGGCTTGAAGTTCCACTCGGGGATGGTCGCCATCGTGACGTCCGTCTCGGCCGTGATGGTCGCGCTGCGCCCCTCGTGATCGAGGAGGGCCATCTCGCCGAAGGAGTCGCCGGGCCCGAGCTTGCGGGTCTTGCCCTGCACGGTCTTCACCGCCACCGTGCCGTCGGTGATGATCATGAACCCCACGCCGCCGTCGCCCCGGACCACGATCTCGTGACCTGCCGGGTGCTTGACGGTCTTCATCTGCTTCTCGATCGACCGGATCTCTGGTTCCGGCAAACCCTGGAACACCTTCGACTGCTTGAGCTCGACCATGGCGAAATACTATGCCTTCTTTTTGCCGTCGAGAAATGCCTGGTACAGGCGGTAGGCTTCCTGCTTCCGGCTGTCGACGATCTTCGTGTAACCCTGCAGCGTGTTGAGGTTGGCGTGTCCCAGGACCTCCTGTACCAGCCGCACATCGCCACCGGTGACCTCCAGCAGCGTCGTCGCCGCGGTGTGCCGCGCCACGTGGGGTGACTTGAACGACCACGCGCCAAGCTGCTGGCGAATCTGTTTCACGATGTAGCGCGCCCCGGCGGGCGTCAAACGCCTGGCCCGGTCATCGCCCGCGGAGCGGTCGAAGTTGATGAACATCGCCAGGCACGCATCCTCGCGACCGGCGAGGTAATCCTCCATCGCAGCTCGGGCGTCGGCTGTCAGGTAAACGCTGCGCTGTTTGGAGCCTTTGCCGGTGACGACAAGACGATTGCCGGAACGCGGAAAGTCAGTCCGGTCGAGCGCGAGAGCCTCTGAGATGCGGCATCCCGTGCTGACGAGGAACTGCACCAGCGCGCGGTCGCGCTTTTCCAGCGGAGTCTCATGGGGCAGGCTCGCGAGAAGTCGCGTCAGCTCATCGGGGTCGATGGGTTTGGGCAGCCGCTGCTCGAGCTTGGGCAGCGTGATGCCGTTGGACAGGTCGCGTTCGACCAATCCTTCGCGGGCGATCCAACGGAGCCAGGACCGGATCGCGACCAATGCGCGTGCGCGAGAGGCCGGGCTCTTCAACGTGCCGGCGAGGTGACGCTGGAATGCACGCAGGTCCTCGTGGCGGAGTTGATCCGCCATGAGTGAGTGTCCTTTGGCCGCAAGAAATCCGAGCAGCCTGCGAATCTCAGAGCCGTAGGCGCGAACCGTGTTCGGACTGCGGTTGGCCTCGAGCTGAAGCCATCCAATGTATTCATCCGCGGCGGCCTGCAGGGCGAGTGGCATATCGAGGCCGAGCTGATGATAATGGACGCGGTGGGGGCCCTCCGCATAGTGAGTCCTCCGCGTGAGGAACTTCCAAGCGACGGCTTCGGCTTTGACCCCGACTTCACCGAGCGGGTCAAGAACGTTGCGCTGTGGTTTTATCGCAAGTACTGGCGAGTCGAAACCGACGGCGTGACCAACGTTCCGGCGCGTGGCAGAGCGCTTCTCGTCGCGAATCATGCCGGCATCATTCCGTACGACGGCGCGATGATCCGCACGGCGATTCTCGCCGAACATCCACAACCCCGACACGCGCGCATGCTCGTCGTCGATTGGGCGTTCGCCATGCCTTTCACCAACATGCTTCTGATCAAGACGGGCAACGTGCTGGCTCACCCCGACAACGCGACCGCGCTTCTCGAGCGCGACGAGCTGGTCGGGGTGTTTCCCGAGGGCGTGAAGGGTGCGTCCAAGCCCTATCGCAACCGTTACCGGATCCGGCGATTGGGTCGTGGCGGATTTGTGCAGGTGGCGCTGCGCACGGGATCGCCCATCATCCCGGTGGCGGTCGTCGGCTCCGAAGAAGTCCACCCGGTGATCGCGGATCTCCAGCCGCTGGCCCGGATGCTGCGACTGCCGGCCTTTCCGATCACTCCGACGTTCCCGTGGTTTGGCCTTGCGGGGCTCGTCCCACTCCCCTCCAAATGGCTTATCGCCTTCGGTGAGCCGATCGATGTGGCGCGTTTCGGGCCCGACGCGGCCGGCGACGCGCGGCTGGTCCTGGAGCTCAGCGAACGGGTACGGGAATGGATCCAGTCGAGCGTGCACAGGCTGCTCTCGAGGCGCCAGACGATCTTCTTCTAAGCGAGGGCGCCCGAATCAGGCCCGCTGTTAGCCTGAGTCAAATGGTCAAACCACTGATTGCAGCTCTCATCGCATTGCTCAGCATCGCGGCGTGCGGTGGTTCGTCCAACGGCCCGCAAGGACCCAGCGCCTCCAGCGTTGCAGCGCAGCCTGGCGACGTGCCGCACGGCATGGTGAAGTGCGACCTCACCGGCGACATCAACAACTTCATCGCGAGGGAGCAATCACCCGACCCCCAAACAGCCAAATCGATGTCCACGTATTGGGCCGACGCGAAGAAGGCCGGCGCCACTGCCGCCTACGCCGCCATCTACACGGACAGCGACGCTCACTGCTCCTCCATCAAGAGCAGCACATCAGATCCCGGAGTCGCCACCTACAAGGTGATCGTGAATTTCGTCGTCCAGTTCAAAGATGAGAAGAGCGCAGCAGCCGCTTACACGAACGATTCGCTGTTCGGCTTCAGCGCATCGAATTTGCGCTCAGGTGGCGCGCAGCCGATCGAGGGGACCAAGACCGGTCTGACCGCCAACTCGCTCGTGCTGGACCAGACGATTTCCAACCAGTCGTTCTACATAGCGCTCTGGCAGAACAAAGCGTTTGCGGTCGTCCTTAAAACGTTTGCGGTGGTTCTTGCCGTGATCAACGTGGACTCGACCGCAAGCAAGAAGGTCGCCACCTCGGAGAACAGCCGGATCAAGTAGGCGGCGAGCAAGAAGCGGTTTCCTTATATGAGGGGCCGCTCCGGCCACTAGAATGACGCGGCCGATCGCAAAACCCGCCAACGTCCCAGCCCGCACTCGGCGCCGGCAGAGATCGCCATCGCTGCTTCGCCCAGCGCTCATCGTGGCGCTTGCGATCGCCTGCGTCTTCGCATTTCCTACGGTCCTGCAGGCCGTGCGCTCCGCCGGCGGCCCTGTGGTGGGATCGAAGGGGAACCCGCTGGGCATGGTCGCCGGCCAGGTCGCCATGAGCGGACTTCAGGCGGGCGCCTGCATGAGCTTTTCCTCGAAGACCGGATCGGGCAAGACCGTTTTCATCGATCCAGGTCATGGCGGCCTCGACCCTGGTGTGGTCGGCACGGTCGGCCAGCAGCAGGTGTTGGAGAAGGATGTGACGCTGGCGGTGGGCATGCGCCTGGCCTCTTTGCTCCAGGGCGACGGCTATCGAGTCGTCATGTCGCGGACGCAGGATTCATCAGTGACGAAGCTGTCGGCGGACGACTCGGTGACCGGGGCGATGACCGCATATCGGCTGTTCATCGCGACCTGGCTACGCGTGCCGCGTGCGCCAACGCGGCCGCGGCGTCGGTTCTCGTCTCCATCCATTTCGACGCGTACGACGACCCGTCGGTCGGTGGAACGGAGACCTTTTACGATGCCGCGCGCCCGTTCGCGCCCGACAGCAAACGGCTGGCCGCGGACCTGCAGAAGGCGCTTGTTTCGGGGCTGGGCTCGACCGACCGCGGCGTGTGGACCGACGACCAGCTGGCGGCGCCCACCCTGACCGCGTCAGGCAGCACGTACGGCCACCTGATCGAGCTCGGTCCGCGGTCGGCGGGGTACGTGGACAACCCGAGCCAGATGCCGGGCGCCCTGGTCGAGCCGCTTTTCCTGACCAACGTGGCCGAGGCGAAACTGGCGAGCACCACCGCGGGCCAGCAGCGCGTTGCCGCCTCGCTCGAAACGGGCCTGCAGAAGTACTTCAGCGGCGCCTGAGGCTTTCTAAACCGGCGTAGGTCTCAGGCGCCGCGCTCCTTATCGACATCGCGACCGTCGTCGTCGAGGCCTTTGTGCTCCGGGGGTAATGAAGCGAGGCCAGGGCGCAACGCGTACGCCCTGACCTTTGGTTCTCGGGGATTTGAGCTAGCGCAGGTCGATGTTGCTAACTGCGTAGCTGCCGGGCTCGTCAGCGATGATGAACGGGATTTGCCCGGCGGCGATGCGGAAGGTCGGGTTGGCGCTCGCGAAGGCGTCCCAGTTGGCGTAATCCACGCTGTTGAAGTTGACATGGCAGTTCGCCAAGTCCGTGCTGACCGTGCCGGTGGTATAGCCGCAGCCGAGAACGTCAAGGAACGCGTACTTGAGAACGGTGGTGCCATCGTCGATCGGGATGCTGAACCTCGGGGCGCCGCCCGCCGTGTCGCCACTTGAATCGAACGAGAGGTGGACGGCGTTAAGTGGCTTGGCGCTGAGGCTCCTGGAGGTGAGGAAGACGCCGCCGTATTCGCCGGCGTTGTTGTCGATGGTGGCGCTGTCCCCATTTATCGTTACCGTGCCGGTTCCGAAACTCTGCAACTTGTTCGGCGAGGCAGACGCGGCGACACCGCCGAAAGCGATGGCGGCCACCGCCGCCACCATGAATGTGATGAAAACACGCTTCATGTAGCAAATCCTCCACGCGCCTCACCAGTGACGCGGACCTGCCGCTCCTGCAAACCCAGGCTCGGTCTAGGACACGTAGTATCAAGCGTTTCGATAACAAATTCAGCAAGTTGTTGCTAAACGGTTAAGGCGAGCTCCAGGACCATACAGACCGGGCGTGATGGTGCGCCTGGCAAGAATCGAACTTGCTGCCTCTTGCTCCGCAGGCAAGCGCTCTATCCGGTGAGCTACAGGCGCATGAAGAAGGGATTCAGTTTAGGCGAGGGTCGATCGCGGCGGTCGCGGCGTGGAACGTGTTCAGGTCCAGGTTGCTGACCACCACCAGCGAGACGAAGACCGAGCGCCGCCAGCATGCCAATCGTACCGAGGGCCGGTCGTAGGTAAACGAGCTCTGCCCCAGGCCCGTGCCCGTGCCGCGAATCAGGCCAGGCGAGACCTGACCCGGCGGCGGGGGCGCAAAACCGAACACACCCGACTCCCATGCTCGTTCGGCTTGACCCTCATCGCGAAACTGGAACACGAGGCTGGTCATCGCCTTGACGGTGGTCGTCGCACCGAGCTCTGTCTTGCACGCGGTGGGGTTGGCCGCATACACAGAAACCGCGCCCGCGATCGCTCCCTGGTCACGCAGTTGCTGCCACAAGTTCGACTCTCGCGCGGCCAGCGCCGCGTCGGCGCCCGACAGCACTGAGAGATAGACGTCGATCGGCCCTGAGCCAAGACACACGCTAAGCCCCGCCGGCACGTCGCCCGACTGCAACATCGCGACCGTCGGCGCCGTGTGTGGCGAGGGGCTGGGCACGGGACTGAAGACGGCGTGCGTCTCGCCCTGACACGAGGCCACCGCGCACACGACGAGCATCAGCGCCAACAACCGACCCACGGGGGCCGGAGTTTAGACTGGGTGGGTCCTATCGCGCCTGTAGCTCACCGGACAGAGCGTTCGGCTCCGGACCGAAAGGCAGCAGGTTCGATTCCTGCCAGGCGCACTCTCGTCCCCCCGTATAGAGGGCCGTCTCGCACCTCTAGACACGAGGACGACGTGCGAATTCGTGACCGCGGTTGACAGCGGGCTGGAGAGACGAGATGAAAGCCGCGGTTTGCACGGCATACGGGCCGCCCGAGGTGCTCCAGATCAGGACTGTGCCCGACCCGCGTCCCAGGGACAAGGAAGTGTGCATCCGGCTTTTCGCGACCGCGGTCACAGCCAGCGACTGCATCGTGAGAGGCCTCAAGATGCGCGGCGTCTACCGGCTCTTTTTGCGAGCGGCGTTCGGCTTCAGGGCGCCGCGGAAGGGGATCATCGGCATGATCGCGGCCGGCGAGATCGAGTCGGTCGGCCGCGAGGTAACCTCCTTCAAGCCCGGTGACCAGGTCTTTGGGATGGACGGCTTCCGCGCCGGTACATACGCAGAGAAGGTGTGCTGGCCGGCGAGTGCGGCGCTCGCACTTCGACCTGCCAACCTCACATACGAGGAATCCGCCGCCTTGCCCTATGGCGGGCTGATCGCCTCGTTCTTCGTGCGCCGGCTGAAGGTTCAGAAGGGCCAGCGGCTGCTCGTCTATGGAGCCTCGGGGGCGATCGGCACGTCCGCGGTGCAGCTGGCCAGGCATCTCGGCGCCGAGGTGACCGGTGTCTGCAGTACCGCGAACCTCGAGCTTGTGCGGTCGCTGGGTGCCACCACGGTGATCGACTACACGAAGGACGACTTCACACAGGGGGGCAGGCGCTACGACCTCATCTTCGACGCGGTTGGCAAACGGAAGAGCGCGAAGGCGATGCTCAACGCCGGCGCGGCACTCGCATCGGGCGGAGTGTCGATGTCCGTCGACGATGCGTTCCCGAGGACCAAGAGATCAGACCTGTTGGTGCTGAAGGAACTCGCCGAGAGTGGCGCGTTTCGGTCTGTGATCGACCGCCGCTACACGCTGGATGAGATTGTCGAGGCGCACCGTTACGTCGACCTGGGTCACAAAAAAGGCAACGTGATCGTCACAATCTCGCCAACCTGATTTCGACGTGCCGCCGGCGAAGTCGCCTCCGTCCACGAGGGCCACACGCCGGCCAAGTCGCGCGCCTTCCAGCGCGATGCGCGCGCCGGTGATTCCTCCGCCGATCACCAGCAGGTCGATCGGGCCCGACCGCAAGCGCTCCAGTGTTTCAGCGCGTGGCGTACGCATGGACCTCGTGTCCCTCCAGCGCTGACGCGAGCGTCTCCAACGAGCCCTGAGGCAGCTCGGGATACGCCGGCAGGAAAACGAGTCGCGACATCACGGACAGCGCGCAAGCGGGTTCCAGTTCCGGCCGGCCAGCGGGTGCGCTGACAGCTTTGACGCTGCTCGCCGCGCGAGCTGCATCGAACCCCGCGGCGCGAGCCAGCTCGATCAGCTCGTCCGGGCGCTCGGCCACGATCGGAAACAGCCAGTGCGTGTGGTCCGGCGCAAGCCCGCCAACGTGCAATCCGGCAGGCAGGATCGACGCCAGCTCCTCACCCGCCGCGGCGCGCGCGAGCAATCGACCACGGTCGAAGGTTTTGAAGCGAAACTCCATGAACTTCAAAAGAGGCGCGTTCGGCTGCCGCTCGATGCTGTGCACCAGGTCATCCGTGGCGCCCGCGGGAAACGCCCGCGCGCTCGAGTTGACCAATCGGTCGAAATCGATCTCGAGCGCTGCCGCCAGGCGCGCCAGCATCGCGTAGGGCGCCGGCCTGGTCAGGGCCACAAAGACAGCGGTTTGCACGATGCGCTTGAGGTGCGCGGCGCGCCTTTGCACCGGCCAGCGCTGCTGGATCGAGCGCATGCGTCCGAGCAGGTCGGGTTTGCGCACCGTCAGCATGGCGCCGCCGAGCGCGGTCGCTGTCTTCAGGATGCCGAAGCTGAACATCGAGACGTCCGCGAGGATGCCGCCTGTGTCGTCGGGAACCTGGAAAGCCTGCGCGCAGTCCTCGACCAGGAGGATTCCGTTCGTGCGGCAGATCTCAGCCAGCTCGAACAGGTCGACCCGGCCGCCGAAGAGATGCGCCACGACCAACACTCGAGTCCGATCCGTGATCGCGCGACGCACCAGCATCGGCCGGGGCGCAAGCGTGGCCGGTTCGAGGTCGACCGGCACCGGGACCAGGCCGTGGTGCAGGGCCAGGCGGGGCATGTCCGGATGGGTCACCGCGGAGAACAGGACCTCGCTGCCACGAGGCAGGGCGAGCGCCTTCAGCAGCAGGTGAAACCCGCTGCGCACTGAGTAGCAAGCCAGCCCGGGCCCACCGGCCGACCAGACGTGCTCCACCTCGACCGCCGCCCTCTTCTGGTCGCCGGCCGGCATCGCGGAGAGCGCGTGGAGGAGGTCGGCCGGCCGGATGTCGAGCCGGTGCCGGGCGTAGAGATGCTTCATGGCGCCAGCGTCGGCCGGTTTCGGTCTCGGAGTCAGTCTCGGCGCCGTTTCAATTTCGGTATCAGCCGCCAGACCCTTCATGCCTGCACGCCCGCGCACGCCGCGACGAGCGCCTCGTTGAACTCGCGCGGCCGCTTGATGCACACGAAATGGTCGCCTGGAATCTCGTAAACCGAGGGGCGGCGCAGGACGCGCGCCAGCTCCCGCTGCGCCTCGACGGACACGACCAGGTCGTCCTGGGTCACGATCACCGCCGAGGCGCAGGTGCTGTCACCCAGCCACGAACCTGAATTGAACTTGGCCGCCTCGGCGATCGCGTCGAGCAGCGCCATCGTGTCGTGGCGGCGGACCTCGCTCATCAGCCACCGACCCCTTGGGCAATCGGCAGACTTTGGCGCCAGCATCGCGAGCATCGCGGCCCGGCGGAAACGCTCCGGGAAACGCCGGGCGGCCTGCTCGACCAGCCGGACCAGGCCTTTCCCGGTCGGAACGTCGAACCGGCTCGCCGTGGCGCACAGGACGATGCCCGCGACCATCTCGGGGTGGTGGCGGACGAAGATCTGCGCGACCAGGCCTCCGAGCGAGTAACCCACGACGATGACCCGTCCGAGCTCGAGGCTTCGCACGATCGCCGCCACGTCCTCGGCGCATTCCTCGCCGCTGAACTGCTTGGTGGCGATGCCTCGACCGTGCCCGCGAAGGTCGGGCGCGACGACGTTGAACTGCCGGGCCAGGGCAGGGACCGCCAGCGACCAGTTGAGGTCGGCGGTCGCCATCAGGCCGTGGAGCAGCAGGACGGTCGGCGCACCGGCAGGGCCGGACGCGATCCGCACGAACGCGGTGCCACGTCCGGGAAGCTCGACCATCCGCCCCTCGGGCAGCTCGTCGGCGAACTGCAGGTCTTTGACGTCGAGCCGCTCGACCGCGAGCCGAGCGCGGCGCGGGGATGAACTGTGTCGGGCACGGGTCCTGTTGAACATTTCGCTCCTCCTCGAGCCCCTGGGTGGGGCCGCTGAGGCGGAGCGTTCGGGCAGACCTGTAGCGCTGAGGTCCGGACCAGGTCTTGACTAGGTCGGAGACGGATCCGAGACCAGTCTCGGGAGTGAATCGGCCACCGTCAGGCCGGTGCGGCAGACTCCTCGAGCTCTCGCAATCGGTCGACGAGGCGCCTGACGCCGTATGAACGGCGGTTGAAATAGGCGGCGCGGCTCAGGCCCACTCGCGTCGTCACGGCGTAGTGGCCTCCGATGCGACGCACGTAATAAAGGTCGAGGATCTGGCCCGCCTGAGCGTCCTGCTGGAACTGCGATGCGCGGAGATGCTCGATGGCGGCCTCGATGGTCTTGCGCAGCTCGCCTGGCGTCGAGGCGGCGATGCATCGCATCCCGATCAGCGGGTTGTCGGCGAGGTCCCGGGTGCTGTGCAGCACCTTGAGCGCGTGCTCCACCCGCTCGACCGTCACGTCGGGAGCCTCAGCCGAAGATTCCTGCGACAGAGCCGGCCACAGGACCGACGCAGCCCGCGTTGCGTCGGCGCCTGGGAAGAGCACGTAGCTGATCAGGCCACCGACGATCGCGCACGCGAAGACCGTCCCGTAGGTCATGTCCGGCGGCCACCATGTCCCCGGATTGATACCGATGAAGACGAGGTAAACGCCGCTCAGCAGCGCGCCGAGGACAACCGCGAACAGGTGCAGGCTGAGCACGCGGTCGGCGCGCGGCCGGGTCAACGCCAGGGCGGCATCGGCCAGTACGCCGACGATGAGCCCGACGATCACCATCGAGTAGTGGCCGAGCTGGGTCGCGGCCAGGAAGGCGGTGACCGTCAGCATCACCGTCACGCTGCCGACGGGCAACCGATTCTGGCGCAAGGTCCAGAGAATCACGCCGACCACCGCGGCGGTCTGCATCATCAGGCCGAGCGCGCCGAGGATCTCTTCGCGATGGTTGAAGAGGTCGACCGGGTTACCCGGGTCGGTCAGGAGAACGGCCCCGCGCACCGCGTACTGGTCGATGTACGGGTGGTCGAACTGCGTGAAAAAGAGCACGGTCGCAAGCAGGAGCACGGCGGAGAAAAGCGCCGTCGGCCCAGCCATCAGCTCGCCGCGGCCGGCCGAGGCGCGCAGCGGGCCGACCACGATCAGCCCGGCGCCGGTGATCTCCAGCAGGTTGGGCAACCGGAAGATCGCCGGAACACCGAAATCCGGGCCGAAAGCGTCGGACCACCATCCGTTGATCAAGATGCCGGCCAGGAAGACGGCGATGCCCGCGACGCTGAGCCCGTATCCGTCCGGGATCAGCGACCTTAGCCGGCCGTCGCGGCGCCATGCCCGGAAGCCCGCAACCGCCACATAGGCGGTGACCGCAAGCCAGGCGACCTGCACCGGGACCGCCGCCCAATTGGGCGCGGGGTGGTCGTTGCGGGTGAGGTACGACTCGTAGTAACCGGCGCCCACGATGCCGGCGCTCAGCACGACGAACCCCCAATCGAGACGTGTGCCGGCGAGCCACCATCGACGCCAGTTCGCCAGTCGACCAGGTCGATCCGATGAAGGCTCGGTGCCCGCGGTTGCCTCCACAGTCGCCACGCCGCCCGTAGCATGCGCGCCGTGGCGGTCATCGACAAGTACGACGTCTTGATCGTCGGTTCGGGTTTCGGAGGCTCGGTGGCGGCGCTGCGCCTGGCCGAGAAGGGCTATCGCGTCGCTGTCCTGGAGGCGGGCCGGCGATACGGGCCCGAAGACTTCGCGCGCACGAACTGGGACCTCCGCCGCTCCCTATGGATCCCGAAGTTGTTCTGCCACGGCATCCTTCGCCTGACGCTGCTGCGCGATGTGCTCGTCGGCTCGGGCGCGGGCGTCGGAGGTGGGAGCCTCGTGTACGCCAACACCCTGCCGGTGCCGCGTCGCGAGGTGTTCGGGCGGCCCGACTGGCCCGCGGGCGTGGACTGGGAGAGCGAACTTGCTCCGCACTACGCGACCGCCCGCCGCATGCTGGGCGCGACGACCAACCCTCGGCTCACGCGGGCCGACGAAGTCCTGAAGGAATGCGCCGACGACATTGGCAAAGGCGCGACCTTTCACCCGACTGAGGTGGCGGTCTTCTTCGGCGAGCCTGGAAGGGCGGTCCCGGATCCTTACTTCGGCGGGGAGGGGCCCGAACGGTCGGGATGTGTCTTTTGCGGCGGGTGCATGGTGGGTTGCCGCCATAACGCGAAGAACACCCTGGACAAGAACTATCTCTACCTGGCCGAGAAGCTGGGCGTCGACATCTATCCCGAGACCCAGGTCGACCGCATCAAACAGCCGGCCGATCGCGGATTCGAGCTGTCCAGCTTTCGCAGCACGCGGCTCTTCAGGCGCGGCCGAACCACGTGGCGCGCGCCAATGGTGGTGCTGGCAGCCGGCGTCCTGGGCACGATCGACCTCATGCTGCGCGCGCGGGAGGAGAAGTGGTTGCCCGACCTGTCGCCGTCGCTTGGCCGGCAGGTCCGCACCAACAGCGAGGCGATCGTCGGAGCGACGTCGTACAGCAAAGACGCCGACTTCACGGAGGGGGTGGCCATCACGTCGAGCATCTATCCCGACGATGTGACGCACATCCAACCCGTCCGCTACCCGCGCGGCTCGGACTTCATCGGGCTGCTGGCCAAGCCGCTGACGGACGGCGGCCCAGGCATGCCGCGACCGCTGCGCTTCCTCGTCAACTCACTCCTCCGGCCGGGAGATTTCCTGAGGTCGCTCATGCCCCGAGGTTGGGCGCAGCACACCATCCTGCTGCTGGTGATGCAGGTCACCGACAACGACCTGCGCCTGGTCAGGCGCCGGCGATGGTTCTGGCCTTTCCGCACGCACCTCGCTTCGGCTCCCTCGACGAGCGGAGACAAACGCAATCCGTCATACATACCGATCGCCAATGACATGGCGCGGCGTGTGGCAAGAAAAATCGGCGGATGGCCGTCGAGCTCCGTCAACGAGGTGCTGTTCGACATCCCATCGACGGCGCACATCCTGGGCGGCGCCGTCATCGGCAGCGATGTCGAGCTGGCCGTATGCGACGAACGGAACCGCGTGTTCGGCTACTCGGGCCTGTACGTGGTCGATGGGTCAGCCATTCCCGTCAACCTCGGCGTCAATCCTTCGCTCACCATCACCGCGGTGGCCGAGCGCGCCATGAGCCTCATCCCGGCGAACCGCGCGCGGGAGGCGGCCTCGGCGGTGACGCTGACCTAAAAGAGGGCGGTCAGCCAGCGCCGCATCGGCTTGCGTCCGGCAGGCTCCTGATAGGCGGGAAGAAGAGCGGCCACCGCCCCCTCGCCGAGGCGATGGATCTCGTCCACTGTCCGGCCTTGCGTTGAAATCTCCTCTCCGATGCGCACGAAGAGCCGTTTGCCGACCCAGATCTCCTTCATCCCGGCCAGTGCGACAGGCAGGACCGGAACCCCGGCGCTGGCGGCGAAATGCGCGAACCCCTTCTTGAATGGAAGCAGCTGCCCCTCGCTCGGACCGAAATCGCCTTCCGGAAAAACGGCGACGACTCCGCCTCTCTCGAGGCAGCGCTGGACGTGGCGAAAGAGCATGGTGTTGCCTCGCTGCCTCCTGTCCACAGGCACGATGCCGCCGACCGCGCGCACGAGCGCCCAGAGCGGGCGGTTCCGCATCATGGAAGTCGGGTCGGCGAGGTAGTGGATCCGAGGTTCAGGCGGAAATAGCAGCAGCAGGCTGATCGCGTCCATCCAGCCGAGGTGATTGGCGATGAGGACGTATGGGCCGTTGGGGATCCTTGCGCGCCCCTGCACGTCGAAACGGAACAGCAGTCGAAACAGCGCCCCGGCGATGGCGCGCACCGCTCGAAAGGCGGGACTCGCAGCTCGTCCGACCGGAAGCATGTCGGCGCCCGGAACCGGGCTCCTTTCAACCTGCGCCGAAGGCTCGAATCGCAGCGCCTCCCAGGACCCATCCAGGCTGATCTCGTCGGTCGCGGTCAGACCGGCGCCGTACACGACCGCCCAGCCATGATTCCGGCTGAGGTCGGTCGCCACACCGCTGCCGACGTTCGGGTAGGCCACCCACAGCCGCCCGCCCGGCTTGAGAGCGCCGTAGCCGGCCGAAAACTCATGTTGCAGGGCGGCGCGGTCGGCAACGAACATCTGCACCACGTCCGCCGCACCGGCCCCGTTGCCGGAGCCGGCGGAAGCACCCTCGGGCAGTGGCTCGAGACGGTCGAGGTAACCCTCAGGCGGGTTGAAGACCAGGCACCGATCGCCTGGCCCGATCTTCAGCTTCCGCGACAGCTCCGACGGGCGCACGCGCACATTCTGCGAGTGCGGAGCGGGAGTTAGCCCCTGTCTTCGGGCACGTCCAGGCTGTCGAACGTCTCCTTGTTGACGAACTTGAACATCTGGAGCGGCTTTCCGCCCTCGTGCACCACGGCGATCACCGCGTATCGCTCCTGACGCTTCCCACCACTGGTGGTGCGGACGCTGCGCCGCTTCTTGAGCTCACTGTCGGGGACCTCGACTTTCTTCTTCGTCTTGAGGTTGAAAAACTCCAATTGCATCCTCCTCGTGAATTGAACTGAGGCCCCACAATACACACCCGCGCAATCCGCCTGCATTGCGGTACTTTGAGCTGGTGATCCCGAAGGCCGAGTTCGGGCGCACCGGACACAAGAGCACCAGGGTCGTTTTTGGCGCCGCGTCGCTGGGTCATCTCTCTCAAAAAGTCGCCGACCAGACGCTCGAAGTCCTTCTCCGCTACGGCGTCAATCACATCGACACCGCGGCCAATTACGGCGACTCCGAGCTGCGCATCGCGCCGTGGTTGAAACGAGAGCCGAACCACTTCTTCCTGGCGACCAAAGGTGACCGACGTGACGAGAAAGGCGCCCGCGAGGAGATCGAGCGCTCGCTCGACCGGCTCGAGGTCGACCATGTCGACCTGTGGCAGATCCACTCGCTCGCCGATCCGATCGAGTGGGACCAGGCTTTGAGCCCCGGCGGCGCGCTGGATGCGGCGCTGCTGGCGCGCGAGGAGGGTCTGATCAAGTGGATTGGCGTGACGGGGCATGGCGCTCAGATCGCCGCGACCCATCGCAGGAGTCTGGATCGTTTCGATTTCGATTCGGTGTTGCTGCCCTACAACTACGTCACGATGCAAAACGCCTACTACCGCGAGAATTTCGACGCGCTCCTCGCGACATGCCAGGAACGAAACGTCGCGGTACAGACCATCAAGTCGATCGCCCACCGGCCATGGATGGAGCGGGATCACAACCGCACCACGTGGTACCAACCTTTCGAGTCACCGGACGACATCGACCTCGCCGTCTGGTGGGCGATGGGCCGGCGCGGCATCTTTGTGAACAGCGTCGGGGACGTCGACCTGCTGCCCCTCGTCCTCGATGCCGCGAAGCGGTTCAACAAGCCGCCTGAGGACGGCGTCATGCAAGACCTGATCGAGCGGTCACACACCGAACCGCTCTTCGTGTAGGCACCCCAACCCGCCAGATGGGCGGCGACTTCGAAGCCCGTTATCTGTCGCTCCTCAAGGCGATCGACGAATGCGTCGCCATGCTGCGCGCTGCGGACGAGAGCCAGTTCGCGGACTGGCTCGAGCTTGACCGTTCGAAGATTGCGGACGGCAAGACGCGCGCCCTGCAACACCTGCTGAGCGCGTACGGAGGCGCCGGCAGCATCAACGACATCCTGCTCGAAGACGCTCGCGCACAGATGCGGCTCACCAGGCTCAGGAACGAAATCTGGAAGCAGGCGGATGCGATGTTGAGAGAGCTCGACGAGGGCGGCCATTACCTCAGAGGCCGATAGGCGACCCCGCGGGCAGGTCAGCATCATCGAGGCTTGAGTACCCGTACCCTGAAGTCGCGCATGGACGAAACCGGCCCGCCGGAGGCGAGCCCGGAGAATGCGTTTGCGGCGGGTCTCTTCGAGGATCTGCCTCGGAAATACGACCGCCTGGCGGAGGTTCTGTCGCTGGGCCAGAACGGCCAGTGGCGCCGCGCGCTGGTGCATCACATCGCGCG
>VBHJ01000260.1 GCA_005887685.1 Chloroflexota bacterium | reverse complement strand
CTGGTGAGGCAGCTCCTTGATCGCGTTGGCGTCGAGGGTGATCAACCGATCGAAGCCCGGGACGAGCGCGATCCGTTCCGCCTCGCGCCGCAGCTCGTACCAGGCGCGCTCGGCTGGCGGTTCCTTGAGCTTGTCGACGAACTGCTGCAGGGACCGCTCGTCGACCGCCCAGGAGTCGTCGGGGTGGGGGTGGGGGTCGGGTAGCGTCACGCGATGCCTTGAGAGTCGGGGACGCAATATAGGGAATCGGGGTCGCATTTTCTTGGTGAAGCGGTTACGCCACGCGCTTCGGGCTCGAGGAGCGGTGGCGCCAGCCGCGCCGACGGCTATATCTCAGACGAAAGCAGAGGGTCTGAAGGTGGCGGACGCCGCTCCATGACGAACATCAAGCCTCGACAGAGAAAGCGATGGCACGAGACCTGGATCGGGAGGCGAGAAACAAGGCGCTCGTTCTCGAGGCATTCGACGCACTATTCAACCGGAGAGACTTCGAGGCCGCTGAGAAGTACTGGTCGCCCACGTACATCCAGCACAGCACAGGGATTGCCCCCGGGCGGGACGGGCTGTTCTCGTTGGTGCATGGTCTCACGAGGCGGTACGAGAGCTCGCTCGCAGTCGCCGAGGGCGACTACGTCATGGTCCACGGGCGCTTCAGTGGAGGTGGGAGGCCGACCCGGATCGTCGTCGACATCCTCCGCATAGAGGGAGGACGTCTCGCCGAGCACTGGGACGTCGTGCAAGACGAGGTGACGAAGGTCGAATCGAAGAGCGGCCTCCCCATGTTCGGCGACGCGTTTCCGGATTGAGCGACGGCCGCGGCGTTCCGTCACGACACTTTGGGAGATATGGAGCCATGGTCACACTGACAATCAACGGCACGACTCACACGGTCGACGTGCCATCGGACATGCCCCTGCTCTGGGTGCTGCGGGACGTGGTCGGCCTGACCGGCACGAAGTTCGGCTGCGGCATCGCCGCCTGCGGGGCGTGCACCGTGCAGCTCGACGGACAGCCGACCCGCTCGTGTGTCACCCCCGTGGCCGCGGTCGCCGGAAAAAGGATCACCACCATCGAGGCGATCGGGGAGACGCCGGCCGGCAAGAAGATTCAGCAAGCGTGGCTGGACCTGGAGGTCGTGCAGTGCGGTTACTGCCAGTCGGGCCAGATCATGTCGGCCACGGCGCTCCTGGCGAAAAATCCGAAGCCCAAAGATGCCGACATCGACGCCGCGATGTCCGGCAACATCTGCCGCTGCGGCACCTACATCCGCATCCGCGCCGCCATCAAGCACGCTGCGAAGGGAGCCTGAGCATGCGCACCGTGTCGCGCCGCGACTTTGTGGTGGTGCTCACGAGCGCCGGCGGCGGGCTGCTGCTCGGCTGCCGGATCGGTGAACGCTCGCGCGCGGCGACTGCAGCCACCGCGGCGCCGCCGCCCGCCTTCGCGCCAAATGCGTTCATTCGCATCGGCACCAAATGGGGCAAGGCATGTATACGTCGATGCCTATGCTGCTGGCGGAAGAACTGGAGGTCGGGCTGGACCAGGTCCAGCTCGAGCACGCCCCACCGAATGACAAGCTGTACGCCAATCCGCTGGTCGGTTTCCAAATGACCGGCGCCTCGTCATCCGTGCGCATGATGTACACCCCCTTGCGGACGGCAGGCGCGACCGCGCGCACGCTGCTCGTCGCCGCCGCCGCCCAGACGTGGGATGTCGACCCAGGGTCGTGCAGGGCGCAGCAGGGCGTGGTGACCCATGCGACGTCCGGCCGGACGCTCGCCTACGCCGCGCTGGCCGAGAAGGCGGCCAAGCTGCCGGTGCCGGAAAAGGTCGCGCTCAAGGATCCCAAGGACTTCAGGCTGATCGGCACGCCGGCGAAGCGGCTCGACACGCCGGCGAAGGTGAATGGGACGGCAGTGTACAGCATCGACGTACGGCTGCCAGGGCTGAAGATCGCCACGCTTGCCGAAAGCCCGGTGTTAGGGGGCAAGGTCGCCAGCCTGGACGATAGCAAGGCCAAGGCGATCCCTGGTGTGCGTCAGATCGTGCGCCTCGATGACCTGGTCGCCGTGGTGGGCGATCACATGTGGGCGGCGAAGCAGGGATTGGCGGCACTCGCGATCCGCTGGGACGACGGACCGAACGGAAAGATGTCGACTGATGACGTCGTGCGGGGACTCGACGCCGCTTCGCGAAACCCAGGCGTGGTTGCACGGAGACAGGGGGCCGCCGACGCGGCGCTTTCGGGTGCGGCGAAGAAAATCGAAGCCGTGTACCAAGTCCCCTTCCTGGCGCACGCCACCATGGAGCCGGTGAACTGCACGGTGCACGTCCGGAACGACGGTTGCGAAGTCTGGACCGGGTCCCAGGTGCTGAGTCGGGTGCAGGCGACGGCGGCCCAGGTCACGGGCTTCCCGCCGGAGAAGGTGGTCGTCCACAACCATCTGCTTGGGGGTGGATTCGGCCGCCGGCTCGAGGTCGACTTCGAAACCAAGGCCGTTCGCATCGCGAAAGAGGTCGAAGGCCCGGTGAAAGTCGTTTGGACTCGGGAGGAGGACATCCAGCACGATGTGTATCGCCCTTACTACTACGACCGGATCGCCGCGGGCCTCAGCCCGGAAGGCAGGCCGGTCGCCTGGACCCATCGGTTCCTNNNNCCCGCTGGGCGCCTCCCGCGTTCAAGGACGGGCTCGACGGCGACGCGACAGACGGGGCTGTGCAGCTGGTCTACGATATCCCGGCGATCCAGGTCGAGTACCTGCGCCACGAGGAACCGGTCCTCCGTACCGGCTTTTGGCGTGGCGTGGGCGTCACCCATAACACCTTCGTGATCGAGAGCTTCATCGACGAGCTCGCCGCGGCGGCGAAGACCGATCCTGTCGCATACCGGCGTGCGCTCCTGGGCAAGGCACCGCGGGCCCGCGCGGTGCTCGACCTCGCGGCGAAACAGGCCGGGTGGGGGCGCCCGTTGCCGGCGGGGCGCGGCCGCGGCGTGTCCCTCCTCTATAGCGGATGGAACACCTACCTAGCTCAGGTCGCCGAGGTGGAGGTGTCCAAGGCGGGAGAGGTGCGGGTGCACCGCATCGTCTGCGCGGTCGATTGCGGCACGATCGTGAACCCGGACATCGTGAAGGCGCAGATCGAAGGTGGCGTGGTGTTCGGCATCAGCGGCGCGCTGTGGGGCGAGATCACGCTCAAGAATGGGCGGGTCGAGCAGTCCAATTTCAACAATTATAGAGTA
>VBHJ01000194.1 GCA_005887685.1 Chloroflexota bacterium | reverse complement strand
CCTTCCCGCAGCGTCTCGAGCAGCAGCATCGTGTCCGAACCGCCCACCAGGTCGAGCGCCACATCGACACCGCGCGAGGCGAGTGCGTCGCGGTCGCGGCTGCCGGTGGTGACGACGCATGCGCCGCGCGATTTTGCGATCTGAACAGCGAGATGGCCGACACCTCCCGAAGCGCCGTGCACGAGCACCTTCTGGTCGCCCCGGACTGTCGCCGTATCGACCAGGCACTGCCACGCCGTGAGCGCCGCCAGCGGCAGCCCGGCGGCGTCGGTTGGCGAAATGCTTTTCGGCGCACGCGCGAATTGCCTCGACGGCGCCGTCACGAACTCTCCATACGCGCCCACGGCTCGGGGGAACCTGGGCATCCCGAACACGACATCACCGACCGCAAAGCGCGTAACTCCGTAGCCCATCGCCTCCACGACGCCCGCCACGTCCCACCCGACGACAAACGGCGGCGCACCGAGCCACCGCGCCACGCCTTCGCCTCGACGCGTCTTGCAGTCCACCGGGTTGACGCCAGCGGCGAGGACCCGGACCAGGATCTCGGTCGAGATGGGCGAAGGCCGTTCCAGGTCGACGAGCCGCAGCACCTCCGGCCCACCGAAACGGCTGACCTCGACCGCGCGCATACGGGTCTAGCTCGTCGACAGGAAGACGTTCTTCAGCTCTGTGTAGTAGTCGAGCGCGTCCGGTCCGAGCTCGCGCCCGATGCCCGATTGCTTGAAGCCTCCGAAGGGAGTCGTCACCCGGACCGAGTTGTTCGAGTTGATCGAGATCGTCCCGGTCTCGAGCCCGCGAGCGACGCGCATCGCACGGCCCGCGTTGTTGGTCCAGATCGACCCCGACAGCCCGTAGATCGTGTCGTTGGCAATCTCGATCGCCTCGGCCTCGTCCCCGAACGGGATGATCACCGCCACCGGACCGAAGATTTCTTCGCGCGCCACCCGGTCCGAGTTCGAGACGGGCGACAGCACAGTCGGCGGAAACCAGTAACCAGGCCCGCTCGGTGCGGTCCCACGGATCGCGACCCGCGCGCCGTCATCGAGGTAAGCCGCCACCTTTTGACGGTGCTCGGCCGAGATCAGCGGCCCCATCTCCGTCTTCTCGTCGAGGGGATCCCCGACCTTCAGCGCCTTGACCGAGGTCTCGAGCGCCTTCATGAACCGGTCGACAGCCGAGCGCTCGACAAGGATCCGAGACCGCGCGCAGCAGTCCTGGCCGGCGTTGCCGAAGACGGCAAGCGGCGCCGATGCGGCCGCCTGCTCGAGGTCCGCGTCGGCGAACACGATGTTGGCCGACTTGCCGCCCAGCTCCAGCGTGACGCGCTTGATCGACTTCGCGGTGAGCTCGCCGATCCGGCGCCCGACCTCGGTGGATCCTGTGAACGCGACCTTCGCCACGTCCGGGTTCTGGACCAGCCGCTCGCCGACGATCCGGCCCGCGCCGACCACGACGTTGAGCACGCCCTCGGGCAGCCCGGCTTCCAGCGCGATCTTGCCCAGCTCGACCGCCGTGAGCGGCGTGAGGCCGGCAGGTTTCAAGACGACCGTGTTGCCCGCGGCGAGTGCCGGCGCGACCTTCCACGAAGCGATGGGGAGGGGAAAGTTCCACGGGATGATGAGGGCGACGACGCCCAGCGGCTCGCGGAACGTCATGTCGATGCCGCCCGCCACCGGAATCGTCTTGCCCACCAGGCGCTCCGGTGCGCCCGCGTAGTAGTTGAAGACGTCGATGACCATGCCGACCTCGCCTCGTGCGTCGCTGATCGGCTTGCCGACGTTGCGGGCCTCGAGCTGAGCGAGCTCCTCGCGGTGTTTGTCGATGGCGACCGCGATGCGGCGCATCAGGTTGGCCCGGTCCTTTGGAGTCACGGCTTTCCAGGCCGGGTAGGCGGCCCTGGCTTTGGCGACCGCTCGGTCCGCGTCGTCGACGCTGGCTTCCTTCAGCTCGGCGAGGACTTTCTCGGTTGCCGGTTCGATGACGGTGATGGTGCCGGCGTGTGTGGTAGCCATGCTCCCCTCCCTACCAAAAGGCTCCCGGCAAATGGGCCTGTACGAGGTCCATTGCAATGATACTATCGGCCTCGTTCGAGTCCTTATCGCCTGTAGGGGAGGCGGTTTTTGCCAGGACCTCGCGACCAGGTAGTCATCGCGCAGTCGACGCACGTCCTTCCGCTCGAGTTCAACCGCCGCTACCCGGTCCTGGTGCGGGGCAAGGGCGTGTGGGTCGAGGACGCGTCGGGCAAGCGGTACCTCGACGCGATGAGCGGCGGCTCGATGGCGGCCACGCTCGGTCACGGACGGACGGACATCGTCGCGGCGGCGAGAGCTCAGGCTGAAAAGCTCTCGTACGTCCACAACGAGAGACTCACCAACCCCGCGCAGGAGCAGCTGGCCAGAGAGCTGGTCGCCGTGGCGCCGAAGGGTTTCAGCCGGGTGAGGTTCGTCACCGGGGGCGCCGAAGCGAACGAGATGGCGCTCCAGATCGCGCGCCGCTACCACGTCGACCGCGGTGAGGAGAAGCGGTGGCAGGTGATCTCGCCGGCCCAGGCATACCACGGTCCGACCATGGCGACCCTGGCGCTCACCGGCCGCCCCGGGCTGAAGCGGCCGTTCGAGATCTACATGTCGAACCACCTTCACATTCCGCCGAGCACGTGGCGGTTCGACCCCACCGGAGAAGAGGCCCTGAAGGCGCTCGATCAGGCCCTCGAGGATGCGGGTCCGGAAACCGTGTCCGCCTATTTCTGCGAGCCCATCAGCGCGGCCGCGCTGCCGTCGTACTCGCCGCCGAAGAAGTTCTGGCAAGGCCTCGCCGAGCGGCGGGAGCGCCACGGGTTCCTGATCTGCTTCGACGAGATCGTGACCGGGGTGGGGAGGACGGGCCACTGGTTCGCCGCGGAAAGCCTTCCCATCGTGCCCGACATCATCGCCACCGCCAAGGGACTTGGCGCCGGCTACACGGCGATCGGCGCCGTCCTGTGTCGCGACCACGTGTACGACGCGATCGCGAAAGGCTCGCGGAAGTTCACCCTCGGCCACACCTGGGACGGTGCGCCGCTGTCGTGCGCGGTCGGGCTTGCGGTGGTGGCCGCGTTGAAGAAGGAAGGTCTCATCGAACGTGTACGAGAGCGGGGACCCCGGCTGCGCGACGAGCTGGCCGCGGCGCTCAAAGACATCTCGTTCGTGCACGAGGTCCGCGGTCATGGCTACCTGCTTGGCATCGAGTACGTCGACCCGCGCGACGGCAAATCGTTCCTGCCGCCCGATCTGCGCACGGCGGGCCGCGTGGATGACGTTGCGTTCGAGCAAGGCCTGATCACCTATTCCACGATGCCCACGCGCGACGGGTTCGCCGGCGATCAGACGCTCTTCGCGCCGCCCTTCACCAGCACCGACGAAGAGCTGGCGGAGATGGTCGCGCGCTACGCGACCACGCTCCAACAGGTCGCGCGGGAGCTCGACAGCAAGCTCGAGGCGAGGCCGGTCGCATGAGCCGGAAGCTCAAGGCCCTCATCCTGCAGCACGAAGAGCCGACGCCGCCCGGGTACCTGGCGGAATGGCTCCAAGAGCGGGACGCGGAATTTGACGTGCATCGGATCGACCTGCACGAGTGGACGCGCGACCCTCGCGACTACGACTTCATCGCCTCGCTCGGATCCGAGTTCGCCGCGTTCGACGACTCGAAGCCGTTTATCAGACGCGAGGCCGACCTGCTTCACGCCGCGGCCAAAGCGGACGTTCCGGTGCTGGGACTGTGCTTCGGAGGCCAGCTGCTCGCGCGCGTGCTGGGCGGGAAGTCCTTTCGCTCCGAGCATGCCGAGATCGGCTGGCTGCCGGTGCGGTCGAATGACCCCGATCTCGTGTCCGAGGGGCCGTGGTTCAACTGGCACTTCGACACGTTCACGCTTCCGCCGGGCGCGAAGCTCATCGCCCAGACCGACGTCGCGCCGCAGGCGTACGTGATCGGACGAAGCCTGGGCTTGCAGTTCCACCCCGAGGTGACGCCCGAGATCATGGAGAGCTGGGTCAAGGCCTATCGCCACGAGCTCGACGGCGACGGGGTCGACCCGGATGCGCTGCTCGAGGAAACGCATCGTCTCGCACCCGAGGTGCGGCGCCGGAGCGCGCGCCTCTTCAACCATTTCCTCAGCGACGTCGCCCGGCTCAGCCCGAAGGCTGCAAATGGCCGTTAAGACGAACGGGTCTGAGATCGCGACGGGCGTCCGCTTCGAGCGGATCCAGCAGCTGCGGGCGCATGAATACGTGGCCGAGCAGATCCGCCGCCACATCTCGCTGCGTCTGATCAAGCCAGGTGAGTCGCTGCCCGCCGAACGCGAGCTGGCCGTGATGTTCGGCGTCGGCCGGCCGACGATCCAGAACGCGCTCCGAATGCTGGAGGCCGGCGGGCTGGTCGAGTCCCGACGCGGTCGAAGCGGCGGGACATTCGTCACCCAGCGAGACAACGATTCGCTCGCGGCCGACGAGCTGATCCTGCGCGTGATGCGGCATCGCAAAGAGCTGGAGGATCTGCTCCAGTACCGAGGATTGATCGAGCCGGCCGTGGCGCGCGTGGCGGCTGGCGCACGTCGCAACCCCGACCTGGCGGCCATGCGCAAGGCGATCCAGGGCATGGCGGCCGCGACGACCGAACCCGAGTACATGCGCCACGACACCGACTTCCACATCGCCGTGGCGCGCTCGACCGGCAACGCGGTCCTCACCCACGCCATCGAAGAGATACGCATGAAGCTCAACGACGCCATGACGCTTCTGCCGGAGTCCGATACGTGGCACCGCCGAATCTCGCGCGAGCACGAGGAGCTGTTGGAGGCGATTGAGGCGGGGGACGGCCGGCGCGCCGAGCGCCTGACCGAGCAGCACGTGGCCAACAGCGAACAGAGCTTGCGGGCGGTTATGGCGGCGATCCGCCGGCGCCGGGCGTGGAGATAGGAAGAGTGGCTGCCGCAACGATTCGCGCCCAGGAGACCAGCGTCTTCCCGCGCTTTCTCGATCTCGCGTATCCCAGCATCGCGCGCGGTCACGGGGTGTGGCTCGAGACCGCGGCCGGCGAGCGAATTCTCGACGCCTGCTCTGGTGGCGCGATGGTCGCCTGCCTGGGCCATGGCGTGCCGGAGATCATCGACGCGGCTGCCAAGCAGGCCGAGCAGCTCGCCTACTTCTACAACCACCACTTCACGAGCGAGCCTCAGGAAGAGCTGGCGGATCGGATCATCGAGGTCGTCGCGCCCGAGATGGCGCGTGTGAAACTGGCCTCCGGCGGCTCAGAGGCCAACGAATCCGCGGTCAGGCTGGCGCGCGCGTATCACATCGACCGCGGCCGGCCGGAGCGGTGGCGAATCATCTCGCCGGCGCAGTCCTATCACGGCTCGACGCTGGGCACGCTGGCCCTGAGCGGCAGGCGGAAGTCGCTCCAGGTTCCGTACGTCGAATACATGCCGGGATACCTGCACATCCCGCCGTCGACGCCCCGGCTGGATCCCACGGGTGAGCAGGCATTGAAGGAGCTCGACCGCGTCCTCAAAGAGGCCGGTCCGGACACCGTCTCGGCCTTCTTCTGTGAACCGGTGACCGCCGCCGCGATGCCCGGATACTCGCCGCCAGATCGCTTTTGGGATGGCCTGGCGGAGCGGCGTGAAAAGCACGGATTCCTGGTGTGTTTCGACGAGATCGTCACCGGCGTGGGGCGTGTCGGTAGCTGGCTTGCCGCGCATCAGCTGCCCATCGAGCCCGACATCGTCACGATCGGAAAGGGAATCGGCGCGGGGTACTGGCCTCTGGCGGCGGTCCTGTGCCGCGAGCACGTTTACGTCGCGCTGGCGGAAGGCTCAGCAGAGTTCGATCTCGGGCACACGTGGGATGGTGCGCCGCTGCCGTGCGCTGTCGGGGTGGCGGTCCTCAACTACATCGTTCGTCACCAGCTCGTCGATCGAGTTCGCGACCGCGGTCCCCAGCTGCTCGCACAACTGAAGGCGGGGATGAAAGGCCTCGACATCGTGGGCGAGGTCCGCGGACGCGGCTTTCTCCTCGGCGTTTCGCTGGTCGATCCACGCGACGGCAAATCGTTCCTGCCCGACAAGCTCGACGCGGCGACTCTCGTCGACGACATCGCCTTCGAGCGCGGGCTGCTGGTTTCCTCGACCCATTCGACTCCCGACGGCTACGCCGGCGATGAGGTTCTGCTCGCCCCGGCCTTCACGAGCACTGACGACGAGCTTGACGAAAT
>VBHJ01000107.1 GCA_005887685.1 Chloroflexota bacterium | reverse complement strand
CCTTCGGTGACCGGCCAGCCGCTGCTCGCCTTCAGCTTCAGTCAGCTCAACCTGGCGATCGGGACGACGACCTTCGGCCTCAGCATCACCAGCGGCAGCATCCATGCCGCGGCGCTGAGTGATGGTGCCGGCGCGAGCTGGTTTGGTCTGCATGGCACTGGCCTGTCGGGCAGCCTGAACATCCCCGGCGTCACGGCCACGGTGGCTGGGCTCGAGGTCAAGGTCAACAAGTTCTCCGGCACGGCGAGCGCGGCCATCGACTGGACCCAGGCCGCGCTGACCTCGACCAACGTGGGTCTGGCCAGCCAGATCCTGGCCGCCGAAGGCGACCTTACCTCGCTCAACGTCTTCGACCTCTTGAGCGGGTCGATGCACTTCAGCCTGAGCAAGACCCCGGTCACTCTCACTTCGCCGCCGGTCAACAGCCAGCCGCTGCTCGCCTTCAGCTTCAGTCAGCTCAACCTGGCAATCGGGACGACGACCTTCGGCCTCGCCATCACCAGCGGCAGCATCAATGCCGCGGCGCTGAGTGATGGGGCGGGGGCGAGCTGGTTTGGTCTGCACGGCACTGGCCTCTCGGGCAGCCTGAACATCCCTGGCGTCTCGGCCACGGTGGCCGGGCTGGAGGTCAAGGTCAACAGGTTCTCCGGCTCAGCGACCGCCGCCATCGACTGGACGCAGACCGCGCTGACCTCGACCAATGTTGGTCTCGCCACCGCGATTCTGGCTGCCGAAGGTGACCTCACCTCGCTCAACGTCTTCGACCTCTTGAGCGGCTCGATGCACTTCAGCCTGAGCAAGTCCCCGGTCACCCTCACATCTCCGCCGGTCAACAACCAGCCGCTGCTCGCTTTCAGCTTCAGTCAGCTCAACCTGGCGATCGGGACACCGACCTTTGGTCTCGCCATCACCAGCGGCACCATCAAGATCGGCGCGCTCTCGGACGGGACCAATAACTGGTTCGGTCTCGACGCCTCGCAGCTCGCCGGCACGTTCACGGTTGGTTCGGGCTTCATCAGCGCGACGCTGGCCAACGGCGTCATCAAGCTGAACCGCGCCTCGAACGGGACGCTGCTGGACTGGACGCAAGGCGGCCTCTCCGCCGCCCACCTGAACCTCACCTCGAATCAGCCGACTGTCATCTCCGGTCAGCTCGTGAGCCTGCAGATCGCGAACATCCTCCGCGGTTCCACCGGATTCAGCCTGGTGCGTACCACCGGAGTGAACGCCCCCAGCGTTTCCGTCACCAACGGCACGCTCATGGTGCTGACGTTCACCAACCTCTTCGTGTCTGTGGGGTCGACCTCGATCGGTGTCGTCATCACGGGCACCGGCATCACGCTTGCCATCCTCTCTAACAGCAGCAACACCGCAACCTGGGTGGGGATCAATGCGACTGGCCTCGGTGCCAACCTCACAGTCCCGGGCGTCGTCGCCGACGTCTCCAACCTCACGGTGCAGGTCAACAAGGCGCAGGTCGCCCCGAACCAGCTGATCTGGGCTGACGTCGCCGATGCGCCTGCGGCGATCAAGGCGCTGCCGACGGGAGACTCGGTCAAGGTCGAAGGCGACCTCGCCAACCTCAGCGTCGCCTCCCTGATCACCGGGTCCGCGCACTTTACCGTCGCCACCGAGATCGTCGATGTCACCGGCGGACCGACGCTTGCCAACGCCACGCTGCTGACCCTCTCTCTCTCCAAGCTGCTGCTGAAGGTTGGCGTGGGCTCGTTCGGCCTGACGATCGGAGACGGCACAGACACCTCAGCCAGGATCGGCATCGCTTCGATCGCGCCGGCGGATGCCGCCGACACCCGACGGTGGCTCGCGGTGGTCAGCTCCAACCTCAGCATCTCGCTGTCGCTCCCCGTCGTCTCGGCATCCATCAGCGGAGTGAGCATCCAGGCCAACCGCGCCTCCGGCACCTCGACCTTGCTCAACTGGGGAACGCAGGTCATGCAGAACAGCCTGCCCTTCCAGGTCTTCGCCGGCGGTGTACAAGTCACGCTGGATCCGACGACGACCTTCGCGATCAGCGGCCAGCTCACGCTCGACTTCCCCGACGCGACGAATCCATTCCTCCACATCCAGGGAGGATTCGATCTCACGCAGGGCACCGCATCCGTCTCCCTGAGCCCAACGGACAAACTGATCGGCGCCAGCCTGCTCACGTTCGCCGTGCGGCAGGCGCAGGTCACGCTCGGATCGACCAAGAGCCTGTACGTGTCGGTTGCGAGTGCCAACCTCGCGCTCATCCTGCTGCACGCGCCGGCGGTCAATGACAACCGAACCTGGCTCGCATTCGAGGGATCTCTCGGCACGGCCACACTCCAGGACGCCACCAATTCCCAACTGTTCACCTTGGCCGCCGACAAAGTAAACGTTCAGATCAACAGCGCCGATGGCAGCGCAGCCGACGGAACGCCCGCGACCGCGCTCGACTGGACTACGCAGCTGGACCTCGAGCCGAACGGAACTTTCGGACAGCCCAGTGACCAGGTTGTCGTGGGCGGCACCACCATTGACCTGCGCCAGAAGATCATCCAGGTGACCGGCACCGCGAGAGTGATGCTGGCCCAGGGCCTGGTCGATGCACACGTCGCGTTCGCGTTCGCGCAACGCCAGGTCAATGTGAGCGGAGGCGGCGCCGCGCTGACCGGCGCGACGCTCACGACCCTTGGCCTCCAGACCGTTGGTGCCGGCCTGAGCATCGGTTCATCGACCTTCGGGTTCTCCGTCAGCGCTGGAACACTCGGGATCGCCGTGGTGACATCGCCAAATGCAGCTGACACCGGCGAATGGCTCGCGGTCACGGCTCAGCTTTCCGGCGTGACCTTCAACGGGGGCGGCGTCCTCAACATGACCGTGGATAGGCTGAAGATCGACATCAACACCGTAAGTGGCAAGTTCGGTGGTGTCGCAGCCACGGCGCTTGACTGGACCAGCTCGCTCGACCTTGGACCGAACGGCATCTTCGGCGAGAAGCCTGCGGACCAGCTCTCCATAACGATCGCCACGGCGGCGGGTTCAGTTGTCCTGCCGATCGACTACGTGGGAGACATGCTTGGCGCCAGCGGCCACGTCACGCTCAACATCCTCAACCTGATCACGGGCGCAGTGGGCTTCACGTTCAAGCTCGATCGGGCAATCCCTGTGATCTTGCCGACCGGCGCGAGCACCGGCGACCTCGCTCGGCTGTCGCTGACCCCTGAATCGCTGTTCATCGGAGCGGGCAAGGTCGGCTTCACCCTGAATGGCGGGTTCGTGGACATCGCGGCCCTCTCGCCCACAAGCGGAGGCGACCCCTACGTCGCGGTGAGCACGAACATCACCACAGGCACTTTCACCGGCATTCCAAGCGTATCTCTGACTCTGCGAACCCTCATGGTCCAGATCAACACGGGTCCAAACGGAACCGCGCTCAACTGGTCTACGGCGTTCCCTCCGTCCGGCGTAACGGTGAAGAACTCCGACAACTCGACTCAGTTGATCAACTACGCAGGCAGCAGCGTGGGCGTGTCGGGAGTCGTTGACATCAAGCTCTTCAGCCTCGTCTCGGGCACGATTGGATTCGCCTTCTCGACCAAGTCGGTCGCGGTGCTTTCCACCGATGGCTCGGTCAACGTCCCGGACGCGACGCTCACGATGCTGTCCCTGGAGCTGGGTGGTGGCACGCCGCCACAGAGCCTGTTCTTCGGCGTCAACGGGATCGGCTTCCAGATCGCCAACGGAACGGTTGCGGTCGCGATGCTGACGCCGCAAGATCCGGCGGACCACAGGAGCTGGACTGCGGTCAAGGCGAGCGTGAACGGCCTTACCTTTGTCGGCCTGACCGGGGTGGACATGACCGTGCGCACGCTGCAGGTCAACGTCAACCAGGCCTCGGGTAACGGGGCGACCGGCATCTCGGCAACGGGCCTCGACTGGAACGACTCGATCACGCCGGCGGGCGGAACTCAGCTCGCACATCCGGTCATCGGCGGAATCGCGATCGACTACCACACTGCCTTCCTCCAGCTCGTCGCGGACGTGACGATCAAGTTCGGAAGCTTCGTGTACGCGAGCGCCCAGTTCGCCTTCACCACCGGGCCGGACATTCTCGTGACTCCGCACGGTTCGAACACCACCGAGCGCGTGTCGCTGTTCCAGTTTGGAGTCGGCAGCGGAACTCTGTTCGCCGGCGTCGGCGGTACGTTCGACGCGGCCGGCAAGTTCGTCAGCGGCGTCGGCGTGTTGATCAAGGATGTGAACATCGGGGCCGCCTTCCTGAACGACGACGACGCTGCGATCACGACACCCAGGTCTTACTTCGCCCTCAAGGCCAGCGGCACCGCCGACCTTGTTGGCATCCCCGATTTCAAGCTGACGGGCAGCATGCTGCTCCAGGTCAACCAGGCCAGGTGGAACCCAGCCCGCGGGCCCCCGGCTCCGCCGGCCATCGACTTCACCCAGCTCTCCGGCGGCTTGTCGGTCTCGACCGGCCCGTCGACTCCGAGCATCCTTCTCGACTACTCGGACGCTGCGCTGATGGTGTCGGGTTCCGTGACGCTTTCGATCGACACGTTCGCCTACGTCACGGGCAGCTTCACTCTCGACCTCTCAGCCCTCGAAGGCCAGGCGCCGAAGCAGATCGCTCTCGACGATGGCGTCACCGTCGGACCGGCCGATGTCATCACGGTCGGTGCTTCGAACGCCTATGCATTCTTCGGCAAGGGTCCTTACTGGGCCACCAATCCCGATGGCACCGTCAACCCGACTGGCACGCCAACTCCGGGCGCCATGGGTCTTGCGATCGGCAACGTGTCCTTCGGACTCGCCCTGATCAAGCCGACGGCGAATTCCTCGCTCAGCACCCTCATTGACAGCGCCTTTGGTCTGAAAGCGACCGGCAATGTGTCCCTGGTCGGCTTCACAGGCTTCAACGCATCGATTCAGAACGTCCTGATCACGATTGATGAGTCGCGTGGCCCCGGGTCGCCTCCGGGGATCAACTTCACTGGCGGCTCGTTCGCACCGACCGGACTGTCGGTGGGCCCCGTCCTGCTCGACATGAAGGCCGCCGATTTCAGCGCCTCCGGCAACATCACGCTGAACGTCGGCAGCTTCTTCTACCTGTCAGGAAACGTCGCGTTCCACAAGGGCGCCAAGTATGTCGGAGTACTGCTGTCCAATCCTTTGATCGCGGCGCAGGACATGACTGCGATGACGATCAGCGCCACCGGTGTCGACGCATTCGCCGGCCTCAACGGTCCCGCCTCGAACGCCAACGCGCTCGGCCTGAAGCTGACCAACGTCAACTTCGGCCTCGCGTTGCTCTCCCCGACGGCCGCAGGGAGCACAACCAGCTTCTTCGCGATGAAGGCCAGCGTCGGATCCGTCTCGCTCGTGGGCATCACGGGAGTGACGCTGAGCGTGACCAACCTCGAGCTCGACGTGAACAGCAGCAGCGGAACGAGCGACGTCATCGACTTCAGCAAGGGCCCATTCGCCCCGATGGCGACCCCGATCAGCTTCCAGTTCGCCACTGTACCCCCGACCACCGCCACCCTTGACTTCACCACTGCCCTGGTCCGAGCGCACGGCATCGTGACCGTGGGGGTAGGGCCCGCGTCGATCACCGCCGATGCCTTCGTGCAGGTGGCGACCCGGCCCGCGGACCAGACCAAGACGATCGCGGTCATCCTCAAGAGCTTCAGCGTCACCCTCGGGCCGATCACCAAGAGCTTCGGGCCCAACGCCGACGGCATCACTCCCGTTGGCGCCGTGTTCATCACCGGGCAGGGCACCTCGGCGCAGTTCACGTTCCAGAACGTGTCCTTCAACGTCGGGAGCGGAGTGCAGTTCACGGCGGGTCAGCTGCAGTTCGCGATCAACACGTCAGGCCAAGCGGTCAACGAATCCTTCCAGCTGGACGCCACCCACAACTGGGCGCTCAGCCTGCCGGCCGGTCCGTACTTCCGGCTCGAGGCGGACAGCACCAGCCTGGTGCTGACCATCCCCAACGCCGCCTCGCTCACGATCATGGGCAGCTACCTGATCCAGCAGCAGACGGTCGGCGCCAGCACGGTGACCGTGATCGCCGCGTCTCACCTCAGCGCCACGGGCACTACGGGCTCATGTGCCGCCTGCACCAACAACGGCGGCCTCAGCTTCCAGATCACCGACGGTCAGGCCGCGATGATCCTCCAGTCAGGCGGCGTGGCCGCCGTGTTCAGCGGCGGGGTCAGCGTTACGGCCGGTCCGATAAAGGCCGGTGCGACGGCCGACATCGAGCTCAACACCACCTCCGCGAACGTCGACCAGACCGTGGTTGTGGGCGGCAGCTCCATCCGAATCAACGTCCCGGCCGGCGGCTACACGGTGAACCTGACCAACGTCAGCGTGGACATCGGCGATCCGCCCTTCCTCTCGCTGACCGGAAACTTCACGGTTCAGAGCAACCCGAACAACAGCGACGAGACCTTCTACGGCGCGACCAACGTCGAGGCCTTCCTCGGCTCCGGGCCTTACCGCAACCCGGACGGGACCGTCAATCCAAGGGCGATCGGACTGGTGATCACAGCCGCCAAGCTGGGCGCGGCGAAGTTCGCAAGCACGAACAAGATCGCGATCTACGCCGTGGGCACGGTCAAGCTCGTCGGGCTCGACGGCCTGACGTTGAGCACGGAGCAGGTGACCCTCAAGGTGAACCAGACCGGGCAGGTGATCAACAACACCATCAGCCTGTCCAGCGCGAACCCCGCGCCATGCGACCCGAACGGCGCGCTGTGCGTCGGGATGCCGTTCACCACCGGCGGGTTCATCAGCCAGATCTCGGGACATCTCACCATCGACGCGGCCGGCATCTTCAAGGTGGGCGGTGACTTCAAGTTCGACCTCAAGCCGAGCGGGCGTGTGGACGTCGATGTCAACAACGCCGCCATCGAGCTCTGGGTCCCAATCTCAGGCTCGCTGAAGAAGGTCTTCTCGCTCGGCGGCCACGCGAACTTCTCCTTCGGCGGCGACACGGGCTTCCAGCTCAGCAACCTTTCGATCAGCAGCATCACGCTGTTCGACCAGACGCTTCAGCTCACTCCGTCGACCACTCCAACGCCGCCGGTTGCCGAGCTGGCCTCGCCCTTCGACGGCCAGAACATTCGCGACGTCGACCT
>VBHJ01000106.1 GCA_005887685.1 Chloroflexota bacterium | reverse complement strand
CGGACCAACCGGTGTAGGTCGGCTGGAGCCACGTCGAACCGGAGTCGAAGGAGAAATAGACGCCGGAAACGCCAACGCCCTGCGTGAACGGGCAACTGGTTCCGTTGCAGCCCTGCTCATCTATCTCATCGTTGCTTCCCGCGACCAGCACGCTTGGTGTGTTGGCATCGGCGGCGATGGTCGGTTCGTTCTGTTTGTTTTGCGAGAACGGCGTCGGCGGACTGCCGTTGCTGACCAGCACGTCGCCGCCCGACCCGATGGCGGTGGTGGCCGTGATGAGCGCAAACAGGGCCGCGATCGGAATCGCCGAGAGCTTCGTCATCTCTTTCCCCCAGTTCAACCACACCGACGATGACTTCCAGGCAGTCTAGCGAGCCATGGGTGCGCATCTCAAGCAGCGAATATGGAAGCCCCCCGGCGGCCGTTAGGTTAGACGTTGCTGTGACGCGCCGCGGGCTGGTCCTGTTTGCCGCCATGTGCGTGATCTGGGGCATTCCTTACCTGCTGATCCGGGTCGCGGTGGGCGAGATCTCGCCCGCGATGCTGGTTTTCGTCCGCACCGGTTTGGCGGCCGTGATCCTGCTGCCGATCGCATTCACCCGGGGCGGACTCGGCGTGATCGGACGACGATGGCCGGCGCTGGTGGCGTTCGCGGCTGTCGAAGTCGCCGCGCCATGGTTTTTTCTGTCCAGCGCGGAGCAGCACATCACCAGTGCTCTCGCTGGTCTCCTCATCTCGGCCGTGCCCCTTGTCAGCCTTGTGATAGCGATCGGTTTGGGCAATCGACAGCAGATGGGAATCGCAAACGTGTCGGGGCTGCTGCTCGGCCTGCTGGGAGTGGCACTCATCGTCGGGTTCAACCTGGGCGTCTCGAATCTGACAGCCCTGGTCGAGATGGCGATCGTCGTCGTCGGATATGCGCTCGGCCCGGCGATTCTGGCGCGCTATCTCACCGGCATTCCGGCCGTGACCGTGAACGGAGTGGCGCTTGCCCTGTGCTGCATTGCATATGCGCCGGTGGCGGCGCTGCAGTGGCCGCATGTGATTCCCAGCCTTCCCGTCATTGGAGCGGTGGCGGTGCTCGCGGTCGTGTGCACCGCCCTCGCCTTCCTGCTTTTCTTCGCGCTCATCGCCGAAATCGGACCCGTGCGCGCGACCGTGATCACGTACATCAACCCGGCCATCGCCGGCGTGCTCGGCGTGGCGGTGTTGCACGAGACGCTGACCCTCGCGATGGGGCTCGGCTTCGTCCTGGTGCTGGCCGGATCGACCCTCGCCACGAGGCGTCCAGCCCGGACAAAAGTCACGTCCCGGGCCACCGAACCCCAGCCCGGGAAGGCCCTATGATCTGTCCAGTTCGTACCTCTGTTCGTCGGCCGGTTGACGCGGCAGCGCCTGCGCGAGCTGGTGGCCGCCGGGAGCGCTCCGGAAGACTGAGCTCCGCCGCCGCTACGTACTTGGCGTAGCCGGCACGTTTCGGTGGTATGCGGTCGTGGGCGAAGCTCGTCTCAGGGGTTACAGCGATCGCATCCATGGGCGCCGCTGGGGCCGCGGTGGTGGCGGGGAGCGTCCTCCTCAGCGCTTGCACCAGCTGCGACTCCATCGTCCGCCAGACCGCCCTTCCCGTCCTTGCCACGGGCAATTTCGACGCTGTAGTGGCCGACCAGGCGCAGCACCGGATCTACTTCGCCGACCAGGCGACCCACGGGGTCGACGTGGTGGACATCTCGACCGTTAGCCCGCGATTCGTGGGCATCATCGACGTTGGAGGTGCCACCAAAGGCCTCGCCTACGCGCCCGACCGGCACCGCCTCTACGCCAGCATCGAGAGCGGCGCCGTGGCGGTCATCAACATGGACCCGGCGTCAGCCCGGTACATGCACATGATCGACCAGGTCGCCGTCGACCAGACACAGGCCGACCTGCTCGACTACAGCCCGAACACGCACATGCTTTACGTGGGGACCGGTCACACCAATGGGGTGGTTGCCGTGGACGCCAACACGGACAACGTCGTCAGTCGATACGATGCCAAGTCCGCGGTGGAGCAGCCGCGCTACAACCCGGCCGACGGCAATCTTTACGTGACCACGCCGGGCGAAGATTCCGTTCTCCAGATCAGCACCGACACCGGGAAGGTGACTCGCACCTACACGATCCGGCACTGCCACCCTACGGGGCTGGCGATCAATCCAAACCGGCAGCTCGCCATGGTGGCCTGCCGCAGCAGCACCGGGTTGATCAACCTTCGGACCGGCGCCAACGAGGTGTCGCGGATTGTGGCGGGGGGCGACATTGTCAGCTACGACGCGGGCGCGGATCGGTTCCTGGTCGGGTCGTCGCACGGTGCGACGGACAGCTCGGTCGGAGTGTTCGACGGCGATGGCCAGTTCCTGGCCCAGGTCAAGACCTCGGACAGCGCCCACGGCGCGGTCATCGACGATGCGACTGGCCGAGTCTATGCGTTGAGCGCGGTCGGCTTGCTGAGCTTTTCTCCGTCGGCGTGCGCGCCCCCGCCCGGATGGCTCGCCCTGGTGGGCGGGATTCTCATGTACACGCTGCCGCTCGCGGCGCTCGGAGTGTTCCTTGTCTTGTATGCGCGGCGTCGCCCGCGTGCACCACACGGTCCGACCTGGGAGGACCTGCGGGCTGATGATCTCGCGGCAGAGCGTGAGCGCATTCGAGATCTCGAGGACGCGATCTACGGGCCGGAGAGCGGCTGAGGCGGCGCAGATCCCAAGCTAACGCCCCATGTGGCGTCTCTTCGCGCTTGTGCTCCCACTCGCGCTGGACACGTTCGCCGTTTCGGCCGCGCTGGGAATCGCGGGCGTCAGCTCGCGGCAGCGATTGCGGTTGGGGTTTCTGTTCGCGTGCTTTGAAGGTGGGATGCCGCTGGTCGGACTTGCGATTGGGGCGGCAATCGGAAACATCATTGGAGCCTTCGCCGATTACATCGCGATTCTTGCGCTCGTGGCCCTGGGTGCGTACGTGTTGCTGGCCGACGAAGAGAAGGAGGAGGCGCGACTGGCGCTGTTTGCGACGTCCAGCGGTGCGGCGCTCATCGGCGTCGGCCTCAGCGTCAGCCTGGATGAGCTCGCGATCGGCTTCGCGCTTGGTCTTGCCCGGGTGCCGATCGTCCCCGCGCTGATCGTCATCGCGGTTCAGGCTTTCATCGTTTCGCAGGTGGGTTTTGGCCTGGGGCGCCGGATCGGTCAATCGGTGCGCGAGGGCGCTCAGCGCCTCGCCGGAATCGTCCTGATCGCTGTCGCCGGGCTGCTGCTGCTGGCGCGGCTTGGCGTTGTCCCACCGTGAGGAACTCTTATCAGCCAAATCCCCGCGTTGGGGCTCGAAAGTTCTGCCGGTTTGAGGGATGAATCGGCCGGGCGGCCTGCTTAACTTCTGCTCCTCAGGATGGGCGCGTGGATGACGTTGGACAGCCGGCGAAGAACGTTCATCGCATTGGTGGCGGCGGTCGTGGTCGTCTCGGTGGCCTACGCCCTGAACGTTCGCTTCCTCCTCACCGGGCAGCACGCCGTGACCGCGATCGACGACATCGGGGAGGCGGTGGCGGCGGCGATCGCCTCGGCCGCCTGCGCGTGGGCGGCGAGCCGGGCGACCGGGAAGGACAAGCTCGGCTGGGCCCTGATGGGCATCTCGGCCGGCCTCTGGTCAGCAGGCGAGGTGGTCTGGTCGATCTACGAAGTCGGACTGCAAGTCTCGGTGCCATACCCGTCGCTGGCGGATGCAGGGTTCCTCGGGGCTGTGCCCTTCGCGATCGCCGGCATTCGGGCCTTCTGGGATCCGGCCCGAGGCACGTCGTCCCGCTGGCGCGTCTGGTTTGACGGTGTCATCGTCGCCCTCGCCCTGACCTCGACGGCATGGGGGTTCGGACTGCGGACCGTGTACGGATCGGGCAGTCCCTGGTCGACCAAGGTGTTCGACCTGGCGTACCCGGTCTCGGACATCCTGATCGGCACGGTTCTGATCCTTGCCATCCGCCGAGCGAGGCAGCAGCAGAAGGGCAGGATGGCGCTCCTGCTCATCGGCGTCGCCTCCTACTCGATTGCGGACAGCGCGTTCTCGTACCTCAACGCCCAGGGTGCGTTCGGAGCGGTAGGCAACGTGCTCGACACGGGGTGGTTCTTGGGCTTCCTGATGATCGCGCTCGCCGCGATCTATCCCGCGGCGCCGGCAAAGCCGGCTGCGAAGGAGGCGCCGCTCGACCTCTGGCAGCTCGCTCTTCCGTGGATGACGCTGCTCACGGCCTCGGCCGGCGACGTCTACTCGGCACTGTCAGGGCACGAGCTGGATCTCTTCATGTCCTCGCTCACGGCAACCCTGGCCGTTCTCCTGACGGTGAACATGATCATCGAACGAAGGGAGTTCCTCGAGATGCTGACCGAAAGCGAGAACGCCCGTACCATGCTGAACCAAGAGTTCAAGACGGCGCTGGTCGGGATCCGGCGCTTCAGCAAGCGGATCCAGGATGCGGAGCCGCTCGAGCTCGATGAGGTGCGGCGCTTTGCCGCGGAAATCAATCGCACGGCCGAGCAGCTCGACGGCATGGTCGAGGAGATGCTGGACGCGGACGGTGAAGATGGATCCGGTGGCGAGGTGGATCGACTGGCGCCGGCCGCCGAAGGCGTTGTCCTGACCCTCCCCTGAGGGGGGCGATATTCAGACGCCCGGGCGCCTGACCCAGCCGAGGTTGCCCAGCCGCTCCAGAAGTGTCTCGTCAGCGGTTATGAGCACCATGCCGGCCGCCTCCGCGGTCGCGGCATAGAGCATGTCGTAGACCGGATGGTTGTCGTAACGCCTCGACAATTCCCACGCTCGATCGAGATGGCGTCGGTCGCTCACAGACTTGACGGGGAGCCGCATGAGGAGACCGTAGGCGGCGTCAGCGTCGATACCTGTCCATCGATTTCGCCGCACCCCGGCGACGAGAGCGCTGGCACATTCGACGTAGAGCAGCTCCGGTGCCACGAGCGAATCATTCGCACGCGTCAACTGCTGCAGAGTCTTCATTGACGGTGACGTGGGATCCGCGCCGGGCGCAATCCAGTCGATGACGACGCTGGCGTCAACGACCGCGATGAGCGCCTACCTCTTCAAGTCTGCGCCGCCGTTCCTCGATCACAAGATCGGACGCTGACGCACGGGGGCCCCGCCGACCACGCAACGCACGCTCGGCCAGCCTCGCCCATTCAGCGAGCGACAACGGGCGTCGCTCCGTTGCTCCGGCCAGGGCCTCGACGTCTTTGCGCGCCATGACCAGGCGATTGCCTCGTTTTCGTGCCGGCAGGCGGCCGGACCAGACCCATCGACGAATGGTCTCGGTTGTGCGGCCGGCCACGCGCGCCGCAGCCTTGACGTCCAACTCGTCTGCTGGAGATGGCTTCATGTTCAGAACTCTACTACACTACCAGCGTTCGATGGTGTAGAAGGTCCCCCCCAAGGTCGCAAAGAGATGGGCGGAGTGGACCCGAGGGGATTCGAACCCCTGACCTCGTGAGTGCGATTCACGCGCGCTCCCAACTGCGCCACGGGCCCACAGGGTTTTCGGTGCGCTGAAAGGGAGTATAGCCGCGGTTCCTATACTCCCCTGGAGTGGCCTCGTTCTTCAAAAGCAAGCGCGTGCCAGAAGGAGTGGACCCTTCCCGCATCCCACCCGGGCAGACCCTGACGGCGCCTGACCGCTGGCCGCTCCTCCATTTCGGGCCTGTGCCGAAGACCGATATTGCAAAGTGGGATTTCAAGGTTTTCGGTGCGGTGGAGCACGAGATCAGCCTCGACTACCGCGAGCTGCGCGCGTTGCCTTCGAAGGACGTCGTCGCCGACATCCACTGCGTGACCGGCTGGAGCCGGCTGGGCGACCGATGGACCGGCGTGCCGATTCGCGAGATCCTCGACCGTGTCAAGCCCAAGCCAGAGGCGAAGTACGTGATGGCGCACTGCGAATACGGCTACACGACCTCGGTGCCGCTCAGCGTGCTCGACGGCGAGGACAACCTGCTCTGCTACGCGTGGAACGGTGAGGATCTCACGCCCGACCACGGCTGGCCGCTGCGTCTGTTCGTGCCGTCCAAATATTTCTGGAAGTCTGCGAAGTGGTTGCGCGGGCTAGAGTTCATGGAACGCAACCGGCTAGGTTTCTGGGAGCAGCGTGGGTATCACGACGAAGCAGACCCCTGGAAAGAAACGAGGTACTGGTAACGGCCCCACCGGCCCGCCGGTCGTAACTTTCACGACCGATTTCGGTTCCGGTTCTCCACTCGTGGCGGCGATGAAGGGCGTGGTTCTCGCGGGTTGCCCCAACGCCATCCTGGTCGACGTGAGCCACGAGGTGCCGAGGTTCGACGTTTCCGCGGGCGCGTTCATGCTTTTCGCCGGGACCCGCCATTTCACCGGCGGCTCTGTGCACCTGGCGGTTGTCGACCCAGGAGTCGGCAGCACGCGGCGGCGGCTGATCGTCCAGGCCGGCGGCCGCTTTTACATAGGCCCCGACAACGGCCTGTTTGCCATCGTGATCGATGAGGTCGGCGTGCAGGCCGTGCATGAGCTCGCGCCTCGGCCGCATGGGGCTCCGACCTTCGAGGGGCGTGACGTGTTCGCGCCCGCGGCAGCGGCACTTGCGTCAGGCGTACCGATCGAGTCGCTCGGCCCCCCGACAGATCCGCCCATCCCGCTGCCCGACACGGGCCCTCGCGTGCTGTGGACGGACGGCTTCGGCAACCTGGTCACGAATCTCAAGCCCCCGGTGCGGCGGCTTCGCGTTCACAACCACGACGTCGTGTCGACCGCGAAAACGTATTCCGAAGCCAGGCCGGGCGAGCCTTTCGTGTACGTCGGGAGCATGGGCTACCTCGAGGTGGGCGTGCGAGAGGCTCGGGCGGACAAGCTGCTGGGTGCGCGGCCGGGAATGCGGGTGGAGACGATCTAGCGCGGTCTCAGCCTGCGTCGAGCTTCGACGCGATTCGAATCAGCTCCGATCT
>VBHJ01000105.1 GCA_005887685.1 Chloroflexota bacterium | reverse complement strand
TGCACCAGCGACTCGAGGACCCGCCGGTTCACGTCCTGGATCGCCGACGTGCGTTCGCAAAGATCCTCGAGCGACTTGAACGGTCCGTCGGCGTCGCGCAGCGAGACGATGCTCTCGACGGCATGCCGCCCGACGTTTTTGATCGCCGCCAGCCCAAACCTGATCCGGTTTTCGCTCATGGAGAAGTCGGTTCGCGACTGGTTGACGTCCGGCGCCAGCACGTCGATGCCGCGGAGCCGGCAGTCGACTATCGCCGTCGCGACCCGCTCGGCGTTGCCTTCCATGTGGATCAGCAGCGCGGTCATGTACTCCAACGGATGGTTTGCCTTGAGATACGCCGTCTGGTAGCTGATCACCGCGTAGGCCGCGGAGTGGCTCTTGTTGAAACCGTATGACGCGAAGGCCGCGATGCGGTCGAAGAGCTGCTCGCCGGTTTCCTGCGCGATCCCCTTGGCGACCGCGCCCTTGATGAACTTCTGCCGTTGCTGCGCCATCTTCACCCGGTCTTTCTTGCCCATCGCGGAGCGCAAGATGTCCGCCTCGGAGAGCTTGAAGCCGGCCAGGACGCGAGCCGCCTCCATGACCTGCTCCTGGTACGTGAACACGCCGTACGTGCTGCCGAGAATCGGCTCCAGCCACTCGTGCGGGAACTCGATCGGCTCGCGTCCGTGCTTGCGCGCGATGTAGGCCGGGATGTCCTGCATCGGTCCCGGGCGGAACAGCGCGATCGTGACGATGATGTCCTCGAATCGAGACGGGCGCATGTCCATGATCATTCGGCGCATCCCGGCGCCTTCGAGCTGGAACACGCCGTGGGTGTCGCCCGCGGAGATGAGCTCGTACGTCTTCGCATCGTCAAAAGGAATGCGCTCGAGGTCGATCTCCACGCCCGTGCGCTCTTTCACGAGCCGCATGCAAGTCGCGATGATGTCGAGGTTCTGCAGGCCGAGGAAGTCGATCTTCAACAGGCCGATGTCGCCAACAGCCTTCATGTCGTACTGGGTGATCACCGACTCGCGGCCAGGACCGAGCTGCAGCGGCGTGTAATGCACCAACGGCTCAGGAGCGATCACGACGCCGGCGGCATGCGTGCTGACGTTGCGCGAAACGCCCTCGAGCGTCCTGGCGACGTCGACCAGGCGCTTGGCCTCCTCACTCGACTCGTAGGCCTCACGGAACTCGGCGACCTCCTTGATCGTGTCGTCGAGCGTCTTCGACCGGCCCTGCCACACGGGCACGAGCTTGGCCAGGCGGTCGGTGTCGCGCAGCGGAACCTCGAGCACGCGCCCGACGTCGCGGATCGCGGCCTTCGAAGCCATCGTCGTGAAGGTGATGATCTGCGCCACGCGGTCCACGCCGTACTTCTCGGACACATACCGGATCACGCGCTCGCGACCCTCGACTGAAAAGTCGCAGTCGATGTCGGGCATCGACACCCGGTCAATGTTCAGGAACCTCTCGAAGATCAGCCCGTGCTGCAGCGGGTCGAGGTTGGTGATCCCCAGGCAGTACGAGACCAGGCTTCCGGCGGCGCTGCCGCGGCCAGGCCCGACGACGATCCCGTTCTGGCGTGCGAAGTTGTAGAAGTCCCATACGATCAGGAAGTAGGACGCGTAGCCGGTCTGGCTGATGACGCTCAGCTCCTGATCAGCGCGCTCGCGGGCAGCCTGTGTCGCCTGCCCGAATCGCCACTCGAGTCCTTTCGCAACCAGCTGCTTCAGGTACTGGTCAGACGTCAGGCCATCGGGGACGTCGAAGGGCGGCAGCAACGTGGCGCCCAGGTCCAGCTTGAGGTCGCACTGGTCGGCGACCTCGACCGTGCTGGTGAGGGCGTCGGGCATGTCCGCGAACGCTTCGATCATCTCGGCCGGCGTCTTCAGGTAGTTCTCCTGGGTCGAGAAGCGCCAGCGGTTGGGATCGTTGAACCGAGCGCCGGTCTGCAGGCACAGCAAGACGTCATGCGCCTCCGAGTCATGGCGGTGCACGTAGTGCAGGTCGTTGGTGGCGCAGACCCGCAGGCCAAGCTCGCTGCCGAACCGCGCCAGCACGGTGTTGACGTCCGCTTGCTTGTCGATCCCGTGGCGCTGGACCTCGAGCAGGAATCGGTCCTTGCCGAAGATGTCCCTGTAGGTGGCGACTGCCTCACGGGCGCCGTCGACGTCGCCGTCGACGATCTTGCTGGCGGCCTCCCCCTGGAGGCAACCGGACAACGCGATCAGGCCCTTCGAGTGCGTGGCCAGGATCTCCTTGTCGATGCGGGGTTTGTAGTACATCCCTTCCATCTGGCCGATGGTGCAGAGCCGCATCAGGTTGACGTAACCCTCGTGGTCGGCTGCCAGCAGGGTCAGGTGATTGGGGTCCCGGTCGACGCGGCCTTCGCGGAGAAGGCGCGAGCGGGGAGCGACGTAGACCTCGCAGCCGATGATCGGCTTGATCCCCGCCTCTTTGCAGGCCTTGTAGAAATGGATGGCGCCGTACATGACGCCGTGGTCGGTGAGGCCGATCGCGGGCATCCCGAGCTCGGCGGCGCGGGCGACCATCGCGGGAATGCGGCTGGCGCCATCGAGCAGCGAGTACTCGGTGTGGTTGTGGAGGTGAACGAAGGTTTCAGGGGCGTGCTGCATCGTTCTGGCTGGGCTGGCGGGACCCCGCGGGATAGTCTACTGGCCGCAAAGATGCCCTACACCATCCGGCCGGCGACCGTCGCGGATCAAACCACGATCCGACGCATGGTTCGCGATGCCGGCATCAATCCCATGAACCTCAAATGGCCCAATTTCCTCGTCGCTGAGGAGGGCCGCGCGATCGTCGGTATCGGCCAGGTCAAGACGCATGGCGACGGCAGCCGTGAGCTGGCCTCGATGGCGGTGGCAAAGGAGCGCCAAGGCCACGGCATCGGCGGCGCCATCATCAACGCGCTGATCGCAAGCCAGGGCGATCGCACCCTTCATCTGACCTGCCGGCGGCAATTGCAGGGTTACTACGAACGATTCGGATTCCGGCGCATCGAGCGGGCCGACCATCCGGCGTACTTCGCGCGCATGCTTCCGGTGATCAACCTGTTCGCGCGGCTGGCCCGGACAGAGATCATTCTCATGCGGCGGCCCGGCTAGGCTTGCAATGAACTTGGCTCGTCTCGCCCTCCCTCCCCTCGCGCACGGTCCTGCCGAGATGGCGCACTCCGGCATTCGCGAGATCGCCAATGAGGCGCTGCGCACTCCGGGCGCGATCCGTCTCGACGTCGGGCAGCCCGACTTTCCCACTCCGCAGCACATCAAGGACGCGGGCAAGCGGGCGATCGACGAGAACAAGACCTTCTACACGCACACGCAGGGATTGATGTCCCTGCGGGAGAAGCTGGTCGACAAGCTGGCGCGCATGAACGGGATCAAATCCTCGCCGGAGGCCATCACCTGCGCACCAGGAGGCGTCGGCGCGATCGCGGCGATGTTCGCCGCGGTCCTCGAGCATGGGGACGAGGTCCTCCTCCCCGACCCAGGCTGGCCCAACTACCGGATGATGCTGCCCTGGCTGGGCGCCCGTCCGGTGTTCTATCCCTGCCCGCCGTCGGACGGATTCCAGCCTGACCTCGACGCGCTGGCGGCGTTGATCACCCCGCGCACGAAAGTCATGGTGGTCAACAGCCCGAACAACCCGACCGGCGCCGTCTATCCGGTCGCCACCATCGCCGCGATGATCGAGCTGGCCCAGCGCCACAACCTGTGGCTGCTGAGCGACGAGTGCTACGACCAGGTCCTCCTGGACGGCAGCTGGACCAGCCCGGCAAGCCTCGCGCCGCATGACGCACGGATCGCTACCGTGTTCACCTTCTCCAAGACCTATTCGATGACCGGCTGGCGTCTCGGCTACCTGGCCGGTTCGGTCGACCTTGTGGATACGGCGACCAAGGTGCTCGAGTCGAACTCCTCGTGCGTGTCAACGATCAGCCAGGTCGCTGCCGAGGCGGCGCTGGTGGGCCCCCAGGTCTGCGTCGGTGAGATGGTGGGCGCCTATCGCCGGCGCCGGGACATCGTCGCGGGCATCCTCGAGGACGCCGAGCTCTTCATCGCCAGGCCCACCGGAGCCTTCTACATCATGGCCGACGTCTCGCCCGCCGGAATGGCGTCCCGTGACCTCGCCTTCGCTCTTCTGCGCGAGCGCGGCGTCAGCGTCGCGCCGGGGACGGCTTTCGGTCAGGTGGCCGGCGAGGCGGTTCGGATCAGCCTCGCCAGCTCAGATTCCGATCTCCGAGAGGGAGTTGGGCGGCTGGCCGAATTCGTACACGGGCGTACGTAATCCGGCGCCTTTCGTTTATCCTGCCGGGGTTGATCTCGGGCGTAACCGTTCCCGCCTACGCTCCGTTTGGCCCGACATGCAGCTACTGAGGCCGATCCTGACGATGGTCGTCAGGTCGCTCGGCCCAGGGCGACTGCGACTCGTCGTGGTCAAGTTCGCCCAAAAGCTAGACCGGCCCTAGACCGTCGGATAGTCCGGACTATCCGGCGTTTGCGTGGCACCTGAGGTGGCTTCGTCCGGACTATCCGAGGAGCGCCCGCGAGGCCGAGGCAAACCTAGCTTCCTCCCCATTCATGGGGAGGTGGCCCGCAGGGCCGGAGGGGCCGAGCCAAACCTAGCTTCTTTCTAGCAGCGCCACCGACTCGATGTGGTAGGTCTGCGGAAACATGTCCACGATCGCGGCGCGCCTGACCCGATAGCCGCCTCGCACCAGCCCGACCAAGTCCCGCGCGTGCGTGGACGGCTCACACGAGACGTAGACAATTCGGTCCGGGCCCAGCCGGATCAGCTCGGCCAGCGCCGCCGGCTCGCACCCCGCGCGAGGTGGGTCAAGGATCACAACCTGGTGCTGTCCCAACCGGATGCCGCGCAGCACGGCCTCGACCCTGCCCGGCAGGTAGTCGACCCGGGCTGAGTTGATCCGCGCGTTGAGGCGACCCAGCTGCACCGCATGTGGGTTCTCTTCGATCGCGGTCACGCCCGCGGCATCACGGGCCACGGCCACCGAGATGGTGCCGATTCCGGCGTAGAGGTCGAGCACGCGCTCTTCGGGCTTCGCGGCGACCATGTCGAGCGCGATTCGATAAAGCACGAGCATCTGCCGGTAGTTGGTCTGCACGAACGTATCGCTGCGGGCGCGGAAAGTAAGACCCCAGAACTCGACCGACATGGTGTCGTCGAGCACCGTCAGCTCCGGCAGCAGCTCGGCGACGCGGCGGGCGAACTCATCGCGCGGCCACCTGGGCTCGCGGCCATGAAACCGCAGCCTCCAGAGCAACCCGCCGGCGTGGGGCTCGACGGTGAGCAGCAGGTTCTGCAGGCCCTTGAGCTGCATCTCGTTTGCCGCCTGAGCGAACGCGGGCAGCGCGCGCTCGATGCGCAGGTCGTGGATGAGGCAGCTGTCGATCGGGAGCACGGAGTGCGACCGCATGCGGTGGAAGCCGAACCTCCATCCTTCGGCGCCGGCGACCGCTTCGAACTCTCCGCGGATCCGGTAGCGCCACGGCTCGTCCATCCCGAGCACCGGCGTGTCGGGAGGCAGGCGCAGGCCGGCCCGTGCCCAGGCCTCCTCGACCACCTGCTTCTTGAGGTCGAGCTGATACGCATAGTCCGCGTGCTGGAGCTGGCATCCTCCGCACGCACCGAAGTACGGGCACGGAGCGGGCGCGCGGTGCGGCGAAGGCTCGATCACGCGCGTGGTTGCGGCGACGGCAACGCCTCCCTGGCGGCCGCGCGGCTCAGCCTCCACGACCTCGCCCGGCAGCGCGTAGCTCACGAGCCAGACCTTGCCGTCGTCTCTCGCCACGGCGGCGCCGCCATGCGCCTGGGAGGTCGGCTTGAGGATCAGCGGCGCCACAGCGAGACCGGGTCGCGCGCCGGCTTGAAGCCGGCGGACTCGACCATCTGGGTGGCGATCCGGAAGCCCTCCCCCACCTTGTCCGGCTGGTGGGCGTCGCTGCCGTACTGAACCGCCTGTCCGCCCAGCTCGCGCCACCAGCGAACCACGGTCAGGTCGGGGCAAAGAGTGTGGCCGCGGGTCGTGTTGACCTCGAGGACGCGTCCGGTCCGGGCTGCCGCGCTCAGGACGGCTCGGATCTCGGCTTCGTAGTCCTTCTCCTGGTAAGGTGCCGCGCCGTCGAGCCAGTAGCGCTTGGGGTAGTCGAGGTGGGCCAGGGTCTCAAACGGCTGGCCGCTCTCCACCATGGCCAGGAGCTCGCGGAAGTATTCGCGGACGGCGGCCGGGAAGTCGATGCCCTCCCGTTTGCGGAACTGGCTGGCGTCGAGCATCCCGCCGTCGAGGCGGATGCAGTGAATCGAGCCGAGCACCTGGTCGAGCGGTCCGGCGGCGAGCACTGCCGCCGCCTCCTCGGGGAACCAGTGCGGCTCGCCGAGCTCCACCCCGGTCTGGATGCGAAGGTCGCTGTACTTCGCGCGGCACCGCTCGATCGAGTCGAAGTAGCCGTCGAGGTCGACCGCGTGCTGCCCTTCGTGGACGAGGGCCCAGTCGGCGTGCTCGGTGAAGGCGATCGCCGGAAG
>VBHJ01000104.1 GCA_005887685.1 Chloroflexota bacterium | reverse complement strand
CAGGCGAAGCTCGGACTGGAGTGTGGGGTTCACACCACCGAGATCACGCGCACGTCACGGCTGGTGTCGGAGCTGACCGGAACGCCCGTGCAGCCGAACAAAGCCGTGGTCGGCGCCAACGCGTTTGCGCACGCCTCCGGCATCCACCAGGACGGCGTGCTGAAGGACCGCTTGAACTACGAGATCATGAAGCCCGAGGACGTCGGCCTGGCCGACTCCCGCATCGTGCTGACCGCGCGGTCAGGCCGCCACGCGTTCCACCATCGGCTGAACCGGCTGGGCATCACGCTGGCTGACGGCAAGGATGACGAGGCCTGGCAGCGCTTCCTCGTGCTGGCCGACACCAAGAAGGAGGTCACCGACGAGGACCTGCGGAAGATCGCCGCGATGTCCGATTCCAACGGCCACGAGGGCAATGGACATCCCCCGGTGACCGACCAGCTGCACGACCACAATCACGTCGCGGACACACTTCGACATCTGATCTTCGGGTGAGAGTTGCGTACCAGGGGGAGCCCGGCGCCTACTCGGATGAGGCGGTGTCCGCCGTGTTTCCGGGTGCGGAGGCCGTTGGTTTCCCGACCTTCCGCCTGACCTTTGACGCGCTGGCGATGGGCGCGGTGGAGGCGGCGGTGCTGCCGGTGGAGAACAGCAGCGCCGGGATCGTGCAGGAGGTTTCCGACCTGCTGTGGGAGCTGCCTGGTTTGCGCATCGTGCGCGAGCACGTGCAGCCGGTGCGCCACTGCCTCCTTGGGTGGCCGGGCCCCGTGGAGCGCGCGCTTTCTCACCCCCAGGCCCTCGCGCAGTGCGAGCGCTACCTGCACTCCCGCCAGATCCGATCGGTCGCGTTTCACGACACGGCCGGCGCCGCTCGTGCCGTCGCCGAGCAGCGGCAGCCGGGCACCGCGGCCATCGCCAGCAAGGCGGCCGCCGCTCGCTACGGGCTGTACGTGCTGGCTGAGTCGATCCAGGACGATGCGGAGAACCGCACGCGATTTGTGGTGGTCGAGAAGGGCGATCCGGCCCGGCCGTCGAAGGCGAGTCAAGGCTGGAAGGGTTCGATCGCCTTCGTCACGGCGCACCGGCCGGGCAGCCTGGCGCATGCGCTCGACTGCTTTGCGCGGCGGAGCGTGAATCTCAGCCGGCTCGACAGCCGGCCCATCCTCGGCCGCCCGTTCGAGTACCGGTTCTACCTCGACTTTTCGATCAACGGTGAGGCGGCGGCCGCGGAGGCGGCCGAGGCGGCCTTGAGCGATCTCGAGGAGGCGAGCGCGGAGATCAAGCTGTTCGGGACGTATCCGGCTTCATAGGGGTTTGGGTCAGCCCCTCCGTCGGCTGCGCCGACACCTCCCCATGAATGGGGAGGAACAGCTCCTCCAGCCCCTCCGGCGCTGCGCGCCACCTCCCCATGAATGGGGAGGAACAGCTCCTCCAGCCCCTCCGGCGCTGCGCGCCACCTCCCCATAAATGGGGAGGACCAGCCTCTCCCGTGAATGGGAGGAGAGCAGGCCGCGGCGGGAAGCACTCTGACCGCGACCTGCGAAGAGCATTCTAACTTAACAACGTTAAGTATGTTTCAACCGGGAAATTTGGCTTAAAAGGTCGACTCCTGATCCTGAAACGTGCGTTTCAGAAACGCATGCAGACAGGGCGCGTGGGTTTCATATAAAGTGACGAACCGTGGGTAGCGGCCGTTCAGACGCACCAGTTGCGACTGACGCGGCCAAACGCAGACGGCTTCCCGGCATCAACCTTCGCCCCGGTTCGGTCAAGCAGGCTCGCGCCGAATCCGGATTCAGCCTCGCGCAGCTGGGGAAGGGTCACGTCACCGCACCGGCGATTTATCTGATCGAGACCGGACGCACGAGACCGTCGCTGCCGACCCTCGAGCACATCGCACGGCGCACCGGCAAGCCGGTCGAATTTTTCCTCGCCGAGCCGGTCGGTGCCGCCGACGATGCATCGGCAAGGCTGATCGAGCTCGAGGCCCTCGTCGCTGACGGACAAAACCAGGAGGCCATCGCACTCGGGACGTCATTCCTCGAGCGCGGCACCACCGCATTCCGCCTCGGGCGCATTCGCTTTTTCCTGGCCCAGGCGTGCCTGGCTTCGTCGCAGCCGGAGCGAGCCTCGTCCCTCCTCGCGGAAGCGCGGGCGCACTTTGAGGCGGTCAACGATGGCGTGATGCTCGCCGAATGCATCGGTGCGCAGGCGTCCCTGGCGAACTCCACGCAGCCGAAAGACGCACTGGAGCTTGCGGAAAAAGCTCTGTCGGTCTGTCGCGCCCTGAAACCTGTGCCGACTCCGACCGAGGCTCGCTTGCTCGGCATCCTCGCCGGCGTCCTGGTCGCCAATCGGGAGTGGGATCGGGCCATCGCCGCGTACGAGGAGGCGATCGAGGTGGGCGGTTCGGTTTTCGACCTGCGGCGGGTTGCGCGCATGTACAGCGGGCTCGGCATGGCCTATCACCAGGCTGGTGCGGTCGAACTCGCGGCCAGGTACGCAACCCGGTCGGTCGCGCTGCTCGAGGTGCTCCGGGATCGGGTCTCGTTGGCAAGCTCTGAGAACAACCTCGCGCTCGTCCTGATGGCGAAGGGAGACTTCGCGGGGGCGCGCAGCCATCTCGACCGATCGCTCGAGCTGTGCAACGAAAGCGACCTCGAGTCCGGCCGCAGCCACGCGCTGCTGAGCCTGTGCGAGCTGTCGATGAAAGAAGGCAAGGTGGAGCAAGCCCGCGAAGGCGCGCAGCAAGCCCTCGAGCTGGCCGAGCGCCTGGAAGAGGGCGCCAACATCGCGGAGGCGCATGTCTGGTTGGGGCGGATCGCCGACGTCGACGGGGAGCACGAATCAGCCGACCGCGAGTTCGAGCAGGCCATCCGCGGCTTTGAGGCGCTCGGCATGCGCGAGCGCCTGCTGCAGTGCCACGGCGTCTACGCCGAGATCCTCGAACGTCGTGGCGAGCTGAGCAAGGCGTACGGACATATGAAGGAGGCCCTGCAGGCCAGCCGGCCGGGCCTGCTTCGCCGCGAGCACGAAGGAGAGCGCGTCAGCTCAGCGTAGGCCTGAGCCGGGCGGCCCTCTGCTAAGTTAGATTCGCCGCGCACGCGGCATCTATGGCGAAAGCGCTTCGCAGCTCCAAATTCTCTCTGACCGCCGAAGCCATCGTCGCCGACTACCGTCTGGCCTACAGCAGCCGTCGGGCGAGCGTGATCGGCCGGGCCGAGGTGCTGCGCGGCAACGCCACGTTCGGCATCTTCGGCGACGGCAAAGAGGTCGCGCAGATCGCCATGGCGAAGACGTTCCGGCCAGGCGACTGGCGCGCCGGCTACTACCGGGACCAGACGTTCATGTGGGCGACCCGGATGTCGAACGTCCGCGACTTCTTCGCCCAGCTCTACGGCAACGCGAGCCTCGAGGCGGAGCCCGCGTCCGGCGGCCGCCAGATGGGCAACCACTTCGCCACCCGCTTCCTCGATGACCGAGGAGAGTTTGCCCGCTCCATCGACATCCCCAACTCGAGCGCCGATGTGTCGAACGTGGCCGGTTGGATGCCGCGACTGGTCGGGCTCGCCTACGCCTCCAAGCTCTATCGCGAGAACCCGCAGCTCAAGACGGTGCAGGACGGGTTCTCGGTCAACGGCAACGAGGTGGCGTTTGGCACCATCGGCGACGCAGCGACCAGCGAGGGCCTCTTCTGGGAGGCGATCAACGCCGCGGGCGTCCTCCAGATCCCGATGGCGATGTCGGTGTGGGACGACGGCTACGGGATCTCGGTCCCCATCACGGCCGAAACGACCAAGGCATCGATCTCCGATGCGCTGCGTGGCTTCATGCCCGACGACCGGCCGGGCATCGACATTCACGTCGTCCGAGGTTGGGACTACGCGGCACTGATCGAGACTTACGCGAACGCGATCGACAAGGTGCGGCGCGAGCAGAAACCGGCACTGATCCACGTCACCGAGATGACACAGCCGCAGGGGCACTCGACCAGCGGCAGCCATGAGCGATACAAGTCCAAGGAGCGACTGCGCTTCGAGAACGAATACGACTGCGTCGCGCGGATGCGCGACTGGATCATCGAGTTCGGCGTCGCCAGCGAGTCGCAGCTCGAGGGCTGGGAGGCGGCCGACAAGGAAGCTGTGGAGGCTGCGCGAGACCTGGCATGGGATGCGTTCCAGTCACCGATTCGCGCCGAGCGGGACAGGGCCGTGGCGATTCTTCGCCGCGTCGACATGCCCGAGGTCGCCGAGATCACAAACTCGCTCGACGAGGCCCACAAGGTGACTCGGTCTCTCGTCATGTCGAGCGCTTCTCGTGCCCTGCATCAGCTCCGAGGCATCGAGTCGCCCGCGCGCACCGAGCTGGCGAAGTTCGTCGCCGGCTACCGGCGCGAGAACGAAGAGCGTTACAACTCGTACCTCTACAGCAGCTCGCCGGATTCACCGCTGAACGTTGCGGTGGTGCCTGCCGCGTACTCAGAGAAATCGCCAATCGTCGACGGCCGGCAAATCCTGGTGCGCAACTTCGACGCCAACTTCGCCCGTGACCCAAGGATTTTCGTGATCGGTGAAGACGTGGGGCGGTTGGGCGACGTCAACCTCGTCTTCGAGGGTCTGCAGGCGAAGTACGGAGAGCTGCGCCTCACCGACACCGGCATCCGGGAGGCGACGATCCTCGGCCAGGCGATCGGTTCGGCCATGCGAGGCCTGCGCCCGATCTGCGACATCCAGTACCTCGATTATTTCTTCTACGCGCTGGAGACAGCCGCTGACGACCTGGCGACGCTGCACTGGCGAACGGTCGGCGGGCAGAAGGCGCCCGTGGTGATCCGGACCAAGGGCCACCGGCTGGTGGGCATCTGGCACTCGGGGTCGCCGATGTCGGTGCTGCTCAACGCCCTGCAAGGCATTTACGTGGCGGTGCCGCGCAACATGACGCAGGCCGCCGGTTTCTACAACACGCTCTTCCAGGGCGACAACCCGGGCGTCGTGATCGAGGTGCTGAACGGCTACCGGCTGAAGGAAAGGGTGCCCGACAACGTCGGATCGTTCACCGTGCCGCTGGGCGTGCCCGAGGTCCTGCGTGAAGGCACCGATGCGACCGTGGTGACGTACGGCGCGTGCTGCGCGATCGCGCTCGACGCTGCTCAGACGCTCGAGTCGCTCGGCGTGTCGTGCGAGGTCATCGACGTGCAGACGCTGAACCCGTTCGACGTCGGTCACCGATTGGTGCGCTCGCTGGAGAAGACGCACGCGCTGATCCTGGTCGACGAGGACGTGCCGGGCGGCGCGTCGGCTTTCATGCTGCAGCAGATCCTCGAGGTGCAGCAGGGCTGGTGGCACCTGGACGCCGCGCCGCGGACGCTCGCCGCCTCAGCGAACCGGCCGGCGTACGGGCCGGACGGGGACTACTTCAGCAAGCCGAATCGCGAGACCATCGTCGAGGCCGTTTACGGCGTCGTGCGGGAGCGCCAGCCGTGGAGGTTTCCGGCGCTCGAGTCCTAGGTGGTCGGCGCCGCGGCCGCTGGATGCGCCGTGCGCCAGGCCTGCCATGCGGCGACCGCCGCGGGTGCGAAGGGGTCCGCGTTCCCGATCACGTAGAGCAGCGTCGGGCCACGAACCAACAGGTGCGTGCCGAATCCAAGAAACGCGATGATCGATGGCCTCGCTCTCTGGTCCGCCATGAAGTGGAGCAACTCCGCCGACATCCTGATACCGATGGTGGGGTCGTACTCACCCATGGCGCCCCAGTAGCCCTGGGCGGTGAGCCCGTCCATGACACGGACCTCATCGAGCTCCGCAAAGGCCACCCAGAAGCGATAGCTTTCCGGCGCGCGGCGGATGAACGCGGGCCGCATGTCAAATTCAACGCCATCACTGCCGACGTGGAGGGTGGCCAGGTAAGGGGACAGCTGCTTGGTGGCCTCCACTTTCAACGCATTCCTGAGCGGCCCAATCCAGAGCGGCCTGGTCGATACCCATGCGGCAAGGAGCACCAGCACCGCGAAGTTCGCCACGCCGAGTCCATGGTGCGTCTGCACTCCAATGACGATAAAGACCACGATCACGATCAGCGCGACGATCGTGATGACAACGGCGGCTGAAACGATAGCCCAGGCGCTGTTGGCGAGCGCCGCCCATCTCGATACGGTGATCGCGGTTTGCCATCGCTCCGGCGCAGGTGGCCTGTAAGTCGAGGCGCTGAAGGCTGGCTTCGGCCGCAGCGTGATAAACACGACCTCGCTGATCAGGATCAGAAACACGGTTTCCGGGAGCAATCCGGCGACGAAGAACACGAGCCCGCAGAGCGCGATTGCGTAAATGGCGAACCAGATGGCCAGGCGGCGCTCGGCGCCGACAGCGGCGAGGCCCGGGCCGGTTCTTTGCACGGGGGGAGCTTAGACGGGCCGGGCGGCTCCAGTGTCGGATTTCCGCATCGCTGACCCGCCAGACGTGCGGAATCCGAGGCCTAAAGGATTAGCCCGGTGGCGGGGGGCCCTGCTTGACGGAAATCACGATGACAACGCTGAACGAGGTTCCGTCGAACTGGATTCCGTAGCATCCGGGCGTGCTTGGGGCGACACTCCCGGCCCACGTGCCCCAATAAGGCGGCGCGGATGTCTGCGGGATTCCAAACGCCCCGTTGCCCACCGCGTCACCGCCGGCACCGCTGAAGGTCAGCGCACCTTTGCCGTCTAGCCGCCGGCTGCGTACAAGCACCGGGCCCTTGTAGACAGGATCGACCAGGATGACGGCCCCTTGCGCGCCGGCTGAATACCAGGTGAATTGCCCGCTCAGATACGCAGGCCCCTTGCCGAACCCATAGTTCGGCCACTTGCCGGTCTGGGCCTTGACCTTGAGGTTCACGCTCGGCGTGACGGGGCACGTCGAACCGGATGGCAGGTCGTTCAGGTGCAGCGGCTTGACCGTGAGGGCGGACCAGTCCACGGTCGGGGGCGGCGGCGATGGCGTAGGCGTCGGCGCCGGAGGCTGCGCGGAAGCCTGCACTCCGGCGAACACGCCCGGGATGCATGGCCCAGCCGGGCCAACTGTCAGATTGGAGTACTGATAGCCCGACGGCATCGCCGGCAGCCCGCTGAGCTTGAAGCTTGTGAGACCCGTGGACCGCGACCACA
>VBHJ01000103.1 GCA_005887685.1 Chloroflexota bacterium | reverse complement strand
TCATCCCCCCTGGTGAGGCGGCCGAGATTGTCAAATTCCAACCGGATCACCGTGAGCCAGCCGTCGATGGGAACTCCCAGGCGTCGAGCGCGGGGGACGAGCCTTTCTGCGTTGTCGGCGTCGGTGAGCAGCAGCTCGGAAAGAACCGCCGCACGCGAGAGGATCGGCCGTTGCGAGGCTCGGCGGGCAGCGATCATCTGGTGTTCCGCGACCTGGGCCAGGCGATTCAGCACCAGGCTGGTGATCACATCGTCCGACGATCGGGTGGCCGGCACCGTAAACCAGGCCTCGTCAGTGCCGTCGACCACCACTTGAGCCCCCAGCTCGCCCGCGTCCGGAGGGCGCACCGTGATGGGAAGTCCGAGCTCGTCAGACACGGTCGTCACCACCTCGGTGACGGGCGTCTCTTCAGCATCGGCTCGGTCGAGCGTCTCCGCGGCGGCGCCGGCCCGAGCTAGCAGGCGCCCCACCCCGCCCACCAACTCATCGTGGGCGGCAGTGATCAGCTGGGCCAGGTCGACGCCCGGAGCAATCGCCATGACGCTGATGCGGTAGTGGATCGCCAGGTCCTGCGCGGTCGAGGGAAGGCTTTGTTCGCCGAAGTCGGTCAGGCAGAGGGCTGGGATGCTTCGTGTGGCTGCCCGCCGGACGGCCATGACCAGCCCGTAGCGAGCCAGGTCGCGGGAAGCCGCGGTCGTGAGCACGACGATGCTGTCGGACGAGGCCCCGACCAGGCCGTGGGCGTCCTCGAGCAGCACGACCCGGCTGACCTCGCGGTCGTGGCCGGCGGCACAAAGCACCCGGGCGCTCCGGGCGATGTGGGGGGCCTCCATGACCGCTCTCAGCTGAGTCATCGCTTCCCTGTGTGGCAATGAGCATAAAACAGCCTGGAAATCAGTGCGATCAGCCGATGACACCGACCCGTGGGCCGCATATTCTCGAGCAGTCGGACCGGCCCCGAACCGGCCCACGCTCTTGCGGAATGGGGGATACGAAGAGCCGACCAGCCGGCTGAGAAGATGTCAACCCGTATCGGCATTGACGTCGGGGGCACCAACACCGACGCGGTCCTGATGGACGGCGAGCGAGTGTTGGGCGAGGTGAAGACGCCGACGACCGCCGACGTCACCAGCGGCATCGTGACCGCGCTGCGCAAGCTGGTTGCCGACAGCCGCGTTCAGCCCAGCCGGGTGATGGCGGTCATGATCGGCACCACCCACTTCACCAACGCGGTGGTCGAGGCCAAGCGTCTCATGCCGACGGCGGCGATTCGCCTGGGCCTGCCGGCCACCCAGGCCCTCCCCCCGATGGTTGACTGGCCGCCGAGGCTGAAGGAGGCAATCGGCAACCACACCTACCTGTGCCACGGCGGCCACGAGTTCGACGGCCGCCTCATCTCCAAGCTGGATCCGCATGAGCTGCGCGGCGTGGCCGAGGACATCGGCAAGAAGGGCATCCGCTCGATCGCCATCTCCTCCGTTTTCTCGCCGGTCAACGCGGAGATGGAGTTGGAGGCAGCGCGTGTGTTCGAGGGCCAGCTGCCCGGCGTCATGGTGAGCCTCTCCCACGAGATCGGCCGCATCGGCCTGTTGGAGCGTGAGAACGCCACGATCATGAACGCTTGCCTGCGCGACCTCGCCGTCCACATTGTTGAGGCCTTCGACTCGGCCCTTCGTCAGGTCGGCATCAAGGCTCCGGTTTACCTGAGCCAGAACGACGGCACCCTCATGAGCGTTGACTACGCCGAGCGCTACCCGGTTGCGACCTTTGCTTCCGGACCGACGAACTCGATGCGCGGGGCAGCCTTCCTCTCGGGCCGCCTCGACTGCGCGGTGGTGGATATTGGCGGCACCACAAGCGATGTAGGCGTTCTTCAACAGGGTTTCCCGCGAGAGGCTTCGGTGACCGTCGAGATCGGACAGGTCAGGACCAACTTCCGCATGCCGGATGTCTTGTCCTTCGGCCTCGGTGGAGGCAGCCTGGTGCGGGCCAACGGTGAGCTGCGGATCGGGCCGGACAGTGTCGGTTACGAGCTGACCAGCAAGGCTCTGATTTTTGGCGGCGAGATCCTGACCGCGACAGACATCGCCGTGGCCGCCGGCAGAGCCGAGATTGGGGATCCCCGCACGGTGCGGCACCTCAAGCGCCAGCTGATTCAGCGAGCGGTGGCGTTGATCGAGGAATCCATCAGCCAGGCCGTCGACCGGATGAAAACCAGCGCCGATCCAATCCCGCTGGTCGTCGTGGGGGGCGGCAGCATCCTCCTCGGAGATCGCCTGGCCGGCGCCTCGGAGCTGGTCAAGCCGAGCCACTTTGCGGTGGCCAACGCCATCGGGGCGGCCATCGCGCAAGTGGGCGGAGAGGTTGACCGGATCTTCGCGCTCGACCAGATGGGCCGGGAAGCGGCCCTGGAGCAGGCCAAGCAAGAGGCTGTCGAGAAGGCCGTGGCGGCCGGCGCACGCGAAGAAACGGTGAACATCGTGGACGTGGAGGAGGTTCCGCTGGCCTATCTGCCGAGCAACGCCGCGCGGATTCGAGTGAAGGCGATCGGTGAGCTCGCGCTGGAGGCAGAAAGCGTTGTGTGAGGTCAGCCTGTGAGCCGAATTCTGTGGATCAACCCGCTGGGCACCTCCGTTTTCGACGCCACCATCGGCGCCGAGCTGCGAAGGGTCAAACGGGCGACGACTGAGGTCGAGGTTCGCTCGTTGAAGCGCGGCCCGCACCATCTCGAATACCACGCCTACGAGGCATGGGTCACGCCGGATGTCCTGACCATGGTCGTCGCCGCCGAGCGCGACGGATTCGATGCCGCGGTCATCGGCTGCTTTTACGACACCGGCCTGCGCGCGGCCCGCGAGGTGGCCACGCGCATCGCGGTAGCGGCGCCGTGCGAGTCCGCCATCCACATCGCGTCTACGCTCGGCGATTCTTTCTCGGTCATCGTCGGGCGCCGGAAATGGGTGCCGGAGATGCGCGACAACGTGACGCGCTATGGCTATCGCGACCGGCTCGCGTCATTCAAAGTGGTGGAGCTCGGGGTTCACGACTTCCAGGACAATCCCAACCTCACACACGAACGACTGACCAGAGCCGCTCATGATGCGGTCACCAACGACGGTGCCGAGGTGGTTGTCCTCGGCTGCACCGCGGAGTACGGATTCTTTCAAGCGTTGCAGACGCAGCTCGGCGTTCCTGTGGTCGACGCCACGGTAGCGCCCTTCAAGTACGCGGAGCTTCTTGCCGACCTGGGCGAACTGGGTTGGCGGCCAAGCAAGATCGGTGGCTTCGCCACGCCATCGAGAGACGAGCTCGAGGCTTTCGGGCTTGCTGCACAACTGGCGACACAGCCACTGCCTGAGACCGTGGCCAATCCGGGGAGGTAACGATGAAAGGGGAGCGCAGTCGACTGGAAGACGTTGCAGCGTGGGAGGCGTTTCGAGCCTCGGTCACCCGCCGAGACGTGCTCAAGTACGGCGTGGGCGCCGCACTCAGTTTCAGCGTGGTCGATTCGTTGCTGGCGGCATGTTCTCCCGCTCATGGCACCAGCACCACCTCGACCTCCAAGACTCCGACCGACACTCTCGTGGTCGCGGTCGAAGGCGACATCGACACGTTCGACCCTGCGTTCACCGTCGGCAGCAAGCCGGCGCAGACGACCATCCAGAACACATTTGACCAGCTGACCCAGTACAAGCACGCCGACAAGACCGTCGCCGGAGTCAACTTCACCGGCGTCGATACCGAGCAAATCGACGGCATGCTTGCCGAGAGCTACCAGACCAGTGGCAACCAGGTGATCTTCACGCTCCGCCAGGGACTTACCTACAACGACGGAACACCGATCACCGCCCCTGTCATCGAACAGGGCTACCGCCGCATCTTCGAGGCGCAGGGTATCTCCTACTTCCTGCTCAGCATGGCGGCCGTGCCCGACCCCAGCCACATCAAGGCACTCGACGATCGACGCGTCGCAATCACGATGGATGCTCCGAATCTGCTTTTGATGAAGAACAACACGATGCACAACACCAGCGCCCTCGATATCAAGGACGTCAAGGCGCATGCAACTTCAACCGATCAATGGGCGACCGACTACTTCAAGAAGAACCTCGCTCCAGGCAATGGGCCGTTCATGCTTGACGAGTACGTTCCTGGCGATCGCATCGTGCTGAAGGCGAACCCCGGCTATTACGGGACCAAACCCAAGCTGGCCAAGGTGATTCAGAAAATCGTCCCTGATGCCGCCGAGCGCGAGCTCCTGATCAAGAGCGGCGAAGTCGACATGATCATGGTGCCGCCGGTCCAGGACTTGAATACGCTGAAGCAGGATTCCAGCCTGCAGGTGCTCACCTTCCCGAACCCCCGCAACCTGTTTCTCGAAATGAACAACAAGATGAGCCCATTCGACAAGAAAGCCGCGCGGCAAGCGGTCTCCTACGCGGTTCCTTACGACAACATCCTGAAGGATGTCTTCCACGGGTACGCACAGGCCAATCGCAGCATCATCGGCAACGGGATGCCGTCCAGCGATTTCAGCACCTGGAATTACAACACCGACCTGAAGAAGGCAGCCGACATGCTCGCGTCAGCGGGCTTTGCGGGTGGTCAGGGTGCTCCTCCCATCACGCTGACGGTGCGCGCCGACTGGCAGGAGGCCGAGCGAGCCGCGGTGCTGATCCAATCGAACTTGAAGCAGATCGGGCTCAATGTGTCGATCCAGAAGGTCGCCTTCGCGCCGTTCAACGAGCAAGAGCAGGGCCGCAAGCTCCACATGTGGATCGACGAGTGGCTCTCGTGGGTCAACGACCCCTGGTACCACATGAGCTGGAACGTAAGCTCCACCAGCCCGACCAACTATGTGAGCTACAGCAACCCGGCGGTGGACGCGCTCGTCAAGCAGTGGACGCTCTCACTGGACAAGGCGGGAAGGATCCAGGGCAGCAAAGATGCTCAGAAGCTCGTCATCGGCGACGCGCCGCACGCGTTCCTGGTCGGACCGAACTGGAACGTGGTGCTCAGGAGCAACGTGAAGGGTTATGTCTACTACAACGACGAATTGAACCGGTACGCATACATGTACAAGGTTTAGGCCGCCAGCCGGAATAACGGCCGCATGGGCTCCACACGTCTCCTCCTGTACGCGGCGAGACGCCTTCTCTTCATCGTGCCCGTGATGCTGGTCGCGCTATTCCTGGTCTTCGCCCTGACACGAATCGTGCCCGGCAACCCGATCGACCGGGTTGCCGGGCCCTACATCTCGACCGAGCGCCGGGCTGAGCTGAAGCACCTGGCTTACCTGGACCGGCCCTTCTATGAGCAGTTCGCTCTCTACTTGCGGGATCTGTCGCACGGCGATATGGGAACGTCCTACACGACCGCCCAGGACGTCTCCAAGGACTTGCGTCAGCGATTTCCGGCGACATTCGAGCTTGTCACCTACGCGATGCTGTTCGCGGTCCTGGCCGCCATCCCGCTGGGGATCGCTGCCGCGATCAAGAAGGATTCGTGGATCGACTCCGTGGCCCGTGCCGTGTCGGTGCTGGGAGTTTCCATGCCCATTTTTTGGCTCGGCCTGATGCTGCTCTACGTCTTTTTCTATTACCTGGACTGGCTGCCTGGGCCGGTTGGCCGTACTGGCTCAGCAACTGTTTTCGTCAAGCCGATCACCGGGTTCTTCACCGTTGATTCGCTGCTCACAGGCAACTTCGATCTCTTCGGGCAGGTCGTCAAAGCGCTGGCTCTGCCATGTTTCACGCTCGGGTTCGTGGCCATGGCGCCGATCGCGAGGATGACGCGGGCCGTCATGGTCGAGGTGCTCCAATCCGACTACATCCGAACCGCCAGGTCTCTCGGCCTGCCTTTTCGGGTGGTCGTTCTGCGGCATGCCCTCAAGAACGCCATGATCCCGATCCTCACCATAATCGCCGCCGTCTACGGATATGCGCTGGGCGGTGAGGTGCTCGTCGAGATCATCTTTTCCTGGCCCGGCATGGGCCAGTACTCCTACAACGCGCTCCTCAGCAGTGACTTCCCCGCGATCCAGGGTTTCGTGCTGCTTGTGACCTTCCTCTACCTGGTGATCTACCTCTGCCTCGACATCGCCAACGCTGCGCTCGATCCGAGGGTGCAGTACTGACGTGGCCATCGAGGAGATCGTCGCGCCCGGGAGCTCGATTGCGGCGCCGCCACCCGTTGTCGGGCGCTTCAGCGACTTCGTCTACCAGCTGAGAGGCAACCCGGCCACTTTCGCCGGACTGTTCATCGTCGCGCTCATCTTTCTCTCGGCGTTGTTGGGCCCGGTTCTCGCGCGTTACGACCCCTACGGCGTGAACCTGGGTGACGCCGCGGTGCCGCCGTCGTTCGCGCACCCGTTTGGGACCGACCAGTACGGAGAAGATGTCTTGACCCGTGTCGTCGTCGCCGCGCGCCTCGACCTGATCATGGTGCTGTCTGCGGTGGTTCTTTCGACCGTGATTGGAGTCACGATCGGCGCCCTCGCGGGCTTCTTCGGCCACTTTTTCGACGAGGGAGTCATGCGCAGCCAGGACGTCCTCCAAGCGTTTCCCAGATTCGTCTTTGCGATGGCCGTGGCGTGGGCACTTGGTCCCGGAGTGATCACCGTCATCGTGGCCACGGCGGCGATCAACATCCCCGGCTACGCGCGGCTCATGCGCGGCCTGATGCTCTCGGTCAAGGAATCGCAGTTTGCGCTCGCGGCGGTCGCCGTGGGCAATTCTCGCTGGCGATTGCTGTGGCGGCATCTGCTCCCGAACTGCCTTACACCGGTGATCGTGCTGTCCACGCTGCAGTGCGGCTTCACGATCCTGGAGGCGGCCGGGCTCAGCTTCATCGGACTCGGTGTGCGCGTCCCAACGGCGGAGTGGGGAGTGATGATCTCGATGGGCCTACAGGATTTCCTGCAGGGTCACTGGTGGATCTACACGTTTCCGGGCCTGGCGATCGCTGTCGCGGTGCTCGGGTTCAACTGCAGGACATCCTCGATCCCAAGCGGCGGAGGGTATAGGCAGTGCCCCTGCTCGAGGTTTCGGATCTCCGCACGAGTTTCTTTCTCCGCAGTGGCGAGCTGCGTGTCCTGGACGGCGTGAGCCTGGAGATCGAGCCAGGAGAGGTGCTGGGGCTGGTAGGCGAGACCGGATCGGGCAAATCTGTGACCGCCTATTCGATCATCGGCCTGCTCAAGCAGCCCGGCCGAGTCGTTGGAGGCGAGGTCCGTTTGCAGGGGCGTGATCTCGTCGCGCTTGCGGAGTCCGAGCTGGAGGAGGAGATCCGCGGCAAGGAGATCTCGATGATCTTTCAGAACCCGCGGGAGGCGCTCAATCCGGTGATCACGGTCGGCCGGCAGCTGACCCAGGTTCTCGAGATCCGGCGCGGAATGTCAAAACGCGAAGCACGGCAGGAAGCGGTCAAGATCGTGAAGAGCGTTCATATCTCGGATCCCGAGAGCAGGCTCGGTTCGTATCCGCATCAACTCTCCGGCGGGATGGCGCAGCGAATCATGATCTCGCTTGCGCTGTCTTGCGAACCTCGTCTCCTCATCGCTGACGAGCCCACAACCGGTCTCGATGTGACCACGCAGTACCAGATCGTTCAGCTGTTGCGCGAGCTTCGCCAGCGCACCGGTATGGCCATGCTTCTCATCACTCACGACCTCGCACTTGCGGCCCAGATCTGTGATCGCGTGGCTGTGCTTTACGCCGGAAGGATTGCAGAGGTCGGCCGGATAGAGCACCTGTTTCAATCCCCCCGCCACCCCTATACAAAAGCCCTGCTCGCGTCGCGGCCGCGACTTGGGCTCAAAGGCGACATCGTGACGATTGCAGGCAACGTCGCCAACCTCATGGACCCTCCGGGCGGGTGCCGCTTTCACCCCCGTTGCCCGAACGCCGTCAGCGTGTGTTCGCGCGAGCAGCCGGCCCTCGAACCCATGGAACCGGGCCAACGCGTGGCGTGTCACAACCCGGTCGGAGTGCGACAACAGGTGGCGGCGAGTGGCTGAGAGAGCGCCGGCGATGAACGTGCCGATGCAGGCGCCGGACCCGGTGATGCTCACGATAGAGAACCTGGTCAAGCACTATCCGATCAAGACCGGCGCCTTCCGGACCGAGCAGGTCCGGGCCGTCGATGGAGTTTCACTGACCGTACGTCGCGGCGAGACGCTCGGGCTGGTCGGAGAGAGCGGCTGCGGGAAGTCGACGCTGGGTCGGGTGGCATTGCGCCTCGAACCGCCCACCTCCGGGTCCGTTCGTTTTCGCGAGATCGACCTGACTCGGCTTGACGGCCGCAAGCTGAGGCGCCTGAGGCCGAAGTTGCAGATGGTTTTCCAGGATCCTCTTGGTTCCTTGAACCCGCGGATGAAGGTATGGCAGACAGTTGCGGAGCCCCTCCTGCTCCACCGGCTCGTCGCGCCGGGTGGTGTGCGCACCGAAGTACACGAAATGTTCAACCGTGTCGGACTCTCGGACGAGTTGTTTGATCGGTATCCACACGAGCTTTCCGGGGGACAGCAGCAGCGCGTCGGCATCGCGCGCGCTCTGGCACCGAACCCCGACCTGGTGGTGCTCGATGAACCCACCTCAGCCCTCGATGTGTCGGTCCAGGCGAAGTTGATCAACCTGCTGCGAAGGTTGAAAGAAGATCTGCACCTGACCCAGGTCTTCATCTCACACGATCTATCGGTGATCGGATACCTGACGGACCGGGTTGCAGTCATGTATCTGGGCGAGGTGGTCGAGCTGGGGCCGACCGCCGACATCTTCACCGAACCCCGCCACCCCTACACGGGCGCACTGATGTCGGCTGTGCCAGGAGACGATCTCCTGGATCGCAAGACCCGGCTGATGTTGCCCGGTGAAGTGCCATCGCCCATCAAGCCGCCCCCAGCCTGCAGGCTGGCTCCCCGCTGTCCGTTTGCGAAAGACCGATGTCGACAGGAGAAGCAAGTCTTACGAGCAGTTGGAGCTGAGCACATGGTGGCGTGCTGGCGCGCCGCCGAAGGTGAGATCTCGACCGAAGACTTCGAACGCAGCCGGGTCGCTCTGGAGGTGTGAGGGGGTGTCATGCGAACGGTAGTTGAGGCAGACCTTGAGGACCTGGCGGTCGGCGCGGCAGTGCTCGGCACTGGTGGGGGTGGCAACCCGTACATAGGCAAGCTGCTCGCCCAGCAGGCGATTCGCCAGCACGGGCCCGTGACGCTGGTCGACGTCGACGAGGTTCCCGATGACGCCCTCGTGGTGCCGTCGGCGATGATGGGAGCCCCCACCGTGATGGTGGAAAAGCTGCCGCGCGGAGACGAGATCATCCGCGCGTTCAGGACTCTCGAGGAGTACCTCGGGCGACGGATCACGCACACCGTCTCGATCGAAGCAGGCGGCCTTAACTCCACCACGCCATTCAGCGTCGCCGCGCAGATGAAGATCCCCCTGGTGGATGCGGACGGCATGGGCCGAGCCTTCCCCGAGATCCAGATGGTGACACCGACCATGTTCGGCATCTCCGCGACGCCGATGGCGCTGGCCGACGAGAAGGGCAACACCGCGCTGATCACGACGGTTGACAACCGCTGGACCGAACGTCTGGCCCGCTCAATACGGTCGACATGGGCGCGACGGCGATGATCGCCCTCTTCGTCCTCTCGGGACAGCAGCTCAAACAGTCCATGGTGCCCGGCACCATCGGGCTTGCCCAGGAGCTTGGACGCCTCATCCGCGAGACCCGTCAGGCTCATGGCGATCCAGTCGATGCGATCCTCCACCGGCTGCGCGGCTACCGCGTCTTCGAAGGCAAGATCGCCGATGTCCAACGCCGAACCGAGGCGGGCTTCGCCAAGGGGGAAGCCCGCATCGACGGCGTCCTGGGTGACACCGGCGCCTCGCTGGTGATCCGTTTCCAGAACGAGCACCTGGTCGCGATCCGTGATGGCGAGATCGTCGCGTCGGTGCCGGACCTCATCATCGTGCTCGGCGCGGAGAGCGGTGAGCCCATCACCACTGAGGAGCTTCGGTATGGCTTCAGGGTCACCGTGATCGCGACGCCCTGCGACCGCAAGTGGCGGACTCCGGCCGGCCTGGCGCTGGTCGGGCCGCGCTATTTCGGCTACGACATCGACTACTTGCCGGTGGAAGAGCGTTTCGGCGCGGCGGTACGGGGCTGACGAGTTGGGACGCGAGCTGACGGCTCAAGACCTTCGAGATCTCGCCCGTGGGGCGGCATTCCTGGGGACGGGAGGAGGCGGCGATCCATACGTCGGCCGCTTGATGGTGGAGCAGGCGCTCGCCGAGGGTGGCCGGCTGACGCTGATCTCTCCCGAGGAGGTGCCGGACGACGCCTTCGTCATCCCGACGGCCATGATGGGCGCCCCCACCGTTTTGGTGGAGAAGATCCCGAGCGGCCTCGAGGCCGTGGCTTCGCTGCGCGCGCTGGAAGCGCACCTGGGCCGGCGCGCCTACGCCACCATGCCGATCGAGTGCGGGGGGATCAACTCCACGATGCCCCTGGTCGTGGGGGCCAGGCTCGGCCTGCCCGTGATCGACGCCGACGGGATGGGGCGCGCTTTCCCGGAGCTCCAGATGGAGACCTTCCACGTGTACGGAGTGCCGGGAACGCCGATGGCGATCACCAACGAATTTGGCGACACGACCATCCTCACCGCCCATGACAACAAGGCGATGGAGTGGTTGGCGAGAGGCATCACGATTCGGATGGGCGGCGCGGCCTACATCGCGGAATACAGCATGGACGGCGCCACCGCCAAACGCACCTCCATCCACGGCACCATCAGCCTCGGGATTCGGATAGGTCGCTGCTTGCGCGAAGCAAGGGAGAGCCACCAGGACCCCTTCCAGTCCCTGATCGAGATGCTGAAGGACACGCCCTATCGCTACGGCCGTGTCATCTTCGAGGGCAAAGTCGCCGACATCTTCCGCCGCACCACCGAGGGTTTTGCGAAAGGCCACGCGACCATCGAGTCGGATGGTGACGGCCCGCCACTCGACTTGAACTTTCAGAACGAACACCTGATCGCGCGTGTCGATGGCCAGGTCCGCGGCATCGTTCCCGACCTGATCTGCATCCTCGAGGCGGAGACCGCCGAGCCGATCACCACCGAAGGAATCCGCTATGGGCAGCGGGTCAAGGTGATGGTGGTCTCGACGCCCGACATCATGCGCACGCCGGCGGCCCTTGATGTCTTCGGGCCCCGGGCCTTCGGACTCGACCACGACTTCACTCCCATTGAGCAATTGAGCTGAGGAGGCGGGCATGGACGTCCTGGAGTCGATTCGCAAACGCCGGTTCCACCGCTCGTTCACGGGCGAGCCGGTGGACGAGGAGTCGCTCGCGAGGTTGGTGTGGGCGGCCGGCCGCGCGCCGATGGGGGGTGCCGAGCTTGTCCGGCGAATCCTGGTGGTCACCGATCCCGACCTCATGCGAACTGTGCGCCAGGTCACGCCAAGCTTTCTCGCCAACTCGCCGGTCGTGATCGTCATCTGCACCGACCTCGGCCGTGCCGAAGCCTCGATGGGAGTCCAGGGCCGGGACACACTGTCGCTCGTCGATGCCGGCGCCGCCGCCGAG
>VBHJ01000102.1:6126-13270 GCA_005887685.1 Chloroflexota bacterium | reverse complement strand
TGATCGCGCGAACCGCGGTTGCCCTCGGCAAACGCTTCGATGAGTCGGTCCTGCTCGGTCTGGCGCGAAAGATGTCGCCGGGCAAGCTCTACTACAAGAGCATGCAGTACCGCCACTCGGTGGACGCCAAGGGCTATGCCCTTGAGCAGGCTGACGCGGTCGAGAATCGCCACTTGAGACTCACCACCGGCGAGGACGGTTGCCTGCTGATCAACGGAGTGCTCGACCCGGTCGGTGGCGCCGTCGTGCGCACGGCGCTGGAGCCGCTGGCTCGAAGGACAGCGTGGGACGATGGCCGGGACCAGGACAAGCGCAATGCCGACGCCTTGGTCGAGCTGGCCCACGGGGGTAAGCCGGCCAACTTGCAGATCACCGCCTCGGTTGAAACCGTGAAGGGTCTGGTGGGAGCCACGGGTGGAGAGATGGAGTTCTCACTCCCTTTGTCTTCGACTTCGGTCCAGCGCATGGCGTGCGACTGCAGCGTGATGCGCGTCCTGCTCGACCAGGAATCGGTCGTGGTCGACGTAGGTCGCTCCAAGCGAGTCATATCTGGTCCGGCCCGGCGGGCGCTAAAAGCGCGCGATGGCCACTGCCAGTGGGCGGGTTGCGAACGGCCCGCCTCACGGTGCGACGGACACCACCTCGTCCACTGGATCAATGGGGGAAACACGGAGTTGTCCAACCTGATCCTGCTCTGCCACCGACACCATTGGCTGGTGCATGAAGGCGGATGGCAGTTGATCAAAACCGAGGATCGAGGATTGCTTCCAATCGCTCCGACGGTGACCTTCGGCCTTCCCCCACCGGATTCGTAAGGAATGCCTGTCCTCCCCATTTATGGGGAGGTGGCGCGCAGCGCCGGAGGGGCTGGTCCGCAATTCATCGCCTCGTGGCAACGATCGCCGATGAGCTCGAGGTCAGCATCACCTCCACGGCCCGATAGGCCGGATTCTCGAGCCAGATCTGGCGAGAAACGTCTTCGCCGTAGCCGGGGGTGTAGTCGTCAAGAACGAGCACGCCGCCGGGGCGCAGAAGGGGCAACAGCTTTTCCGGATCGCCGGGTTGACGCTTCGGACCGCCATCACTAAAGAGAAGGTCGAACGGCCCGCGCTGCAGCGCCAGGCTCCAGTCGCCGGTGGCAACTTCGACCGCGATGTTGTCGGCGAACAAGTTTCGCGCCGCGCCGGCGCGACCCGCGTCGAGCTCGACAGTGAAGAGTGTCGCGCCCCTATTCATCCCGGATTCAATCCAGGCCGCGCCGACTCCATAGGCGGTTCCGAGCTCGCAGAGTCGCTCCATGCCACGCAAACCCGAGCACAGCTCCAGCAGGCGCCCGACCTCGGGGATGCAGGCGAGGGGAAAGCCGTGCTTTCTTGTCAGCTCGACCGCCCGCCAGACGCGCGGCGGAAATAGCCGCTCCTTGTCGTATGCGGGCAATCCTGCCTGCCGAGTCAACACCGTTACCCTAATCGCGCCATGCTGGCCGGAATCGATCTCGGTGGAACGCAGGTCCGGGTCGCGCTCGCGCGCTCCGACGGCCAGCTCATCGCCAGCGTCAAGACGCGGACTCATACGCTGCCAACCCCGCAGGCGATGGTGGACTGGGCGGCGGGCGAGATCGACCGCCACCGCGGCCGGGAAAAGGTTCGCAGCATCACCATCGCAGCGCCCGGGCCGATCGACCTCAAGCGAGGCGTCCTGGTCAATCCACCGAACCTGCCCTGGCAGAACGTGCCGCTTGTGGCGCTCATGAGCCGGGCCACGGGCGCGAAGGTGAATCTCGCTAATGATGCGGACATGGCCGGACTGGGCGAGTTCCACCACGGGGCCGGACGGGGCTCGCGCAACATGGTCTACATCACGTGGTCGACGGGCGTCGGAGGGGGCTTGATCATCGATGGCAAGCTCCATCGCGGCGCGCACGGGACCGCGGGCGAGATCGGGCACATGATCGTCGACCCCAACGGGCCGCTGGACAACTGCGGGCAGCACGGCTGCCTCGAGGCGTTCGTCAGCGGGACCGCGCTCGCACGCGATACAGGGCATCCCGCGAGCGAGCTCTTTGCCGCGGCGGCGCGCGGCGATCGTCACGCTCGGATGGTGGTCGAAGGGGCCGCGCGTTACATGGGCATAGCCTTGATCAGCCTGACCAACGTCATCGATCCGGAGATCTTCGTGATCGGCGGCGGTGTTTCGCGATCCTGGGCCCTGATTCAGCCGACCATGCTCGCGACGCTTCGATCGTCGCCTTTCATCAAGCCCGCACGCCGGCCCCGCCTGCGCCGTGCCCGTCTGGGTGATCGCGCAGGGCAGGTGGGAGCCGTGGAATGGGCGCGAATCAACCAGTAATCGAAGAGAGCGAGCTTCTCGGCCTGCTGAACCGGGCCGCGTCGGACCTGCACGTAAAAGCCTGGATCGTCGGGGGATACGTGCGGGACAAGCTGCTTGGGCGCCCGCATCTGAACCCCGACGTCGTCGTCGAGGACGGGGACGCCCTCGAGCTTGCTCAGCGATTCGCGCAGCTCGCCGGCGCCCCGCCACCGGTGACGTTCGAGCGCTTCGGCACGGCACAGGTCGCCCTGCCGGGCCGGCTCGTCGAGTTCGTGACCGCGCGCGCCGAGTCGTACGCGCCCGACTCGCGCAAGCCTGAGGTGCGACGCGCGACGCTAGAAGAGGACCTGCGCCGTCGCGACTTCACCGTCAACACGTTGCTGATGGACTTCGACGGCAACGTCCGGGACCTGCTCGGGGCGCGACAGGACCTGGAGGCGAAGGTTCTTCGCACGCCGGCCGACCCGATGCTCACGTTCGCCGACGATCCGCTGCGCATGCTTCGCGCGGTCCGGTTCGCGGCTGAGCTCGGCTTCGAGCCGGCACCTGACCTGGTGCCGGCCATGCGCCGCCTCGGGTCGCGCCTCGCGCCGCCTGTGGTGTCGATCGAGCGCACGGCCGGCGAGCTGCGCCGGATGCTGACTTCAGAGCGGCCGAAGCTCGCGCTCGAGCTGCTCGATGAGGCGGGGCTGCTCGAGATGATCCTGCCCGAGATCGCCGCCTGCAAGGGCGTGCTCCAGACCGGCTACCACACCCACGACGTGTTCGGCCACACGCTGCTGACTGTCGCTGGGACACCGCCCGACCTGCTCCTTCGGGTCGCGGCCCTGTTTCACGACGCCGGCAAGCCGGAGACCGCCAAGGGCGACGGAACCTTCATCGGTCACGAAGAGGTCGGCGCCGAGATCGCCAGAAACGCACTCGAACGCTTGCGGTTCGCGCAGAAGGAGATCGATGTGGTGGTGACGCTCGTCCGGCTCCACCTCCGCCCGGTCTTTTACAGCTCGGAGTGGACGGACGGCGCGGTGCGCCGCCTTGCCAGGGACGCGGGCCGGCTCCTCGATCGGTTGATGCTCCTGGCCAAGGCCGACATCGCGGCGTCGGCCTATCCCCATCCGGAGAAGCTCGACGAGCTCGAGGCTCGCCTCGACGCTGTCATGGCCGAGCGGCCTTCGCGATTGGAGCCCCTCATCACGGGCGAGGACATCATGAGGATTCGGTCGATCCCACCGGGTCCCGAGGTGGGCCGGATCAAGCAAAAGCTCGAAGAGCTGGTGATCGACGGCGAGATCGCGCCGGGCACGCAGGCGCTCATCGACTACCTGTCGGCGCATCCAGATTTGTAGTGGCCTAGTACCGGGAAACCACTGAATTCGAGCCCCAGCCTCAGAGTTCACGCGGGTTTTTCCCCGGCAGCCGCTATGCTGCCGTTAGGAGGGGCCGCCGACGAGGGGATATGGGTGGCCTGGGGAGGTAACGACATGACTGACGTTGCACTGGAGACGCTGGGGAGCGTAAGCACGAACGGGGGATCTGATGCCCTGGGAATCGACCCCAAGGCGACCGTGCTGGCCCGGGACGATGCACTGTCGGGCAGGCTTGTGCTGAAGGGTCCGGGGCAGGTCCTGGGCAACTTCACCGGCCAGATCGAGTGCGATGGTGACCTCCTGGTCGGTCCGGAGGCACACGTCGAGGCGGACATCCGCGGCGTGCGGATCACGGTGTCGGGCCTGGTCCGGGGCAACGTCATCGCGAGCAACCGGCTCAAGATCACGACCACCGGACGACTCGAGGGCGACGCCACGGTCGGAGCACTCGTCGTCCAGGAAGGCGGAGTCCACTACGGGGTGATCCGGGTCCATCCCGAGGGCATCCCGGACACGCCGCCGGAGCGAATGTCTCAGGTGCCTGCTCAATCCACAGTTGTAACCATGAAGAGTGCGCCCAACCCCGTCGGGAAGGTCAGAAAATTCTGGGGTGAGTTCTTCTAGAAGACCGTCCAAGAAGGAGGCCCGGGCTCGAGGCCAAGCGCCCCGCGCCCGGGTCGCGGCGCGTCCCGCCGCCAAGGCGGCGAAGAAAATCCCGCCGAAGCCGCGTCAGGCGGTCAAGCCGCCATCCAGGGCCGCTTCCAAGCAGGCGGCCAGTCCGGCTCCGCGGCCGGCCGCCAGGCGCCCCGAGCTTACCCAGCTGCCTACCCCCAACCCCCTGCCGGTCAGGCCGGCGACGCCCGCGCCCCGCACCGGGATCCGGCTCGCGGGGTCGGCCTCGTCCCGGCTCACCATCAAGCCAAGCCCCACCCAGGGACCCAGGCCCCAGCTCCAGCTGTCCACCAAGGTCCGCCCGAGCGGCCCGCGACCCCTCAGCGAGGTCGAGCTCGATGAGGACGAGGTCCTGATCGACGGCTTCGACGCCGTGCTGCAGGGCGAGAGAGTGCGAATCACAGCCGTCCTGGAGCGCACCTGTGTCTACGTCGACAGGGGTGGCGATCGCCGGCTGGCCCGCAAGGAAGAGCTCATCATCGAAGCGGACAAACTGCCGATCCGACGCCGCGGCCTCGTCTGAACCTTAAATTAGCGTCGTGATCGAAGAACCCAAGATCAATCGCAACCTCGCGCTCGAGCTACTTCGCGTGACAGAGGCTGGAGCGCTGGCGGCGGCGCCCCTGCAGGGCCGGGGCAACAAGGATGCCGCCGACGCAAGGGCGGTCGATGCCATCCGTACCTCGCTTGCGACGGTCGACATGAAAGGTACGGTCGTGATCGGCGAGGGGGAGAAGGACGAGGCGCCGATGCTCTATTTCGGCGAGGCGATCGGCAACGGCCTGGAGCCCGAGGTGGACGTTGCGGTCGACCCGATCGAAGGTACCAGCCTCACCGCATCCGGGCTGCCTGGGGCGATCTCAGTCGTCGCGCTGGCCGAGCGCGGAACCATGTTCACGACCCACGTCCACTACATGAAGAAGCTTGTGGTGGGCCGGAAGGCCCGAGGAGTGATCGACCTCGAGATGCCGGTGGAGTGGAACCTTCGCCGGATCGCCAAGGCGGAAGGGCTGCCGGTCCAGGAACTGTCCGTCATCGTGCTCGATCGCGACCGCAACAAAGAGGTGATCGCCCAGATCCGCGAGGTCGGGGCGCGGATCAAGCTGATCTCGGCCGGCGACGTCGCCGGCGCGCTCGAAGCCGCGCTCGAGACGCGGTTCGGCATTCACTGCATGATGGGCTCGGGGGGAGCGACGGAGGGAGTGCTCGCCGCCTGCGCGATCAAGACCATCGGCGGCGACATGCAGGCCAAGCTCTATTTCCGCGATGAGCGCGAGCGAGAGCTTGCGGTCAAGGAAGGACACAAGCCGGACAAGGTCCTGTGCCTCGACGACCTGTGCTCCGGCAAGGACATCTTCTTCGCCGCCACCGGCATCACTTCGGGCGAGTTGTTGAAGGGCGTCCGCTACGAGGACGTCTACGCGTACACGCAATCCATGGTCTTGCGCTCCGCTTCAGGCACCATGCGCATCGTGGATGCCTACCACCCCATCGACAAATTGCGGGCGAAAGGCCTGCTTCCCGAGCAGGTCGCAGTCCGCTGAGCGCGACCGAGGCGGGGCAGTTTCTCACCGCCGCCGGCAGGTCGCTGGGGCCGGCGCAGTGGGAGTGGATCGCGACAGCCCGCCTGGTCGCCCGGCGGCGCGCCTCCGTGGGCGCGGTGGAAGGGGTGCTCGATGGCTTGCTCTCCGGGGCCGACCAGGCGATGGTCAACGCCTTCACGACCGGATTCAGGGTCGCCCAGGCAAAGGCCGCGATCGACAAGTCGTTGAGCGATCCCACCGGGGCGGCCGCGGCGCTCGAGTCGGCGCAGGTCGTTGCGCTCGGCATCCTTGTACGGGAGGCGATGCAGCCGGCCCAGTTCGAGGTGATCTACAGGCCGTTCGCGACGGTGCTCCCCGGCCCTGGCTACAGACCGGCGGCACCGATCGATCAGCAGATCGCCGGCTTCCTTCGCCGCCTGCCCACGCTGAAAGGTGAGCCCGAGGCGGAGGTGTCGACGGTGGCAAAAGCCCTCAGCGAGAGGCCCAAGACCGCGGCCGCTCCCGCCGCGGGCGGCGTCCCTGTCGTGGCCGCGCCGGCCGGGCTCGACCCCTCCGCCAACTACGCCGCCGCCTGGAAGCAGGTCATCACCACCGCCAACCAGACAGGGCGGACGCAGGCGTTTCGCGCGATGCAGGACAGCGCGGAGCAGGCCGCACCGCACGATGGCCTGGGCATCGTTGGCTTTGCGGGCGTCGCTGCCGGCGCGATCTTCATGCGCGACGTCCTGCAGGTCGAGAAGGTGCTCCTTCTCTACGAGCCCTTCGCCGGCGTCTTTCCCTACGAGTCGCTGGCCTAGGCTGTTTTCACTCCGGCGGCCTTCTCCAGCCCGAGCTCCTCGACGGCGACCTCGCGCATCTTGAACTTCTGCACCTTGCCCGTGACCGTCATCGGGAAAGCGTCGACGAACTTCCAGTGGCGGGGGATCTTGTAGGTCGCGATCTTGCCCTTGCACCACGCGGCGAGCTCGTCCGCGCTCGCTGCCGCGCCTTCGCGGAGCTTGACCCAGGCCATCACCTCTTCGCCGTATCTCTCTGAGGGGACGCCGATGACCTGGACGTCTGCGATGTCGGGGTGGCGGTACAGAAACTCCTCCACCTCACGCGGGTAGATGTTCTCGCCGCCCCGGATGATCATGTCCTTGATCCGGCCAACGATGTTGATGTAGCCGTCTTCGTCCATCGTGGCCAGGTCGCCGGTGTGCATCCAACCCGCGGCGTCGATGGCCTGGC
>VBHJ01000102.1:5496-6111 GCA_005887685.1 Chloroflexota bacterium | reverse complement strand
AAGCTCGCCCGCAGCTCCGCGCGGCACGACCGCGCCGGATTCGGGGTCGATGATCTTGATCTCGACGTGCGGATGGACGCGGCCGACCGTGGAGACGCGGCGCTCCAGCGGATCGTCCGTCGTGCACTGGGTCGAGACCGGCGAGGTCTCCGTCATCCCGTACGCGATGGTCATCTCCGGAATGTGCATCACGGTCTGCACTTTCTTCATCACCTCGACCGGGCAGGGCGAGCCGGCCATGATGCCGGTGCGCAGAGAGCTGAAGTCGAACTCCTTGAACCGGGGATGCTCGAGCTCGGCGATGAACATCGTGGGCACGCCGTACAGCGAGGTGCAGCGCTCCGACTGGACCGTCTGCATCGTGGCGACTGGGTCGAACGCCTCGGCGGGGATCACCATCGTCGCCCCGTGGGTCGTGCACGCGAGGTTGCCCAGCACCATGCCAAAGCAGTGATAGAACGGCACGGGGATGCATACGCGGTCCTTTTCCGAGTACTTCAGGGTCTCGCCGATGAAAAAGCCGTTGTTGAGGATGTTGTGGTGGGTGAGGGTCGCCCCCTTCGGAAAGCCTGTCGTGCCGGACGTGTACTGGATGTTGATCGGGTCGTCGAACTG
>VBHJ01000102.1:0-5353 GCA_005887685.1 Chloroflexota bacterium | reverse complement strand
CCAGAAACCTGATGCCCGACTGCTGGAGGGCGTATTCGAGCTCCGAGGTCCGGTACGCGGGGTTGATGTTGACGAGGATCGCGCCCATGGCCGCGGTCGCGTACTGGACGATCACCCATTCGTATCGGTTGGGGGACCAGATGCCGACCCGGTCGCCTTTCTTCACGCCGCGGGCCATCAAGCCGCGGGCGACCTCTTCGCACTGCTCGACCAGCTCGCGATAGGTGGCGCGGTAGTCCTGGTGTGCCGCGACGAGAGCCTCTCGATCGCCGAAACGGGTTGCGGTTCGGCGCAGGTTCTGGAAGATCGGCTCGCCGATCAGGGGTATGGCGCTCGCCCCGTGGACGTAGCTCAACTCAGGCATCGTCCTACCTCAAATTCAAGATCCGCGAAATCAAGTAACCCTCTTGACATTGTCCTCGGATCGTCGCAAGGTGGAGGCAATTCGTTCTCCGTCCGGGTCCACCGACAGTTCGCGCAAAGGTTGGCCTCCACAAGTAGGCAACGGCCGTAAAGCGGCGCAGAAACCAAAAGCGTGTCACCCGGTGGTTTCCCGGTCGAGGCGGTGTCCGCTGCAGGCGCCGCCTCGTTTGTTTCTCAGATCCTCCCCATTCATGGGGAGGTGGCGCGCAGCGCCGGAGGGGCAGGGCCCGGGGGTCCGCTAGCGCACCGACCTGATTCGACTTACGAACACCGTCCCCAGGATCAAGAAGACGATCGCGCTCGAGAACACGACCCGGTAGCCCGAGTTGGCTGAAGCGTGATTGAAGTAGTCGAGCGCGTTCCCCGCGAAGAACGGGACCACGAACTGGGGCAGGGTTAGCGCGATGTGGAAGAGGCCCATGTCCTTGGCGCTGTTCTTCCGGTCGGGCAGCGTGTCGCAAGCGAGCGCCCAGTCGACGGCGTAAAAGAGGCCGTACCCGATGCCGTAGGCGGCGCCAAGCACGAAAACGATTGGCTGCGCGGTCGGATAGAAGACGATGAAAACCAGGGCGACGAAGGCCTGGAAGCCTCCGCTCGCATAGACGAAAACCTTGCGCCGCTTCAGCCGGTCGGAGAAGTGGCCGCCCAGCAGACCAAACGGGACCGCCACCAGCAGCACGACGAGAAACCAGAGGGTCAGGAAGCCCGCGGGGTCGGTGACCCGGACAACGTCGCGGAAGAAGTTCAAAAGGTAGGTGGCGACCGCTGTGATACCGGCCGAAACAAAAAACCGGGTCAGGATGACCCACGCAAAGTCGCCGCCGAGCATCGGACGCAAGAACTCCCTGACCACCGCCCCGATCGATTGATGCTCGAGGCGTGGAGGCAGCGGCTCGGAGCCTTCGCCCGCAGCCGCCAGCGACGTCGGGATGAGCGTCGCGAGGATGACCAGGGCGAAGGCGAGGAAGATCCATCGATCCTGGTGCGCGCCGTGCAGGATGCCGTACGTAAAGAGCCCGCCTCCGCTGCCGAGCTGAACCATGGTCGCCAGGAATCCGCTCGCGCGACCGAACTGCTGCGCCGGAACGACGTCGGGGATGATCCCGGCGAAGGCTGCGCCTGCGGCGTTGAAGAAGAACTGGACCCAGCCGTAGCCGATCACGAGCTGGAGGTAGCTGTGTGATGTCGCCATCAGCAGGAATCCAGGCAGCGTGAGGATCGATGCGCCGATCATGATCGGCCGCCGCCTTCCGAAGGGCGTCGTGAGCCGGTCCGAGATCGCCCCGACGAGGGGAGGGATCGCCATCGCAAACAGCCCGCCGACGCTCACGGCGAGGCCGATCGCCGCGCCCTGGGCGTTCCGATCCGGGATCAGCTGGTCGACCTGGTCCTGGATGATCACGAACGTGAACGGCTGCCACAGGAAGAAGCTGCCGAACCAGAAGGCGCTCAGCGCGATGTGGCGGAGGTTGCTGAACCCCGATTCGACCTTGCCGCCTACTGCGCCCGCCGCCGTTGTCACGGCGCAAGGCTACTGTTAATCGGCTTCCCTGCGGGACTGGAAAGCTGTACTCTGTGCCGGCCCCCTTGCCATCCATACTTTCGCGGGCAAAAACAGTTCTGGTCGATGTGCCGAGGCACGGCAAGCTTGCCTACTGCCTGCTGCGCGACGACCGGATTCCCGTCGCGCCCAAGGCCGTGCTCGTGGCGGCCCTGGGGGTGATCATCAGCCCGCTGGACTTCCCGGCCTGGATCCCAGTCCTCGGTGAGTTCGACATGCTGGCCTTGGGCATCCTCGCGGTCGAGACGTTCATCGAGGCTTGCCCGGCCGAGATCCGGCGCGAGCACGAGACTGCGTTGAAGGCCGGGCAGAGCGTGTGGGATCGTGATGTGCGGGATACCGTGGGAGCCGCGAGGCACGGGCTGGGGCGCGCCGTCGATCGAATCCGTTCGCGAGTCCGCCACCGCGACGAATATCAATCCATGTCGGAGGTCGGGTGAATTGCGGGTCTTGCTGACTAAGGATGTTGAAAATGTCGGCCGCGCCGGCGATGTCAAGGAGGTCGCCGACGGGTACGGCCGCAACTTCCTGCTGCGGCGCAAGCTGGCGGTCGCCGCGGGCAAGGGAGCCGAGACCGAGGCCAAGAGGCTCCGCGACGCCGCCGTCAAACGCGAAACGAAGGACCGTGTCGAGGCGCAGGCGGTCGCCGACGAGATCAGCAACAAGACGGTGGTCGTGCGCTTGAAGGTCGGGGCGGAGGACAAAGCCTTCGGCTCGATCACCAACCAGGACATAGCGGCAGCGCTGAAGGCGCAGCATCGGGTCGAGATCGATCGCCACAAGATCGACCTCAAGGAGCCGATCAAGACACTGGGCGAGCACCAGGTCTCGCTCAAGCTGCACCGTGACGTGAGCGCTCACGTCAATGTGATCGTCACGCAGGACCGTTAGCACAGTGCCCCGGCGCCGAGTTCCTTGCGTCTTCGCGTCCTAGGCGGCCGGGCGGCTACGCCGCTGAAGCCTGCGTCAAGGGGCCCGGCGCCGCGTCGCTGCCCCCGCTACCCACGGCGCGGGGACCCCAGCAGGTATTGCGCTCCTCCTAGCGCCACCCTTTCCTTGGCTCCGGCCGCCGATGCCGCGAATACGCCGCGGACCTCGGCACCGAGGCACTAGACCGGCATGGCGACCACGCTCACCCTTGCCGCGGGGCGGATACCACCGCACGACCTCGATGCCGAGATCTCGGTCATCGGGTCGATCCTCCTCGACCCGCTTTCGATCGCCAAGGTGCTGCAGTTCCTGCATCCCGAGGACTTCTACCGCGAGAACAACGGCCAGATCTACCGAGCCTCGCTCGACCTCTTTGCGGCCGGGGAGCCGATCGACAACGTCACGCTCGCCTCGCAGCTCCAGCAGATGGGGCTGCTCGACCGGGTCGGCGGGCGGGCGCAGCTGGCCTCGATGCAGAGCGTGGTTCCGACCGCGGCGAACATCGAGTACTACGGCCGCATCGTCAAGGAGAAGGCGTACAAGCGCCGGCTGATCTCGGCGGGCGGCAACATCGCGGGCTACGGCTACGACGATTCGATCGAGGCCGAGGACGCGATCAACCAGGCGCAGTCACTCGTGTTCGGCGTGGCCGACGACCGCGACCAGCGCGAGCTGGCGCGGCTCTACGACCTGTTGGGGCCGGCGATGGAGCGGATCTCGCTGCAGATGGAGAGCGGGCAGGGGATCGTCGGCATACCGTCGGGATTCCACGACCTGGACCGCATGACGAGCGGATTCAAGGACAGCGACCTGATCATCATCGCGGGAAGACCCTCGATGGGCAAAACGTCCATGGCCCTAAACGTCGGTCTCTATGCGGCACTCGATGCCAAGAAGTCAATCGCGATTTTCAGTCTCGAGATGTCCAAAGAGCAGTTGACCGAACGCCTCCTTACAGAGCAAGCGCAGATCGATGCGCAGCGAATGCATCGCGGTCTTCTTACCGAGGCGGAATTCGACCGCGTGTCGAATGCGCTCGGGCCTTTGGGCGAAGCAGCGATCTACATCGATGACACTCCAGTGATGGACGAGCTGACTCTTCAACTGAAAGCACGCCAAGCGAAGATGCGGCACAACATAGACATGATCCTGGTCGACTATCTGCAACTCATGCACGGTCGTTCCCGCGGCGACGACAACCGCGTCCAAGAAGTCTCGGCGATCTCCCGTGCACTGAAGGGTCTTGCTCGCGAGCTTCGGATCCCGGTGATAGCAATTTCGCAATTGAGCCGGGCGCCAGAGCAACGCCCGGACAAGAGACCCATTCTCAGCGACCTTCGTGAGAGCGGCTCCATCGAGCAGGACGCCGACGTGGTCATGTTCTTGTTCAGACCCGAGTACTACAAATCCGACGAGAAGCCCGGAATCGCCGAAATCCACATCGCTAAGCACCGCAACGGCCCCACCGGGACGATCGAGCTCAAGTTCCGGCGCGACCACACCCGCTTCTACAACCTGGAGACGAGGCGGCCCGAGCCCGGGACTGAATAGCGCGCCTTGGTCATCATCCTGGTCGGCGGCCAATGGGGCGACGAGGGCAAGGGCAAGGTCATCGACTACCTCGCCGCCAAGGCCGACATGGTCATCCGCTCCCAGGGCGGCAACAACGCGGGCCACACCGTCGTCACCGACGACGGCGAGTTCAAGTTTCAGCTCATCCCCTCCGGCATCCTCTATCCCCACTGCACCTGCATCATCGGCAACGGGGTGGTCGTCGACCCGACCGTGCTGCTCAAGGAGATCGCGCAGCTAAAAGAGAGAAACATCAACCCCACAAATCTCATCGTGAGCGAGCGAGCCCACATGGTCATGCGCTACCACCCGCTCTTCGACCAGTTGGAAGAGGAGGTGAGGGGCGACGACCGTCTCGGCACCACGTGGCGAGGCATCGGGCCCGCCTACGCCGACAAGATCCGCCGCATCGGCTTCCGCATCGGCGACCTCCAGAAAAAGGCGTTCATGCGCAAGAAGCTCGCGTTCGTCGTCGACCAGGTCAAGAACCCGATCCTCGAAAAGCTTTACGGAAAGGACGCTTACGACTGGTCGAGCATGCTCGATGAGTACATGCGCTACGCCAAGGAGCTCGATCCCTTCATCAAGGACACCTTTCCGATCATCCAGGACGCGCTCGACCGCAACGCCAAGATCCTGCTCGAGGGCGCGCAGGCGACCATGCTCGACCTCGACTTCGGGACGTACCCCTACGTGACCAGCTCCAACCCGAGCGCCGGCGGCGCCCTGACCGGAAGCGGCATCGCGCCGACCAAGATCGACCTGACCGTCGGCGTCTTCAAGGCCTACACGTCCAGGGTCGGGTACGGCCCGTTCCCGTCTGAGCTGCTTGATGAGGTGGCGGACCAGATCCGCGAACGCGGACAC
>VBHJ01000101.1 GCA_005887685.1 Chloroflexota bacterium | reverse complement strand
CGTGACGGGCCGGGCGCGGCGGATCGGCTGGTTCGACGCGGCGGTCGCGCGCTACTCTGTGCGGCTCAACGGCGTTGGCGTCGCGGCCCTGATGCGGCTCGACATCCTGGACGACCAGCCTCTGCTCAAGATCTGCACCGGTTACGAGCTTCGTGGAACGCGCTACGACCACCCGATCGCCAACATCTCCCACTACAAGCACAGCACGCCGATCTACGAGGAGATGCCCGGTTGGCGGGAGGAGATCGGCGGAGCGAGGTCATGGCAGGAGCTGCCCCAGAACTGCCGCGACTACGTCGAGAGGGTGGGCGACCTGATCGGCGCGCCGGTCCAGTTGATCGGCACGGGGCCCAGGCGTGACCAGTTCGTGACCCGCGGAGCCGCGCTTTTCGACTAGCCCCGCGTAACCAAACGCTCCATCGCGCGTCATACCGAGCATGAACCGCCTCCGGGGCGCCACGGGCGTGACGATCACCGTTCTGGGCACGCTGGTCATAGCGGCCGTGGCGTATGGCGGGACGTCGGGTCGCCTGCACCCGGCCGCCGCCCTGGTGTCGCCTTCGGCGTCCCCGCAGCCACCTGGCATGACGGTGGTCCCCACCCCTCCCATCA
>VBHJ01000100.1 GCA_005887685.1 Chloroflexota bacterium | reverse complement strand
ACAAAGGTCGTCGCCGTCGTGCCCGAGCCCGGTGGTGCGCATCCTTCGCCGGTGCAGGGATTCTTCAAGCGTGACCACGCTTTTCATCGCGAGTACGCCGAGCGCTCGCGGACGGTCGAGGGCTTCGAGGCATGGCTGCGCCAGTGGGTCCTCGACGTGCCCGACCGCGCGGAATACCTGAAGCACGTCGAAGTCGATTCCTTGCGAATCACGCGTTCCCTCCCTTCGGTTCCAGCCGACTTCGGCTATGAGTAAGGGCGGCCCTGCTGCTTACACGGCGCAGGAGCTCATGGTCGCCGTCGCGTCGCGCGAGATCCGCGACGGCGACCTGGTCTTCGTCGGTATGCGGCTCCCGATCCTCGCCTACGCGGTGGCGCGCAACTCGCATGCGCCGGAGGCACACGGGCTTTTCGAGGTCGGCCTGATGCGCGACCAGCCCGCCTCGGCATTTCTCGGCACCATGGGCGATCCGCCCAATGTGGCCGGCGCGCTGTGGGCGACGCGGATGTCGAATGCGATGGCGTTGATGGCGCAGGGGCAGGTCGACCTGGGCTTCATCGGCGGCGCCGAAGTGGACCGTTTCGGCAATCTCAACACCTCCTACGTCGGCGACCCAAACCGACCGCAGGTCAAGCTGCCGGGGAGCGGGGGAGGGGCCGACATCGCCATCCTGAGCCGCCGGTGGGTCACGCTGATGAGCCACGAGCCGCGTCGCCTGGTCGAAAGGGTGTCCTTCGTGACCTCGCCCGGTTACGGCGACGGCTCTTCGGGATGGCGAAAGCGCAATGGCCTGCTGGGCGGCGGACCCGTCGCGATCATCACGACGCTCGGCGTGCTGCGATTTCCCGAAGGTGGGGGTGAGGCTCACCTCGCTTCGGTGCATCCAGGGCGAACCGTGGATGAGGTCCTGGCCAACACCGGATGGCGTTTACAGGTCTCTGATGCTGTAAGCGAAACATCAGCGCCGACAGAATCCGAGCTCGCCGCAATCAGACTTTTCGACCCTGAAGGTTTTTGGACGCGCTCCTAGTTACAAAAGTCTGATTTGGCCCGAACCGCGCTCTGACAGCGCCGGCTCATCCTGGACCTTGACCTGATGCGGGTCGAACAAGAAACAAATCCTGAGGTGAGAACGACATGAACCCGTTTGCAGCTGTCGCCGTCAGAACCATCGGAGCGGCAGGCATCGCCGCCCTGCTCAGCGCCGGCGCGGTGAGCGCGCTGGCGGCAAGCCCGTCGCCGAAACCAACCCCGACCGCGGGCGCGACGCAGCCGTCGACCGACAAGCACGCCGACCGGCGGGCCGTCCGCCGCGCGGTCATCGAGTCCGAGGCCGACATATTGGGCATCACGCCCGAGACGCTGGTCAAAGACCTGAAGGCGGGCCAGAAGGTCTCGGACCTGGCCAAGGACAAGGGCATGACCAAGGAGCAGTTCGAAACCAGGCTGGCCGCCAACCTGAAGCCGCGGCTCCAGGTCCTGGTCGACCACAAGACCATCACGCAGGCCCAGGCCGACAAGATGCTCGACCGGATCTCGAAGGGGCACGTGCCGTTCTGGGACGGCATACACCGCAAGAAGTAATCCCTGCCTCCCCGGGCCCGGCCCTCATGGTCGGGCCCTTCGCGTGGCCATCGAAGTCTGCTTCCACTTTTTGCGGTCCTCCAATCGGATGCGCGCATCCGTCTTGGCGGCGACCGCGCGGAGCTCACGCCGCAGCTTGCGGTAGCTCGTGAGGCGGCCACCGTCCAGGGTGCCATCGGCAAGCGCAGACTTGATCGCGCAGCCGGGCTCGGTCACGTGCGCGCAATCGCTGAAGCGACATTGCAGGGCGAGCGCTTCGACGTCCTCGAATATGTTGGCGAGGGCATCCTCACCTTCCCAGAGCTGCGCCTCGCGCAGCCCCGGAGTGTCGATGATCATCCCGCCCGCGGGCAGCTGGACCAGCTGGCGGTGGCTCGTCATGTGGCGGCCTTCGCCGGAGCGATGTATCTCGCGGGTTCGCATCACGGCCGCGCCCACGATTGCGTTGATCAAGGTGGATTTGCCGGTTCCTGACGGGCCGAGAAGGACGCCTGTGCGGGCAGGCTGCAGCTGGAGTGCTATTTCGTCGAGCCCTTCGCCGCTGACGCTGCTGGTCACGATCACGGGCGCGCCGGCGGCGACGGCTTCGAGCTCCGCGCGCATCACGCCGGCCGCATCGGTGATGTCGGCCTTGGTCAGCACGACGATCGGGACCGCGCCGCTCTGCCAGGCGACGGTGAGGTAGCGCTCGATCCTTCGCGGGTTCACGTCGGTCGCCGCCGCGAGCACGAACGTCACGTCGACGTTTGCGGCGAGGACCTGCTCCAGCGTTTCAGCCCCGGCGGCGTGGCGCGAGAACACCGTCCGCCGCTCGAGGATGCCTTTGATGACGCCGCCCTCGAACGCGACCCAATCGCCGACCGCCGGGTCGACCCTGCGTGATGTGGCGCGCCTGGTCGCGCCTCCGTCGTGGAGCAGGTATTCGGCGCCGTAATCGGCGATCACGCGCGCGGCGGCGTCGCGCGGCCCGGCGACCTGTTTGAACTTTTCCTCGTAACCGGCATCCCAGCCCAGCAGGGCGAGGCGGGAATCAAAGTCAGACAACTCGAGCTCCTCCGGTCATGAAATGCGAGCGGACGTTGTCGGTCCGCAGCGCCGGAGGACTAGCTGGCGAAGACTCCGGAGGCGGCCGACGGCCGGGAAAACGTCAAAACAAGCTCAGCCATGGAAACGCCACCTCCTTCTTTGATTCGTTGGAAGAATAGCGTCCGAGCCCCTCCGGCGCTGCGCGCCACCTCCCCATGAATGGGGAGGAGACTTGTCTACTGGCCTTTGAAGTTCGCCTTTCTCTTTTCGCCGAAGGCTTTGATGCCTTCGTTGGCGTCCTGCGAGACGAAGACCCGGCTGATCGCCTCGCGCTCGAGGGCGAGGCCGAGGTCGAGCGGCGCGCCGTAGCCCTGGGTGATGGCCAGCTTGGCGTGGCCCAGCGCCACGCTCGGACCGGACGCGATCTTGGTCGCGTATTCCATCGCCCCTTCGCGGCATGCGGCGGCATCGGGGAACAGGCGGTCGACGAGGCCCGCCTCTCTGGCCTGGGCCGGCGGCAGCGTGGTCGCGTTGATGATCATGTCCATGCCCTTCGACAGCCCGACGAGGCGCGGCAGCCGCTGCGTCCCGCCGCTGCCGGGGAAAAGACCCAGGTTCAGCTCGGGAAGACCGATCTGATAGGTCCCCTCGGCTGCGAAGCGGAGGTCGCATGCCAGCGCCAGCTCGAAGCCGCCGCCCAGGCAGTGCCCGGCGATCGCTGCGATGAAGACCATCGGCGTGTTCTCCATCTTCCGGAACGCCTCGTGCGCCAGGGTCGCGGTCATCACCCTGGAGCGCGTCGTGCCGGCGGCGAACGCGCTGACGTCCGCTCCCGCCGAGAAGAACTTCTCGGAGGCGCTGGTCACCACCACGGCGTGGATGTCTTCGTCGGCGCGAAGGTCGTCCACCACGCCGGCGAAGGATCGAAGGAAGGCGTAGTCGTAACTGTTGGCCGGCGGCCGGTCGAGCACGATCACGCCGACTCCGCCCTGCTTCTCCAACCTCACCGGCATGTCATGCCCTCCCCAATCCGCTGCTGACGAACGGACTAATTATCGAAGCCTGATCAAACTGGCTACCCGGTTGGTTAAATACGGCAGGTTGGAAACACATACCTACCAAATCCTGTACGACACCGAGGCCACGCACTGGTGGCTGGCGGCACGTCGCAACATCGTCCTGGACTGGATCGAGCAGCGCTATGGGGACCGGCACGACCTCGAAGTCCTGGACGCGGGCTGCGGAACGGGCCTGATGCTGCAGGAGCTGAGCGTTCTCGGGGCGGCCTGCGGGGTGGACATCTCGGAAGATGCCCTGCAGTTCTGCCGGAGACGCGGACTGGTCGACGTTCAGCATGCAGACGTCCTCGACCTTCCCTTCACCCAGGACCGATTTGACGTCGTGACGGCTCTCGACGTGCTGGAACATCTCGATGACGACGTGGCGGCGCTACGCGAATTCTCTCGAGTCCTCAAGCCCGGGGGGCGCCTCTTCATCTTCGTGCCGGCTCACCGCTGGCTGTGGAGCCTGCAGGACGACGTCTCCCATCACAAGAGGCGTTATGTGTCGCGGACACTTCGCGATGCGGTGACAAGGTCTGGTTTGACTATCGAACGCCAGACCTACGTCTCGACCCTTCTGCTGCCCGTCATCTACGCCGGACGGCAATGGCTCAAGCTCCGAATGAAGTTTCGCAACGACTACGACACGGAGAACGACCTGCACCCGGCGTGGTCGAATGGAATCTTGCGAAGCATCTTCGAGTCAGAGATCCCGATCCTCCGTCGCATGGACATGCCGTTCGGCGCGTCACTGTTATGCGTCGCTCGTAAGGTGGGATGAAGCCGCGCCTGATAAAGGTGCTCGCGTGCCCCGCATGCGGAGGCTCGCTGGACCTTCGCGATAGCGAGTCAGATCACGACGGCGAGATAACCAGCGGCGCGCTCGTCTGCAACCAGTGCGCCGCCTCCTATGCGGTCCGCGGCGGAGTGCCGCGCCTCTTGCCGCCAGGAAGCTCTCGAGCGTCTCAAAAGACCGCGGCGGCGTTTGGCTGGCAGTGGCGAGAGTTCGTCGAGCTCTACGACGAGTACGAGGCTCAGTTCCTCGACTGGATCGACCCCATCCAGCCGGAGTTCTTCCGTGACAAAGTCGTGCTCGACGCCGGCTGCGGCAACGGTCGCCACGCTTTCTACGCCGCGAGGTATGAGGCGCGCGACGTCGTCGCGATGGACCTGAGCGACGCAGTCGACACCGCCTACGAGAACATCGGCAAGATGCCGAACGCGCACGTCGTTCAAGGGGACATCAACCATCCGCCTTTCGCACGAGCTGCAGAAGGCGGTCCTTTCGACTTCATCTATTCGATCGGCGTCCTGCATCACATGTCCGATCCGGAGGCAGGGTTTCAGTCGCTTGTGCGTTTCGTGCGCCCCGGCGGCGCGATCTTCGCGTGGGTCTACGGCCGGGAGAACAACGCCGTCGTGCACGGATTCATCAACCCGCTCCGTGAGAACTTCACGTCGCGACTGCCTCCATCCGTCCTGCCGGTCGTCGCGTGGCCGATGTCGGTGATGCTGCATTCGCTTGTGAAAGGTGTCTACCGGCCTCTGCACCACACAGCGCTGTTCAAGGCCCTGCCGTCACGCGACTACCTCTACAGCTTGTCGAGCTTCAGCTTTCGAAGGAACTACAACATCGTGTTCGATCACCTGGTCGCGCCCGTCGCCTTCTACCTGCGGCGCGAAGAGTTCGAGAGCTGGTTCCAGCGCGGCAAGCTGCGCGACGTGACGATCAGCTGGCGGAACCGCAACTCGTGGCGGGGTTTCGGCCGGGTCGCGGGCTGATTACAGACGGCCGACGCCCGCCTCCCGACATAATGGATTGAAAGATCCGTAGAAATACCAACGGGGGTGGCGCATGGCGACCATGATCATCGAAGGCGACCGGACCAAGGCCGCGTCGGGCAAGACGTACGAGGTCCGCAACCCGGCCACGGGCGAGGTCGTCGACGAGGTCCCGTCCGGCGGCGCGGCGGACGTCGACAAGGCCGCGCAGGCGGCGGCGAAAGCCTTCACCACCTGGTCGAAGCTTCCCGCGAACAAGCGGGCCGACATCCTGCACAAAGCCGCGCAGCACATGCTGCAGAAGGTCGAGCACATCGCGCCGATCCTGACCAAGGAGCAGGGCAAGACCCTTCTCGAGTCGCGGATCGAAGCGCAGCGGTTCGGCGAGAACATCGCCTGGTTCGCCGACCTGGCCGACAAGATCCACGGCGAGCACGTGAGGCTCCCCGACCTCTCCACCTATGGACTGGTCGTCCGCAACCCGATCGGCGTTTGCGGCGCGATCGTCCCCTGGAACTTCCCGCTCACTCTCGCGGCCAACAAGGTGGCGCCGGCGATCGCGGCGGGCAACACCGTCGTGCTCAAGCCGGCCAGCACGACCCCGCTGGCCACGCTCGCGTGCATCGAGGCCCTCATCGAGGGCGGATTGCCGGAAGGCGTCGTCAACGTCGTGCTGGGTCAGGCCACAGGAGAGGCGATCGTCGGCCACCCGCTCATCCGCAAGATCGCGCTTACCGGCTCCACACCCACGGGCAAAAAGGTGATGGCGCGGGCCGCGGAAGGCCTGAAAAAGATCACGCTCGAGCTTGGCGGTAGCGACCCGTGCATCGTCCTGGACGACGCCGACATCGAGGGCGCCGCGCGGGCCATCTCGGTCGGGCGCTTCTTCAACTGCGGCCAGGCCTGCCTCGCCGTGAAGCGCCTGTACGTCCAGGAGGGCGCCTACGACGCGCTGCTGGAGAAGCTGGTGGCGCGAGCGGCGAAGCTCAAGCCGGGCAACGGCCTCGACAAGGACAGCCGTATGGGACCGATGCACACGGAGACGCAGCGGGCGGAGGTCGAAGCGCAGATCAAGGACGCGATCGACCGCGGGGCGAAGGTGATCTTCGGCGGGGGCAGGCCGAAGGGCTCCGAGTACGAGAAGGGTTGGTTCATCGAGCCGACGATCATCGAGAACGTCCCCGACGGCGCGCGCATGTGGACCGAGGAAGTGTTCGGTCCGGCGCTCCCGATCCGGCGCATCAAGGACCTCGACGAAGGGCTGCGGCTCGCCAACGCGTCGCAGTACGGCCTCGGTTCGTCGAGCTGGACGACCAACATGGCCTCGGCGCATCGGGGGGTGCAGGAGCTTGAGGCCGGCTACACGTGGGTGAACGCGCTGCAGATCGCGCATGACGAGCTCCCGTTCGGCGGCACCAAGCAGTC
>VBHJ01000157.1 GCA_005887685.1 Chloroflexota bacterium | reverse complement strand
CTACTTCCGCGTTCCGCGCACCTCACGCATCTGTCACCGACTTCATGTGGTCACTGAGGCCCCGTCAGACGTTCGGAATCCCCCGAACAACGAGAGTCTTAACCGATAGCTCGCCGTAAACGCGGCTCCCTCTCCTTAATGTCTCGCGGCTCAGGGGTCGAGAGACATGACCAGGTGGCCACGGGGAACGCTCACGGGATTTCTCGTCTTCGTCGTGGCCGTCATCACCTCCGTCGGCACGAGCGAGCCTGAGACCGCCCAGACGATCTCGGTCGCCAACGGCATTCGATACACGGTGGCCGGAGCGCGGATCGATGCCCATAGCGGGACGATCCTGCGCGCACAGGACGGCTTCTTCTACTGGTATGGCGAGGCCTATGCGTGCGGCTTTCACTGGACCGATCCCCAGACGCCTTACTGCGGCGCGCAGGCCTACCGCTCGCCCGACATGTCGCGCTGGCAGGGTCCCTGGCCGCTCTTCGATGCATCAACCGCGATCTGGCAAGACCTGTGCTTGCACCAGCTCGGCGCGCCTGGCAACGGCTGCTTCCGGCCCAAGGTCGTCTACAACCGTGCCACGCGACTCTATGTGCTGTGGCTCAACACAGGCGGCTTCACAAGCGACGGCTATCGAGTGCTGACCAGTCGAGCCCCGCTCGGTCCTTTCACGATGGCCGCCAAACCGGAGCTCCACGACGGAGCCATCGCGGACTGGCAGGGCAACCTTCACACCCAGGATGGGGATGAGGGTCTTTTCGTCGATGCCGGCGGCACGGGATGGCTGACCTGGAGTCGTGGGGGCCGCCTCCTCCAGGAGAGGTTGAATGCCTCCTACACCAGCGGCACCGGCGCGCCGGCGGTGATCATGAACTATCCCCAATTCGCTCCCTGGGCGGGCGTCGAATCCCCTTCGGAGTTCGAGCATGACGGTCACTACTACCTCGCCATGAGCCTGCCGCGCTGTCCTTACTGCGTGGCCACCGGCACCGCGATCGAGCGCGCGTCATCGCCGGGCGGGCCATGGACGTATCGCGGAATCGTCACTTCCGGGTCGTGCGACGGACAGCCGAACAACGTCGACCAGATCGCTCCCGGGATCCTGATGTGGTCGAGCGACCAGTGGGTCCGCGGCGGGTCGGCCGGAATCTGGCCGAGGCTGAACGAAACGCTCGCGACGCAGGTGTGGGAGCCGGTGTACTTCGACGGAGCCGAGGTGGCGCCGATCGGCTGCGCCTCGACATTCGGTTTTCGCATCGACGAGACCTGACCGCACGGACGATCAGATGAAGGCGATCGCCTCGTAGATCGGCCCGCGGGTGACCCAGTCGCCCGAGAACGTCACGTGCATCGCGTTCTGCTCCCACGGATCGTCGGTCCAGAAATCCGACGCGCCGTTGAGGCCGGTGAGCGTCACGAAGTGCGTGCTGCCGGTCGGCAGGTTCATGCCGACGACGACCGGGTGGCCCGCGGCGACCTGGGCCTGGATCCATGCGAGGTCGGGGTTCTCGACGATCACCGTCGTGTGGCCCGGCACCTTCAACGCGGAGTTGAAGATGGCTCCATTTCCATTGAACCACTCGGTGTGGGCAGCGATCGTGCCGGGAGTCACGGACCGGAACCCGAAATGCGAGTAGACCATCGCCAGGTCGGACAGCAGGCAGCCGATCTGCCACACGGGAAAGGTCGCGGCGCCGACGCTCGCTGACGCCCAGCGCATGTCTCTCTGGTTGTAGTACGTGCCCCATCCGTCACTGATCGGCTGCGCATCGAGAATCGTCCGTTCCGTGCTGCCGCCGCCGCTTCCCGCGCCCGCCAGTCCACGCGCGATGTCCCAGCCCGGCCACGTCTTCGAAGGCGCCACCGCCGGAGCGCTGCCCCACGCGTGGACGTCACCGTGACGGTCGAGCACCCATCCTCCGGGCGAACCTGCGGGAGCCGCGGTCCACGCGACGAGCGAGTCGGCCATGTCCTGGTCGGGCCAGTGCGCCGAAATCTGGACCGCGCGTGCGCCGCCGAAGGGATGGATGCCGCCCGAGTAATCGAGGGTGTAGCCCTGGACGAACAAACCGTTCAAGCCGTCGGTCAGCACGACGCCGCGGGCCACGTCATCGGACCAGTGCGCAGCGCCGACCACGGGGCGCGCGCCCCCGAACGCATGGACGCCTCCGTAGCCGTCGAGGGTGTAGCCGGAAACCGATTGCGGCGTGCTGTCCGGCGTGAGGACGAGAGCTCGGGCGATGCCCTTGCTCTGCCAGATCGCGTTGCCCGTGACCGGGGTCGCGCCGCCGAACGGATGGATGCCACCGTCGGCGTCGAGCAGGTAGCCGGCGGGGTTCAGGCTGGAGGACCAAGGCGCCATCACTATCTCGCGGGCCCCGATCCAACCGGGCCAGTAGACATGGCTGTCAACGGCCGGCGCGCTGCCCACCGGGTGCAGCCCGCCCCATCCGTCCATGACATAACCGCCGCTGCCGTCGGGGAAGAGGGCAAGGCTGAAGGCGATGTCCCTGGTCGGCCAGGACGCGCTCGTGGTGAGCGGCCGTGAGGCACCGACCGGGTGCACGCCGCCCCATCCGTCGAGCACATAAAGGTGGGTCTGGTTGTCGAGCCGTGGCGGACTCGAGGCCGCGGCGCGCAGGCCGAGCGACAGGGAACGCAGCGACCCGGCGCTCGGATTCGAGAGCACGAGTAGGGTGGAGGTGAGAATGACGAGGCCGATGGCGGAGACGACCACGAAGGGGTATATGCGGCGGCGCACGGCGGGCGGATCGTAGCCCATGGCGCGGTTGCTGTGGCACGTCTTTTGGGTGGTCGGTTGACGGAACCGTTTTCGCCCGAAGTCCTCGACGCGGCCCGACGCGAGAAGGAGGTAACCCTCATCACCCACGGCCGCAAGACCGGCAAGCCGCGATCGGTGACGATCTGGATCTCCACCGATGGTCATCGCATCTTCGTGCGCTCGGGTGGTGGCCTTGGCCGTAACTGGCCGCAAAACTTGATGGCCCGCGGCGAGGCTGAGTTGAAGCTGGGCAGACGCTCGATCAAGGTCGGGCCGCGGCACGTGACCGAACCTTCGGAAGCGCGAGCGGTGTCGCAGCTTGTGCGCGACAAATACGGTGCCAACGTCAAGCCTTCGCAACCGACCGAGCCGCTGACCCAGGGCGAACAGGCGACCTTCGAGCTGCTTCCTTCGGATTGACAGGTCGAGATCGCACCGCGGTCTCGGTATCGTTCCTCGCTTTCGGCGTCACGGTCGGCGGCCTGATCCCGCGCGTGCCCGCCCTGAAAGATCAGCTACATCTGACAGACGGACAGGTGGGGCTCGCTCTGCTCGGCCTCTCTCTTGGCGGAGTCACCGGTGCGCTGGCCTCGCGCCTGGTGATCCATCGTGGGGCGCGGCTCTTCATCCGCGCCGGCACGATCGGGCTGTGCATTGCAATTGTGGGACCGGCGCTTGCGGCGAACCTGATCGAGCTGATGGCGTCGTTGTTCCTGATCGGATTTCTCTGGGGCTTCATCGACGTCCTGGAAAATGCGCTCGGAGCGCAGCTGGAGCGCTCGGCGGGCAAGCCGCTGATCAACGGCTTTCACGGTTTCTGGAGCCTGGGGGCGTTCGTCGGCTCGCTCGTCGCGGGCGGCGCCGCATATTCCGGAATCGCACCGCTGGCGCAATTCATCGGCACCGGCCTCGTGGTTGCGGTCGGTTCGGCCTGGTTCCTGCGCCGCCTTCCTGACCTCGCGGCGATCGAAGCGATGCCCGGCGCAGCGCCGGGGAGGCTCGTGCTCACCGCCGCGGTTTTGGGCCTCGTCGCGATGGGCTTTGCGGCAGTCATCGCCGAAGGTGGAACCTCTGACTGGAGCGCGCTTTACCTCCGCGAGATCAGCCACGCCAGCCCAGGTGTCGCGGCGGCCGGGTTTTCGGGATTCTCCATCGCGGCGATGCTGGTTCGCTTCCGCGCCGACCTCGTCACCGCCAGGCTGGGACAGGCGGCGGTGGCTCGTGTTGGGGCGGTCATTGCTGTCGCTGGCCTGGCCGTGGCAATCGCGTTTCCGTGGCTTCCCGTTGCGGTGGCCGGGTTCACCATCGTCGGCATGGGCACAGCCGTCGTGGTCCCTCTCGTTTTCGCGGCAGGGGCCAACCTTGGCCGGACCGGAACATCCCTCGCGCTGGTCATGGCGGCCACCTACTGCGGCACGATCGCCGGCCCGCCGCTGATCGGGACGGCGGCCGACCACGTCGGATTGCGTTTCGCGATGGCGATTCCTCTTGCCGGCGCCGTGGCGGTCGTCCTGCTCGCGGGCAACGCCGCGATAAGGCCTGCGGCTACAGGTCTCCGGCCAGTCCGCAGATGAACCTGATCACAGCCTCGATTCCGCGGTGATAGTTGTCGACCACGAGGTGCTCGTTGGGTGAGTGGATGGCGCAGTCGGCCTGAGCGATGCCGCTGATGACGAGAGGCGCGCCCACCACCTCCTGAAAATCGACGGCCACCGGGATCGAGCCGCCCACGCGTATGAGCGAAGTGTCCTTCGCGAAGGCTCGCTCGTAAGCCGCCCGCAGCGCCTTCGCGGCCGCGTGGTCGACGCCGCAGCTCACGGGGGGCGCGCTGCTGAGCATCTTCACCTCGACCTCGACCCCAGGCGTGCTGAGCTCTCGGACTCGCGCTTCGAACGCCTTGAAAATCGCTGCAGGATCCTGATCCGCCACCAACCTCATGCTCACCTTGGCGAAGGCATGCGCTGGGATTACGGTCTTCTGACCCTCGCCTACGAAGCCGCCAAGGATTCCGTGGGCGTCAAGCGTCGGCCGGCTGCCCGCCCGCTCGAGGGCCAGGAACCCTTCCTCGCCTTCCAACGCTTTCGCTCCCGTCATGCGCTTGACCGAGTCGGCGTATTCCGCGTCCTTCTTCTTCCAGGTGGCGAGCTCTTCCGCGCCGGGCTTTTGGACCGCGTCATAGAAACCGGGGATCGTGACGTGGCCTTTGCGGTCCTTGAGCTCGGCGATGATCCGAGCCAGCGTGTTGATCGGGTTCGGCGCCACGCCGCCGTACGTACCCGAGTGGAGGTCGACCGCCGGTCCCTGCGCGTGAATCTCTGTGTAGAGCAAGCCCCGCAGTGCGGTGGCGAGCGTGGGGTGGCCCTGCTCATCCATCCCGCTATCCCAGATGAGCACCGCATCGGTCTTCAGGCGGGCGCCGTTGGCGCGCAGATATTTCGGCAGCGACCGCCCGCTGATCTCTTCCTCGCCTTCGATGATGAAGCGGACGTTGACCGGCGGCCCGCCTGCGGCGAAGAGGTGCTCCACCGCCTTGACGGTCGCCATGTGGTTGCCCTTGTTGTCCGCGGCGCCGCGAGCCCAGAGATGACCGTCGCGCACGACGGGCTCAAACGGTGGCGAATTCCAGAGGTCGATCGGGTCCGTGGGCTGGACGTCGTAGTGCCCGTAGATCGTCAGATGCGGCTTGCCGGGCCGGCCCTCCCAGCCGGCGACGACCACCGGCAGGCCGCCCGCCACGACGTCGACCATGTCCACTTTCATACCCAGGGCTGCAAAGCGGTCGCGGAGCCAGCGCGCGTTGCGCAGGCAGTCCTCGCGTCGCTCGGGCAGGGTGCTGATCGAGGGGATGCGAAGCTCTTCGACCAGGTCGGCGAGGTCCGCTTTCCGCCGGGTCTGGGCGAGGGCGACGGCGGCGTCAGCCAGGGACTGAGTCGTCGCCATCGCGCTAAGACTTTCCGCGCGCGCGACTGATCTGGTCGGCGTGCTCGTGACCGTGCGCGGCGTAGATCCGCAACCAATCCTCGGTTCCGTAACGGCCGCTCTCGCTATGGGTCCCGACGATGCGCCAGTCTCCTTCCGTCATGCGGTCGAGCAGCTGTGCGCAGGTCTCACGGGCCCAGCGCATCGCCTGGAGGGAGGGCTCGATGGGCCGGTCACCGGTCAGGCGCTCGGCGAAACCCTTCTCGTCATAGCCGTAGAGGACCGGCTTCGGTTCGGCGAGAAGGCGCCGGATGCGGATCGCGGACATCATCTCGCTGTCCGCCAGGTGGTGCGCGATCTGCCGCGGCGTCCAGCCGTCGCCATCGCTGCGGTCCAGCTCCTCGTCGGTGATGTCTTCCAGCGCCGCCATCACGGCCCGATATCCGTCGCGGTACTTTCGGATCAGGAGCGCTCTCTCGTCGGCCTCCACCCCAAAATCGTAGTGTCTTACCGTGGACGTCCTCGCGGCGACCGACCGGGCCAGGATCGAGAGACTGCTTTCGGTCGCGAGGGCGACCCGGCCGCTGCCGGCACCCGACCGCAGCCTTTACTTCGCGTCAAATCGGGGCGGCCATGTCCAGGTCTACCGGCAGAACCAGCCTGGCGCGAAGCCCGTCGAGGTGGCACAGACCGAGACGCGCATGGTGCCTCACGCGCACACCGCGCTGGGTTTGCTCGTCCGCGAGGATCGCGGTGGCAACGAGGTTTGGCAGCTGAGCATGTGCGCGGAGGGCCGGGTGCGACCGCTCACCACCGACCTCAAAGCCATCCACCAGTCGGTGACGATGCATCCCGACGGGCGGCACGCCGGCCTGGGCTGGAACCCGGGTGGACAGGCCGACATGGTGCTTGGCGCGCTCGACCTGGAGACCGGCGAGCTCACGTCCTGGGCCACGCCGGGCGGTTTCTGGCAATGGGAGGCCTGGAGCCCCGACGGCTCACGCGCGGCGGTGATGAAGAGGATGGGGACACCGACCGAAGCCCACATCCTCTACCCAGATGGCCGCCTGGTGCGATTGCTTCCCAGCGCGCTGCGCGCCAGCACCGCGGAGTGGCTCGAGACCGGCCTCCTGATGTTGACCGACCTCGACCGCGATTTCCTGGGCCTGGCGCTCGTCGACCCGGACCGGCCGGACGCGGTCATGAAATGGCTGTTCATAGAGGACCACGACGTCGAAGGCGTCGTCGTCGACCCGGGCAAGACGAAGGCGGCGGTGATCGTGAACGACGGGATCTACGACAGCATCCGGGTCATCGCGCTCGACGACGGCCGCGAGCTGGATCGTCTGTTGCTGCCGCCAGGGGTGACCATCTCCGATCACAGCGGCGATGCGGGTTACCACGTTTCCTGGAGCGGTGACGGCGCGCGTCTCTTCGTCAGCTGGGAACGTCCGACCCAACCCGCCGAGATCTACGAGTGGCCCGGCGGCACGCGATGGACTTTCACGAGCGAGGTTCCGGACGGCCTGGTCGAGCCGCAACAAGTCGCTTATGAGAGCTTTGACGGACTGACCATCCCGTCTCTCTTTTACAGCCTCGGCGACCAGGCGCGTCCGGCGGTCGTCTACTTCCATGGCGGGCCCGAGGGGCAGTCTCGTGGAGGCTACGTACCCCAGGCGCATCTCCTGAACGCGATCGGTGTCAACGTCTTCCTGCCGAACGTGAGGGGCTCGACCGGCTACGGGATGCGCTTCCAGAGCCTGGACGACAAGACGCTGCGCTGGAACTCGGTCAGGGACGGCTGCGAAGCGGCACGTCACCTCAAGCGCTCGGCTCAGGCCTCCAGGACGGCAGCAATGGGAGGGTCGTACGGCGGCTTCATGACGCTCGCCGTTCTGGTCGAGGACCCCGAGCTGTGGGACGCGGGTGTCGAGACGGTCGGGATCGCCGACTGGCATACCTTCTTCCGCAACATGCCGCCCTGGCGCGGCGTGCTGCGGATCAACGAATACGGCGACCCAAACGGCGCTGAAGCAGATTTTCTCCGCGAGATCAGCCCCATCCACCGGGCCGGCTCGATCAAGGCGCCGCTCCTGGTCATCCATGGCCGGAACGACCCGAGGGTGCCGGTCGCGGAGAGCATTCAGATCGGCGAAGCGGTGGGGCGGGCCGAGGTGCTGATCTTCGACGACGAAGGTCACGGCATCGCGAAGCTGGCCAACCAGGTCACCGCCAACGGACGGATCCTGGAGTTCCTCGCCGCGCACCTGCTGTAGCGCGCCGGGGCCGCCGAGCGTAGGGGTTCGAATCCGCCACGTGTCGGGCGCACACTCTCCGCAACGATGAGCACGCGCGTTTTCGGGATCCTGGCCGCGATCCTCGTCGGCGCTGTCCTGAGCGTCATCGCCACCATGGCCGTCCTTTCGGCGCGCAACCCCGGCCCGGTCGCGACCGTCACAAGCCCGGCTTCTGACGTGTCGGTAACCGCATCGGCGTCTTCCCCAAGCGCGCCATCACCAACTATGGGTCCGCTTCCCGCTGACCCGTGCCACGCCGGCGCGGTCACTTACTGCGCGCTGAATCCGGCCGTGACTCAGGCGACCATCGAGACGACGATCTGCGTGAGCGGGTGGACCGCGACCATACGTCCGCCATCGAGCTACACATCACCGCTCAAGGTCGAGCAGCTCGCGGCCTTTGGGTACGCGGATCAAAACCCAAAGGACTATGAGGAGGATCACCGCGTCCCGCTCGAGCTCGGCGGTGCGCCGCGCGACACCTCGAACCTCAGCCCCGAACGCGGAGCGAGTCCCAACCCGAAAGACTCAGCCGAGAACTCTGCGCGCGCCGAGGTCTGTGCCGGCCGGGCGACCCTGCAACAAGAGCAGATTGCGTTCATATCGAGGTGGCTCGCGGCCTATCCGGGCTACCGGTAGCCGTAGGCCAGTCGTTCCGAATCCGCGCCTGGAGCCGCCGACAGGAATCGAACCCGTAACCTGCTGTTTACAAAACAGCTGCTCTGCCAATTGAGCTACGGCGGCGTTTGTGGAGAGCGTACCCGAAGGCCTTGGAGCCGGAATTTCAGTTTATTTCAGCATTCGTTTCCAGGCCTAGCTACTATTTTTGAACCCGCACTTTGAGCGCGGGCTGGGTGTGCCGTCGGGGTCTGTTTGTAAGAGGGGTGCTTATGACCTATCGCCGACTCGGCCTATCTGTATCCGTGATCGCCGCCGTGGTCGCGGCGTTCAGCGTTGCGCCGGTCAGCGCGAACGCGATCCCTGTGATCGACGATTCGCAGCTGCAGGCGACGACGACCACCGTGGGAGGGGTCGGCGGTGCGCCGTCACTCAACACGTCCACCACCGTTGCGCACTGGTTTGGCCAGACCACCGATCCGCACAACGGCGTCACGTACGGCTACAACATGGTGGGGGCGGACCCCAACAACTGCTCCGGTTCGGCCTGTGATGTAACGGTCGAGGCGGACGTCCAGCCCCTGATCGTGAACGTCGCCGGCCTTACCTTTGACGGACGCGACGTCATGGCGTCCACACTGGCCTCGCCACTGTTCGCGACCAACGACTACGGCTCCACCACCGCCGCGACGAATGGAGACGCCGCCGAGACCCGCGGTGCCGGCGGAACGCTCTCACAGATCGACGCCGGTCGCCAGCTGCAGCTCGAAGACGCGACCATGCGGGCGCAGTTCAACAAGACCGGCAGCTACCACGTGAGGCTTCACGCGAACGTGCTGCCTGCCGTGACGATCGACGTGCCGAGCAACCAGGGCACGCTCCTGCAGAGCGGCCGCGGCGTCATCTTCGCCGACGTCAACATCCAGTGGTGGGCAACGCGGATCCAGAATCTGCAGACTCAGGCGGACTCGACACACGTGCCGGTGTACACCACCGATGACGTGTTGCTTCACATCGGTCCCAACATCTTCAACTGCTGCGTGATCGGGTTCCACGGCGCCGGCATCGTGCCGGGCAAGACGGCCGGACCCGGCCACGGCAACGGCAACCAGCCGGTCCAGACCTACATCTGGGCGACCTACCTGTCGCCCGGTATCTACGCGCGGCCGGCCGGCGGCCGCGACTGGGCCGTCCAGGACATCCACCCGCTCAGCCACGAGGTCGCGGAGTGGGGCGACGACCCGTTCGTCAACAACTTCGTGGAGCCATGGCTCACCCCGACGGCCCCGCAGTACGGCTGCACCGGCATCCTGGAAACAGGTGACCCGGTGGTGGGCATCGGCTTCGCCATGGGCACGAACACGTTCCAGCAGGGCCCGAACCCCAACGGCACGCAGAGCGCCGACGGGTTCTTCCACCCTGAGGACGAGGTCTACCTGCCGTGGTTCATGCGGACGGCTCCCAACAACGTGTCGGAGCCGAACCAGACGACCGCCGGTGGTCGCTACACCTTGATGGGCGACCTCAACCGGTTTGCCGGCTTCCACACGGCGGCGACCGGCTGCTGACAGCAAGGCTGGGGTAGGGGCGTAAGCCCTGAGCAGAGAGGCCCGGGCAACCGGGCCTCTCCTTTTTTCTTGGCCGGCGTCAGAGCCGGCCGGGGGGTGAGTAAACGATCCTGTCAGGACGTTTCCGCTACGGCGCAGTCTCCGACCATCAAGGACGAGCGACTCGTGGGGCAGATCCAGACCGCACAACCGCCCTAGTCCAAATTCCGTTCCGTGTGTTCCGAATTTGGTTTGGGGGGCGGGTAAATGAGATTCAAACGGTCAGTGTCGATTGGGTTGGCGGTAGCTGGGGCGTCGGCCCTGGGAATTGCCACGAGCACTCCAGCTTGGGCGGACAGCCGTTCCATCAACTTCGAGGCGCCGACCTACCACACAGGCTCGATCGACGGGCAGGACGGTTGGGGCGGCCAAGACGGGCCAGGCAATACACAGGGTCCAATCAACCCCCTGATTGATCAGGCGGTCGTAATGAACTCTGGTGCACCCGCATCGTTCGGCCAACAAAGCTGGCGGATCTCCAACTTCTATACATCAGGCTCCTTTGGAGACATGCCGTTCTCGCCCAACCTCGTCAACGAGGCCGGCGAGAAGCACGCGTTCAACAGCTTTGCCGGCGTCCAGTATTCCGGCGGCGTCCGGCAGAACCATTTCGACATGCGGCTGAGCTTCACTTCGGCCGACCCAACAGGGCTGGAGAGCGACTCGTACGTTTCGATGTCACCAGACCGAGGTGACGGCGCACGGATGAGCTACATCCGGCTCGAGGATCACCCTGCCGGCCTGAGCGTCTTTTTCGACGACTATCAAGACCATGCTCCGTTCGGTGCTTATGGCACTCCCATCACCGCCGCCAATGGCTGCAACGTGGCGCAGGGAGACGACTTCTACGAGTACCAGGTGGCCAGTGGGCTCGCCCGTGACAAGGCTCACACCGTCCGGCTGTCAATCGACTTCCTGGACGGTCCGCGCAATGACGTGGTCAAGGTCTACGTCGACGGTGACCTCGTGCACACGGGTACGACATGGGAGGACTACTACCGTTGGTGCCCCGAATCCAACCAGGGGGTCGTGCTCGGCGATCCGAACCGCGAACAAAGCCGGACGGTTGACCAGGTGCTCTTCCGGGTCGGGGGTGGCCAAGGCACGACTCATCCGCAGAACCTTGGAAAGGGCTTTTTGATCGACAACCTCAGCTATGCGTCGAGCCAGGTCGAACGCGAATGTGACAACCATCACGGCGACGGTGATGCTGACGTTGACAATGGGTCTGGGCAGCACGGTCACGCGAAGTTCCACAAGGATGGATGCACCAGCCAGGGCGACGATAATGCCCAGTTCGATGATGACCAGGGAACCCACCACTTCCAATCCACGTCGGTTGAGTCGGCTGACTTCACGACCACGGCCAGTGGCGGAAACATGCTGACCATGTCCGGGTTCGGTCTCGATAACGGGAACCAGGTTGGTTTCACGATGGTCGCGGTCGATAACGGTGCGCTTCTGCCGGCTACTTACTCACTGGTTCTCACCGACGGATACACGTTTGCGGGGACTGTGGTCAGCGGACTGCTGTCCGTGGCCTGAGGTCAGTCAAGAGGGAGCTGAGGCCCGGGCAACCGGGCCTCTCTTTATCCTTGGGCGGCAGTGGTCGAGCCGAAGGACGTCGTCATCGCCATCCTCGGCGCCTCGGCGGCGCTCGGGGGATTCGTCCTCGTGTTTCTCGGCATCATCATCGCGTCGTACCAGTCCTACTCCGGCGGTGTGCCGGACCAGGTCGTCCAGCCCTACCGCACCACCGGTAGCGCGCTCCTGGGGACCTTCGGCCTCAGCTTGGTCACGGCGGCGCTCTGCCTCCTGTGGCTGATCAACGGCGGGTCATCGGGCCTGTACGGTTGGGCGATCGGACTCTTCGCCCTGCAGCTCGTGGTGGTTTTCGCGTCCGCGGCATGGGCGACCAGGATGGTCCTGTGGCGCTGACCCAGAAGAAGCTGCAGGACATGAAGGACGCGAGCCTCACCTCGCTGCTCCAGGACGATGCGGCGGCCTGGAAGGCGAAGGCGAAACACGCGTACATTGCGACTCACGGCTTCATCAAGGAGATCCGGCCGGACGACCTCGTTCCTCTGTTGATGGCGGAGCTCGAGGTGACGCCGGAATTCAGGAACTACCTGGCGAAAAAGAAGCTGAAGCAGAAATACTGGTCGGAGTGGTTTGCGGAGTTGATCATCGACAGGTTCTGGTCAGACTTGAAGGGAGGATGACGTTGGCGAGCAATTCATCGGACACGTCGGAGCAGGCCAAGAGGTTCATCGACGCATCGCTCAAGGGACGGTCCAGGCCGCCCAGCAAGGCCGCCTACGCCCGCGCGGTCAAGCTCGCCCGCCAGGCGATCGAGGACCTGGCCCACGTGGCCCGGCGGGCCGGATCGCCCAGCCGGTAGCAGCTACCTCAAATGTAGGATGCCGGGCACCCCGCTGGAGTGATATCTCCTTAGGTCAGAAAGCAGGCGGGTAAGGACCGGCTTGGCCGCCGGTCGCAGGTAGGGGGATGTGGTCATGGCTCGTTCGCGTGCTGGCATCTACGCGCTGGGCGCTCTTCTCGCCGGTACGGTCGCCCTGGCGCCGTTGCCCCTGGGCGTCATCACGGTGAGCTCGGCGGCGATCGGTTTCGAGACTCCGGCGATCGTCGATCCGATCCACACCAACGGGGAGCCGGACATCGCGGTCGACCCGCAGGGCAGGGTCTTCAACAGCGGTCCGACGGGAACCGGCACGCAGCGAAGCACCTGGTTCGGCTCGGTCGACGGCGGCCACACGTTCCGGGTCATGGCGCAGAAGACTGTGCCCTCGCCGATCATCGGGATCCCGGCGCCCGGCCCAGGCGGCGGTGACACGGACATCGCTTTCGACCGCACCGGCAAGCAGTACTTCGCCGACCTGTGGGCCCTCGCCTGCCAGCGCGTGGCGGTGACCGGACCGACGAACCCGGGGGCATCCGACCAGGAGAACTTCCTGGGCTGCGACGGCAGCAGCCCCGGCTCCGACCGGCAGTGGCTGGCCGTCTACGACCCCGCGCCCGGTACCCCCAACCAGTCTGCGTACCGCGCGGCCGGTGGGCAGACTCCGCTGGTCTACCTGGCCTGGAACGACCTCGTCGGGCCGGGACCGAACGCTGGTGAGCAGTGGAACAAGAGCACTGACGGCGTGAACTACACCAACGCAACCGCCGGCGAGACGCCGCCTGGCAATGGCGCGAATTACTCGCCGTTCGGCGGCGACGGCTACCCGGCGATCGACCAGGTCACGGGCAAGGTCTTCCAGGCCGCGGCGTGCGACTCCCACACCTGCGGCACGGCTGCGACCGGGACACCGGGCCTCTACATGAACATCGGCACGCCCGACGCGACGGGCAACCTTC
>VBHJ01000156.1 GCA_005887685.1 Chloroflexota bacterium | reverse complement strand
ACCGCGACCGGTGACGCCACCAACGTGTTCCCATGGATCAAGGCTGGCGGTCCCGGCCGTGCAGACGCGGTCTGGTACGGGTCCGACCTCCAGGTCGACCCGAGCAGCCACAACAACCAGGTGTGGAACGTGTTCATGTCCCAGGTCGTGTTCCCGACCGATTCCACGGGCGCGGTCACGGGCGCCACGCCGGCCAGGCAGCTGGTCAAAGTGACTCCCCATCCGATGCACTACGACGACATCTG
>VBHJ01000139.1 GCA_005887685.1 Chloroflexota bacterium | reverse complement strand
GGTAACCCCATGAGCAGCGGCGAACGTTGGCCCTCGAGCCTGATCCTGCGGAGCCCCGTTCCAAACGGTCCGAACGGCGTGTCGACCCCCTGGATCCGTGTCAATGAAGCCTCGTGGGTCGTCATCACCGTGTGCCAGCGGAGGGTCGAACCATCCACGACCCCGATCTCGTAGGCCATGCGGAACAAGAACCAGTAGGCCATCCAGGCCAGTGCGCCCACCCACAGGGCGACGAACACCGCCAGCGGCGGATCTGTGTTGCCCCGCAAGCTCAGCAGCAGGAGCACGGCAATGCATGACATCAGGACGAAGAAGGCGACGATCAGCGGCCGGAACCTGACCATTCGGAAGGTGGCGTCGGCGCCGGTCATGGAATGGCCAGACCCCGTCGCTGGGTATGACATTCCCATGAGCAGTAGTTTCAACGACTTCAACCGCAACCTGATCAAGGACCTGCGCGCCAATGGCGGCAAGGCCACCAGCGGTCCCTTCAAGGACCGCGACGTCCTCATCCTGACCACCACCGGGGCGAAGTCAGGCGAGGACCGCGAAACCCCGCTGGTCTACACCTGGGAGAAGGGGCATCACGTCATCGTCGCCTCCAAGGGCGGCGCGCCGACCCACCCGTCCTGGTACCACAACCTTCAGAAGCACCCAACCGTCACCGTCGAGGCGAGCGGGGAGAAGTTCAAGGCCCACGCGAAGGTCGTCGACGGGGACGATTACGAACGGCTCTACAGGCAGCACGCCGACATCAATCCTGGCTTCTGGGACTACCGGCAGAAAACAACCCGGAAGATCCCGGTGATCCTCCTGGAGCGCATCGACCAGGCCTGAGCGGGTTAAGGCGGATCAGGCGCCGAGCAACCGGAGTAACCTTCGCCCGGTGCCTGATTTGAGCCATCTCTGGCAGCGCTTTCTGCTCGCTTCCGCGCTGGTCTTCGGCCTCGCGCTGGGGGTGGCGGCGACCATCTTCGGGTACAGCAACACGGCCCCGGTGAACATCAGCTGGTCGGTCTTCCGGCTCGACGGCATCCCACTCTGGTCGGTGGCGGTCGTCCCGCTCGTCCTGATCCTCCTCGCCGGCACCCTCTACCACTGGTACAGCAACCTTCATCACTTCACCGAGCACATGCGGCACCGCCGCCGCGTCCACGAGCTCGAGGCCGAGGTGACCAAGCTCAAAGCCCACCTCGACCAGGTGCTCGAGATGCCCGACCACACCACGGGCACGCCGGCTGTTACGGAGCCCATCGCAGGTGAAGTGGCGGCCGCACCGTCGATCTCCGAACCCGTGGCGCAGAACGGCGACGACAAAGGCGCCAAGAACGCCCGCAGGCGCGTCTCGCTCGCGGTAAGCGACACTGAGCCGGTCGCTGTGGCAATCCCCACCGAACCGCCCACCGAAACCGAGCCCCGCGAAGAAACGCCCGCAGACGCCTGATGGACGAGGCGGGACGCCGGGGAATCGCTGACCGCCGCCGCGCCGGTCGACTGGTCGTCCCATCCGAACAGGCGCCGGCCGACCGCATGCTGCTGGAGCGCAGCGCCATCGAAGAGCTCAGCCACCACGCTGACCCCTGGCGGGTCCTGCGCATCCTGTCCGAGTTCGTCGAAGGTTTTGACGCCCTCAACGAGGTCGGTCCCGCGGTCACCGTTTTCGGCTCCGCACGGTCGCACCCCAACGATCCTTATTACATCGCGGGCAGAAAGCTCGGCGCGGCCCTGGCGAACCGCGGTTTTGCGGTGATCACCGGCGGCGGTCCCGGGATCATGGAAGCGGTCAACCGCGGATGCCACGAGGCGGGCGGACTGTCGGTCGGTTGCAACATCGAGCTTCCCCACGAACAGTCGCTGAACAAATATGTCGACCTCGGCGTCGAGTTTCGCTACTTCTTCGTGCGCAAGAACATGTTCGTGAAATACGCACGCGGCTTCGTGATCTTTCCAGGCGGCTTCGGCACGTTGGACGAGCTGTTCGAATCGTTGACGCTGGCCCAGACCGGCAAGATCGAGCACTTTCCGATCGTGCTGTTCGGCACGCCCTACTGGAAGGGCCTGCTCGATTGGCTGAAGGACCACGTGCTCGGTGCCGGCGCGATCGCGCCCGATGACCTGAACCTCATGACGCTCACGGACGACCCGGAGGAGGCCGCCGAGATGGCGACGCGACCGCTGCCCGTCGAGGTCGACGAACCGCGCGAGCAGACCGGCGAACCCAAGCGAGACCCCCGATAGCCTCGCTCGACTTCTATTTCCTGACCGATGGCGGCCAGACCGCCGACGGGGTCGCACAGAGGCTGGCGTCCTTTCTCGATGGGGCGACCAAAACGCTAGACGTGGCGATCTACGACCTCCGGCTCGAGGCGTCGCCATCGGCGACCATCCTCAACTCGTTTCAAGCGGCGGTGAAGCGCGGCGTCGCGGTTCGGCTGATCTTCAACCAGGACCATGCACAGACCATCCCAGTGCCTCCGCCGCCAGAGATCGACTGGGCTTTTGTCGACCAGCTGCGATCCGCCGGCGTGCAGGTCAAGCCGGTGCCTGGCGTGCCGGACCTGATGCACCACAAGTACGCGGTACGGGATGCCGGCACAGCCGAAGCGGCCCTGCTCACGGGCTCCACCAACTGGACCAACGATTCCTGGAACCGCGAAGAAAACGTGATGTTCACCGTCGCATCGGGCGAGGTGGCGGCGGACTTTGCAGCCAACTTCGAGGGCCTGTGGGAGAAACCGATCGTCGCCATCTCGGGCCGCACGTCGTCGCCGTGGACGTCCCTGGCAGACGGAACTCGCGTACGGCCTTACTTCTGTCCAGGTCGCAGCCTCAAGCTCGTGCATGCGATGTCGCGCTCGATCGCTTCGGCGGAAAAGCGGATTCGCATCTGCTCGCCGGTGATCACCTCTGGTCCCATCCTGGGCACGCTGGCGGAGACGTGCGAGCAGCACAAGGTGGACATAGCCGGTGTGTACGATGCGACGCAGATGGACGAGGTTCAGCATCAGTGGGCGAGCCAGGGCGGCGCGGCGTGGAAGATCGCCGCTTTTCACACCATCACCACCGCGGTGCGTTTCGGGGGTAAGCGCTCAACGCCCTACGCGAAGGGCACCGTGCACGATTTCATGCACGCGAAGATCCTGGTCGCCGACGACTACGTCTACGCCGGGAGCTTCAACCTCTCGCACAGCGGCGAGAGCAACGCCGAGAACGTGATCCAGATCGAAAGCGCCGACCTTGCCGACATGTGCGCCGCGTACATCGACCAGGTCGCGGCGCGCTACGGCGGCGCACCCCTCAAGGTGGCGTAGACACGACCCGTCCTCGAATCCTGTGGCTGGCGTCCGTCCTGGTAGCCGTTCTCGCCGTTGTCGTGCTGTGGATGGCGCCGCGACTTCAGCCGCCGACCGGAACGCTGGTGGTGGTCGCGGCCGGACGAACAGCGACGTCCCTCTCGCCGTCGACGCTGATGCTTCACGAAAGCGGCGGTGCATGGGTGACGGCCGGGACTCTGTCGGGCAGCGTGCCGGCGGCTCCCGACCAACGTCAGCTGCTCGCTATCGCGATGCGCGCGGGCGTTTACGACGGAGTGCGTCTAGGCGGTGACATGCAACGTATCGGCCTGACTGTCACCGCGGGCCAGGTCGAACCGCTCCTGCTCGGATTCGATTCGGGGCGGCTGGTGACCGGCGCAGTCTACGCCGGCAACGACGAGGTGAACCTGGGGCTGGGCGAGCTCGCGAACAAGTTCGTCGCCATGCCGGACTTCAACCTCGTAGACCAGAACGCGCGCCCGGTGAACCTGGACGCGATCTCGGGCAAGGACGTCATCATCGCGGCGTTTCACACGACCTGCCACGAGACCTGTCCGCTCTACACCGCGCTCTTCCTCCAGCTCACCAAGCACCTTCCCTCGACGGCGATGCTGATGGAAGTGACCACTGATCCGACAGTGGACACTCCGACGGCGCTCGCCGGCTATGCCACGAAGCTGGGCGCGAATTGGACCTTCGCGACCGGTACACCGGATGACGTGGTGCGTTTCTGGAAGCCGTTCGGCGTCGCCCTGGCGGCAGGTGACACGCACGTGTCGACCCTCGCTCTGGTCGACCGCCATGGGTTTGTCCGCCTCGTCTATCGCGGCGTGCCGAAGGTCGGCAACGACATCGCGCCCTCGCTCGTGACGTCGCTCAGCGGACAGGGGCTGGCCCAGCTTGGCTCGGGAGGAGACGGCTGGGGCGCGCCAGACGTGCTGCAAGCGCTGACGACGATCGCCGGACCCGAGAGGGCGGAGGCTTCAGGCGGCGGCAGGGCGGGCGGGTTCACATTGACCGCGACAGACGGGACAAAGGTGAGCCTCGCGGACCTGGCGGGTAAGCCGGTCGTGATCAACTTCTGGGCGACCTACTGCCCACCGTGCAAGGCAGAGATGCCGCTCCTCGCGAGGTCGGTCGGCCCCCAGTCGGGCGCGCGTCTGCTCCTGATCGACGAGGGCGACAGCCGCGACGCGGCGCGTGCATTCCTGGACGGCCTGGGCATCCGCCAGCCGGCGCTCCTCGACTCCGACCTCGCCATCGGCCACTCGTACGGCGTCTTCATGCTGCCCATGACCGTCTTCGTTCGCGCCGACGGCACGATCGACCGCCGGCAGGTCGGCCAGCTCCAGGAAGGCGTGCTGGCCGCGGAGCTGTCGAATCTGACCAGTCAGTAGACTGGGCCCGAGTTGGTCTCAGCCGGATTTTTCCGCCGCCTCGCTTTCACGACCGCGTTTTTCGCGTACCTCCAGATAGCGCTTGGCGGCGTCGTGCGCGTCACAGGCTCCGGGCTTGGATGTCCTGACTGGCCGCTGTGTCATGGCCGGCCCTATCCGCCCGCGGACATCCACTCGATCATCGAGTACGCCCATCGGTCCGTCGGAACGCTGACGGGACTTCTGCTCGTCGGCACCGTGGTGGTCGCGTGGATCGTGTTCCGTCAGCAGCGCCCGCTGGTAGCCTGGCTCGCGACCGGTTCGCTCGTGGCGATCGCTGCGGAAGGGGCGCTGGGCGCGGTGGTCGTGGCCAACGAGCTGGCGCCCTGGCTGGTGCTGATCCATCTCGGCCTGGCGATGATCATCCTGGGATTCCTGCTGGCAACGGCGGTCATGTCGCTGCCGGAGTCGCCGGGCGTACCGAGCCTAAGGCGCACGACGGCGCTGGCAGCCGGCGCGACCTATGTGCTGCTCCTCACCGGGTCCACAGTCGTGGCCAGCAACGCCGATCAAAGCTGCCACTCATGGCCGCTCTGCGGAGGTGGATTCGCGCCTGACTTCGGTGGCGCCAACGCGTTCACGATGCTCCACCGCGGCGCGGTCCTGCTGCTCGGAATCCTGATCGTCTACGTCGCGATCACGGCGCTGAGGCAGCGGGCCCTGCGCGCGGCGGGACTGGTGACGCTTGTTGTCTTCGGCCTGCAGGTCGCGCTCGGAGCGGGTGCCGCGCTCACAGACACCGCATTCTTCAACGGGATGCACGTGGCCGTTGCGACCCTGGTGTGGGCGGGGATGCTCTCGATAGCCCTGCTGACGCTGCCGCGAGTCGACAAAGTGCATGCCCTCTCGAGGCTGGCGGTGGAGAAACGAACAGCATGAGCGTTGCCGAGGCGCTGCCGCGCGCACGAACCGCCGGCGATGTGTTTCGCGACTATCTGAGCCTCCTCAAGCTGCGCGTCGTGGTCCTGCTCGACGCCACGGCCGTCGGCGTGATGCTCCCGGCGGCGCATGGTCACCCCCGGGTGATCGCTGTTGCCGCGGTGTTCATCGGTCTGACGTGCGCCGCAGGCGGCGCCAACGCGATCAACTGCTGGTTCGATCGCGACATTGACGCCGAGATGACTCGGACCAGCCGCCGGCCGCTGCCCGCGGGACGCATTGCACCGTGGCATGCGCTTGCCCTTGGCATCGGCCTCAACGCTGTCGCCTTTGTCGTGCTCTGGACGGGAGCCAACCTCCTGGCCGCCGTGCTCGCCTTGACGGGAGCGCTGATCTACGTGTTCGTCTACACGATCTGGCTGAAGCGATCGACGCCACAGAACATCGTCATCGGCGGCGCCGCGGGTGCCGTGCCGCCGCTCGTCGGCTGGGCGGCCGCGACGGGGCGGCTCGACCTGACCGCGCTGGCACTCTTCGGGGTGGTCTTCTTCTGGACGCCGCCCCACTTCTGGGCGCTTGCCCAGCTGATCAAGACCGATTACGCGCGGGCCAACGTCCCGATGCTGCCTGTCGTCGCCGGCGAGCAGTCGGCCAAGCGCCAGAGCATCGTCTACGCGGTCCTGACCCTGGCCGTCAGCGTGGTTCCCTTCTTCACCGGCTCGGCCGGCGGCGTCTACCTGGCGGGAGCGGCCGTGCTCGGCATCGGGCTGGTGGCGATCACGGTCCTCGATCTCGAAGGCAGGCGCTGGACGAGGCGCTTGTGGACCTACTCGATGGTGTACCTCGCGCTCCTGTTCCTTCTGTTCGCGGCTTCGCCGTTCCTGCCGTAATCGGCGTGGAGATCGTTCGCCTTCACCTCGCGCGCCTCGACGCCTTCAACGAGATCCCCGTGCACGGCTTCGTGGTCAAGCATCCCCGGGCCGGTGCGATCCTCGTCGACACCGGGGTGGGTTTTCCGACGGAGCTGCTGAAGGAATGGAAGGTGGTGAATCGCCACGCCGCCGATGCACTGGCCGAGCACGACCTGAGCCCAGCCGACGTCAAGATCGTGATCAACAGCCACCTCCATTTCGACCACTGCGGCCAGAACGCGGTCTTCAAGCACGCGCCTTTCTACATCCAGCGCTCGGAGCTGGACCGCGCGCGCAAGCAGGAAACCGTGGCCGCCCAGTGGTTCGACTTTGCCGGGGCGCGGTTCGAGCTGCTGGATGGTGACGCTGAGATCGCCGAGGGCGTCCGCGTGGTCGCGACGCCAGGGCACACCGTCGGTCATCAAAGCGTGTTCGTCGACAGCGGCGATGGCGTGGCGGTGATGATCGGAGACGCCGCGTACACCTCGGATATCTACCGCGACGTGGAGAAGGCAGACCTCTCCGCCTGGCCTGGCCAGCATGCCAATCGGCACGACTGGACGCGCTCGCTGAAGAAGGTGCACGCATCACGTCCCAACGCGGTCCACTTCTGCCACGACACGCGAGTGCTCAGCGGGACGTGACCTTCGGACCGCTCGTCGCCGCCGGCTGGCTGCACGATCACATCGACGACAGGGACATCCGAGTCATCGACTTCCGCTGGTACCTGCAGCACCGCAATGGCCATGACGAGTACCTGCGTAGTCATATTCCAGGAGCGGTCTTCGTCGACCTCGACGCCGTGACCGGAGCAGGGGCGGGGAGGCATCCGCTCCCCACTGCGGCCCAATTCGAGGCCGAGATGCGGAAGGCCGGGGTCAGGTCGGGTACCGGGGTCGTCGTCTATGACGACACCGGCGGTTCTGTTGCGGCCAGGCTTTGGTTCCTGCTCCGCTATTTCGGCCATGAGGCTCAGGCCGTCCTGGACGGAGGCCTCCAGGCATGGGGCGAGCCCCTCGACGCCGGCGTCCCCAAGGTTGAGTCAGGCGATTTTCGTGCGCGTGAGCCGGATCCCTCGCTTGTCCTCGATTTCGAAGCGGTGCGAACGCTTCGCGGCGTACCGCTCATCGATGCGCGCGCTGCGGAGCGCTATCGAGGCGATGTGGAACCCATCGATCCGAAAGCGGGCCACATACCAGGCGCGCTGAGCGCGCCGCTCGGCGAGAGCCTCGGCCCGGATGGGCGATTCAAATCACCGGACGAGCTCCGTCGCCGGTACCGGGAGCTGGGCGCCGAAAACGGCGCGGTCTTCTACTGCGGTTCAGGGGTCAACGCCACCCACCACCTGCTGGCGATGGAGGTCGCGGGCCTGCCCAACGCGCGCCTGTACGCGGGCTCATGGAGCGACTGGTCGAACCGCGACGCACCCGTCGCAACCGGCTCGGCACCTTAGTATCTGGCTGTGATCCTCAAAGGAAAACGCATCCTCCTGGCCGGATTGTCGGATCGCCGAAGCATCGGTTACGCCATCGCTCAAGAGGTCCAGCGAGAGGGCGGCGAGCTCCTGCTCACGAGCTTCGGCCGGATGATGTCGATCACCCAGATGACGGCGAAAAAGCTCGATCCCGTGCCAGAGATCCTCGAGATGGACGTGACCAAAGCGTCGGACATCGACAACGCTGTCGAGGAAACCTCGAAAAGATGGGACCGTCTCGATGGTCTCGTGCATTCGGTGGCTTTCGCGCCTGCCGACGCCCTGGGCGGCAAATTTCTCACCACGCCGTGGGAAAGTGTCGCGACCACGCTGCAGGTGAGCGCTTTTTCCTTCAAAGAGCTGGCGCGTGGATTTCTTCCGCTGATGCGCGACCACGGCGGATCCATGGTGACGCTCGATTTTGATAATTCAACCAGCGCCTGGCCCAAGTACGACTGGATGGGCGTTTCGAAAGCCGCTCTCGAGTCGGTGACGCGATATCTCGCCCGCGACCTCGGACGCTACAAGATTCGCGTCAACGCGGTCTGCGCGGGGCCGCTGGCGACCCTTGCCGCGAGCGCCATCCCGGGCTTCAAGGATTTCGAAGGCGAGTGGGAAAAACGCGCCCCGCTGGGCTGGAGCCTCCAGGACCGTTCGCCCGTCGGCCGAGCTGTCGCCGTCCTGCTATCCGATTACCTGGACCTGACCACCGGCGAGCTCCTGCACGTCGATGGCGGCTACCACGCCATGGGGGCTGAACTACCTCCGGCAGACTGATACAAGATGTTGTGCTCGGCATGCGACAAGCGCGCAACATCGTGTTAGGCTCTTCCGAAATCTGGCGTGGCGCGCCAGCGCCACGACCGCCATACGGGAGGAATGCAGTTTGCGGGAGTGCCTGGTGATCTACGTGGACGCCGCGCTGGACAGACAGGGCCGGGCCGGATGTGGCCTGGCCGTTTTTGTTAGAGGGCGGGCTGTCTACACGGAGTCGTTCGGCTTTTCGCATATGGGTGGTTCGGCTCAGCTGGAGGCGCACGTTTGCGCCGGCGCGCTGGATCTTGCCGCCGCGCGATGGCCTTACCACCGCGTGATCGTGCGCACGGATTGCGCTCCAGTCGTCCGCAGCAGAATGCCGTCGAGCGACAGTTTTCGTGTTGCAGTCCACGAAGTCCGCGAACGATGCCGCCGTGGATGGCGTGTCGTGCGTTATGTCAGTCGTAAAGCGAATCCCGCGCACGAGCTTGCGCGCGAGGGTTTGAAGAGTCTCTCCAAACAACCGATGCTCGCAGCCGCCTAAAAAGCGTTCAGGGCGACTTGATCGGGCGCAGCTAGAATTGCTGCGCTCGATTTATTTTCGGCAAGGGAGAGTAAATGTCACCTGAGGAAGCACAGCAGAATGCGCCGCGCCGGCGCGGACGTCCGCCGGGTTCGAAAACAAAACGCACGCGAAGCAAGCGAGAAGGCGGTGGGGAGCTGGTCGATCGGCTCAATGCGATGGTTGCCGAGCTGATCACCAAGAACAGGCAACTGCAGCGCCAGGTCACGAAGCTCACGCAGAAGGCCGGCAAGTCCGCGTCGAGCAAGAACGTCGAGCGCGGGCTACGAACGATCTCGCGGCGCGTGCAGCGAGCGCTCGGATCCACGACCAAGCGGCGGCGCAAGGCCGCACCCACAAACGGGCGCAAGCGCAAGCCCGCGACGCGGAGACGCCGAACCGCCTAAGCCCCGGTCGACTCCATGTGTTTGGCCGTGCGATAGGCGTCGACGATGCTGAACAGGTACAAAGCGCCCGGCCCCAGCTCGAGGGGCACGCCGAGCGACAGTCCGATCACGCTCGCGTCCAGGCCGAAGTCGAACAGCTGAAATCCGACGATCCCGACCACAAACCCGACTCCCTTCAGTGTGTGGCCGAGGTAGAAGTGGCCGCAACCGGGGATGATGGCCAGGGCCGCCGCGGTCCAGGGGCTCTTGCGCTGCGCGGCCATCGGCCGGTAGTACGCGCCGGACGCGGGCGCGCCGCATCGCGGGCACGGTGCGTTGGGGTCGGTCAGGAGCGCCCCGCAGCGCCCGCACAGGACTTCGGCTGCCATCTCTTTCTATGTTGCCAATTTTGCTAGCGTCCTAACCGTGGATCTCGGGTTCACTCGTGAAGAGGAAGCCTTTCGGCAAGAGGTCCGAAGTTGGCTCGAAGCGAACCTTCCCGCCGAGTGGCGGCACGGCGCCGCCGGCGGCTTCCGAGAGGAAGAGGAGACCGAAGTCCAGCGCGACTGGCAGCGGCGCCTTCACGAGGGCGGATGGCTGAAGCTGGGGTGGCCGAAAGAAGCCGGAGGCCGCGGCGCGACGCCCGTGATGCAGGCGATCTACCAGGAGGAGATGGCGCAGGCGGGTGCTCCTGGCATCCTGGGCCGCCTGGGTGTGACGTTGCTCGCGCCGACGCTGGTGGCTCTCGGCTCCGACTGGCAGAAGGAGACTTACGTCGAGAAGATCCTGAGCGGCGAGCTGATCTTCTGCCAGGGTTTCAGCGAGCCGGACGCGGGAAGCGATCTCGCCGGACTTCGCACCCGCGCCGAGCGGCGCGACGGCAAGTGGGTGCTCACCGGCCAGAAGACCTGGTCCAGCGGCGCGCACTACTCGCACAAGAGCTTCCTTCTCGCCCGCACCGACCCTGCCGCCGAGCCACATCGCGGGATCGGGTTTTTCCTGGTCGACATGCACCAGCCTGGCGTCGAAGTGAGGCGGATCAAGCAGATGACCGGCGGCGGGGAGTTCTGCGAGATTTTTCTCTCCGGCGCCGAGGTCGAGGAACGCGACCTGGTCGGGCAACCAGGCGATGGCTGGAAGATCGCGATGACCGTTTTCGGCTTCGAGCGGGGAGGCCTGGCTCAGGCCGCCAGGTTCGAGCGAGCAGTTGCCGAGCTTGCCACCCTCGCCCGGGAACGTGGGGCCGGGTCGGACCCCACGACGCGACAGAAGATCGCGCAAGCCCAGATCGAGGCCCACGTGTTTCGGCTCATCGGCCTCCGCAACCTCACGAAGGCGCAGCACGGCCACGCGCCGGGACCCGAGGCGAGCGTGACCAAGCTCTACTGGAGCGAGATGGACAAGCGGCTGCAGGAGGCCGCGATCGGCGTCGAAGGGATGTACGGTGCGCTTTCGCCGGAGTCCTCGCTCTCTATCGAGGACGGGCGCTGGCAGTACGGATGGATGTGGGCTCAGGCCGAGACGATCTACGCCGGCTCTTCGGAGATCCAGCGCAACATCATCGCCGAGCGCGTGCTCGGTCTACCCCGCGGCCGGTGAGCAATCAAGAAGAACCCTCCTTATCGGGCCTGCCCGCTGCAACCGCCCCCGTCATCGACCGCCTCAAGTCGCGCATAGGGGTCGACGGACCTTCGGTGACCGCAACCGTGGAGGCGGGGCACCTCAAGCGATTTGCCGAGGCGATCGGGGATCGCAATCCGCGGTGGGCGAGGGAGGTCCCGCCCACGTTTCTGGTCGCACTCGCCCCGATCTCGGTGCATGTCGCCGAGGCTGAGGAATACGGCAAGGGCTGGCTAAACGGGGGGAACCGCTTCGAATACGTCGCCCCGGTGACGGTCGGCGACCACGTCACGGCGACGGGCCGGATCGCCGACGTGTACGAGAAACCAGGTTCGACCGGAGCGCTGCTGTTCATCATCTTCGAGACCGACTACGTGAATCAGCGTGGCGAGCTGGTGGCACGGCTGCGCGGGACGATGATCCGCCGATGAATGTCAAAGTCGGCGATGAGCTGCCCGAGCTCGTCAAGCATCCGACCACGCGCCAGCTCGTCCAGTACGCAGGTGCCCAGGGCGATTTCTACGAGATCCACTACGACCAGGAGTACGCGCACAGCGTCGCGCTCCCCGGGGTGATCCTCCACGGTTTGCTCAAGGCGGCGTTCCTTGGCCAGCTCGTCACGGACTGGCTGGGCGACCGCGGAACGCTGAAGACCTTCGAGGTCAGCTATCGCGGCGTGGACATGCCAGGCCACCCGTACCGCTGCCGTGGCCGGGTCGCTCGGGTGGAAGGCGACGACGTGGAGCTCGAGGTCTGGGGCGAGGACGAAACCGGCAAGCGCACGACAGTGGGAACGGCTACGGTGCAGATGCGCGACTGATGGTCTACGTCTATCTCGTCCTCAAGTTCATCCACATCGCCGCCGCGATCACGGCGGTGGGCTCGAACATCACCTATGGCGTCTGGAACGTCAGGGCTCAGGGCGATCCCGCGCAGCTCGGGTTCGCGCTGAAGGGGATCAAGTTCCTCGACGACCGGATCGCCAACCCGGCCTACGGCGTGCTGCTCGTCACCGGCCTGCTGATGGTTTTCATCAACCACTGGCCGATCGGTTCGTTGTGGATCGTGCTTGCCCTGATCCTCTTCGCGGTCGTCGCCGTGCTCGGGTTTCGGGTTTACTCGCCGCTGCTGGCGAATCAGATCAAGTTGGTCGACGCCGGCGACACAACTTCGCCCGAGTTCGAACGGCTGTCGCGCAGGAGCGCGATGCTGGGCCCGATTCTCGGGCTCCTCGCCGTCCTGATCCTGGTCATGATGGTGTTCAAGCCGACCCTGTAGCTCCACAACAGCGCCAGCACCGACGCGTCGATGATGCAGTAGGCGCCGGCGATGGCGGATGGCGGGTTGCCCGAAGGGATGTGCGTCCACGGCGCGACAGGCATCCACGCCCAGTTACCGAGAGATGTGCCGAAGATCTCCAGCTCGCTGACGATCAGGAAGATCGCCGCGAACAGAGGCCAGCGCGGTGACCGGAGCAGGAAGAAGCCGAAAACCGGGAGACAAAGGGCGCCCTGGATGTCGAATCGTCCCGTGAGAAGCGGCAGGACGGTCAAACCAAGCACCGCCCACGTTCCCGCGCCCGCAAGGACCGCATAGGCGACACGGCGGCCGTAGCGCAACACAACGGGTGTCCGCGCGGCGAGGAGGCCGAACAGGTAGACGATGCCGTGTCCCGGCGGCACGAACAGCGGAACGTTGTTCAGCCGGTAGCGGTAGACGCCCCAGACGATCGAGCAGAAGATTTCAAAACAGGTGGCAACTCCAACGCATATCCACACTTGCACGCGCTGCTCTTTGGGCGCCTTGAATGCGGCGAGGTAGAGGACCGCGAACGTAAGCATCCCCAGCGCGTACTGCTGCCACTGCGCGGTGACACGGCTGTCGGCGAACAGGCCCAGCGGCGTATAGATGAGAAGGTAGGCGTGCAGCCAATACGGCCGCACGCCTGCGGCGATTCTCGAGATTACTTGAGGGTGCCCCTTTCGTCGATGATGCTGCCCTGGAGCGTCCAGCCGGTGCCGTTCCAGGTGATCACCTGCTCCTGCATGATCGCGAAGTGGTCGGACGAAGTCGTCTTGACCTTGATGCCTGGAAGCAGGAATGGATTCGTCTCATTCAGTCGGTTGGCGGCGATATCCATGGCGTTCTTCCGCGTCATGTTGGTGCCCGCTTGCTTCAGCACGTCGACCATGGTGTAGGCGACCGCGACGCCGTAGATGTTGAAGCCGTCGTCAGGCTTGCACGTCGAGCAGCTGGCGATGATCGTCTTGTACTGCTGCATCCCTGAGTCACTGGCCCACTGCGGGTCGGTCGGGTCTTTGATGTAGCTGACGCTGGTGACGTTGGCGAGCGCCGCGCCGTTCTTCTTCGCTGCGGCCATATAGATCTGGGGGTTGGACACCGAGTTCAGGTAGATCGTTGGTGTCCAGTGCAGTGCCGTGATGATGACGAGGGACTGAACTGCCGGCTTCGGAGTGGCAAACAAGAAGACCGTGTCAGCGTTCGCGGCTTTCAGCTTCGCGAGTTGCGCAGCTGGGCTTGCGGCGGTGACATCGAAGCTCTCCTTGTCCACAATCAGGGAAGCACTGGCTCCAAGTCCGTCGGTCAGGCCCTTCAGATAGTCCTGGCCGTAGTCGTCGTTCTGGTAAAGCACGCCAATCTTGGCGTTGGGGTGGTTCTGCAAGATGTCCTTGGCATAGATGCGTGATTCGCCCTGGTAAGGCGGCTGCCAGCCGAGCGTCCACGGGTTTGAGCTGAAATCTTTGTTGAACGTGGTCGCCCCCGTGGCCACGAAGAGCTGGGGGACCTTCTTGCTGTTCAGGTAGTCACGCACGGAGGTCTGATCCTGCGTGCCGAGTCCGCTGAACGTTGCGAACACCTGGTCCTGCTCGACGAGCTGCTTGGTCAAGGGCACGGTCTGCGCGGGGTTGTAGGCGTCGTCGTAGATCTTGAACGTGATTTTGCGGCCGTTAACACCGCCCTGGCCGTTGATGTACGTGAAGTACGCGTTCTCGGCATTCGCGATCGTGCCGTACGCGGCGGCCGGCCCGGAAAGGGCGTTGGTGGTGCCGAGGAGAATCGAGTTGCTGGTGATTCCGACGTCGGTCTGTGGGGCAGGAGCCGGGTTGCCACCACACGCGCCGAGGGTGACCAGGAAGGCCGCCGCTGCGGCCAGGCGAGCTGGGTTTCGTCCCATAGAAATTCCTCCTACGTTGATAGACAAGTATTTAAACAGTCTGTGGGTTTGGCGGCATCTGTCCAGTCTCTCGATCGGCGGCACCGCGCAGGCGGCGGTTGAGGGCGACGTAGCCTCGGTGGAGAAGGCCGACTATCCCGTTGGGGGCGAAGATCATGATCAGGATCAAGATCGCCCCATAGGTGACCGCCGGGCCGGCGTTCTTGACCGTGGACGCGATCTGGTCCGGGATCCAGGACTGGTTGGGCACCCATTGGCTCGATTCGATGGGGAGGAAGTAGGCGAAGACCGCGCCCAGCAGCGGTCCGGGGATGGAAGCCAGGCCTCCCACCACTGCGCCGACGAGCAGCTGTATGGACAGCGACACCGGGAACGTGTCCGGGCTGACGAACCCGGCGGCGAGCGCAAAAAGCGCGCCGGCGATCCCCGCGTAAAAGGCGGAGATGCCAAAGGCGAGCGTCTTGTAGCCAGCGATGTTCACCCCGGATGCCGCGGCCGCCACCTCGCCGTCGCGGATGGCTCGCATGGCGCGGCCCGGCCTGTGCCGGACCAGGTTCCAGGCGAACCACAAGAGGATCAGCGCGCAGAAGAGGCAGATGTAGTAGATCCACTGGTCGCTTGTCATCGCGGTTCCGGTGAGGAACCCATAGGCGCTCTGTGCGAACGCGGGCGGGTCGGGCTGGGTGAGGATGATGCCCTGTACGCCGCCGGTGAGCTCGGCCGGTCGCTTGATAAGGCTTGGTGTGACGACTGCGAGCGCGAAGGTGGCGAGCGCCAGGTAGAGGGCGGAAAGGCGGAGCGCAGGAATGCCGAAGACAAATCCGACCATTCCGGTCAGCAGTCCCGCGATGGGAATGGTGGCGACGAGGTCCATTTTGAATCGGTGGGCCAGGATGGCGGACGTGTAGGCGCCCAACGCCATGAATGCGCCGTGGCCCAGCGAAAGCTGCCCGCTGTAACCGACCAGGATGTTCAGGCCCATGATCGCGATGGCCAGGATCAGCGCCTGCGCCCACTCGCTCGCCAGGAAGCTGCTGATCACAGTCGGAAACCCAATGAAGAAAAGCACGACAACGCCAACCAGCCAGTAGCGGGGCGGGGCCCGTCGAATGCGTTGCAGCATCACACGCGCCTCGCCGCGGCCCTGCCGAACAGGCCGTTTGGCCGGATGATCAGGACCACGATTATGATCGCCAGCCCGACAGCAAGCTGGAGGTCACCTCCGACGAATGGAAGGTAGGCGCCGGCGAGGTTGACCGTGACGCCGACGATCAGCCCACCGACAACGGCGCCGATCGGGCTCTCGATTCCGCCGAGGACCGCCGCGGCGAACGCATAGATGATGATCGACTGCATCATGTTCGGCTCGAGCAGGAGGATCGGGGCGACCATGATCCCGGACACCGCCCCGACAGCCGCCGCCAGGCCCCAGCCCAGGGCGAGCATCCAGCTCACCTGGACGCCGAGCAGACGGCTGGCCTCCGGGTGATGCGCCGCAGCGCGAAGGGTGAGACCCACTGTCGTGTGTTGGAGCAGAAGGTAGACGGCGAGCAGCACCAGCCCTGAAACCCCAATCACCCCAAGGTCGCGATAGCTGATGAACACGCCGAGCAGGTCGATGGTCTGCGCCGAGAAAGCGCTTGGGAACGATCGCGGGACATATCCAAAAATGAAACCGGCCAGCCCGTTGAGGAGCGTCGCCAGGCCCAGCGTGATGATGACCAGGGTCAGGATCGGCGCTTTCTCCACCGGGCGGATCACGACACGCTGGATCACGATGCCCCCTCCGAAGGCAAGCACGAGCGTGACTGGCAAGGCGATCCAGTAGCTCATGCCGCGGTTGATCAGAGCGTAAGCAACGAAAGTCGCGAGCATGGCCATCTCACCCTGGGCGAAGTTGACGAGCCCCATCGCGTTGTAGATGAGGACGAGGGCAAGCGCGAGGCTGGCGAAGATGCCGCCGATCGCGAGTCCGCCGACGAGCTGCTGCAGGAACTCTTGCATCGTTAATACCCGAGGTATGAGCGACGGACCGAGTCGTCGCTGCGCAGCTCAGCGGCCGCTCCGTGAACCGCGACTCTGCCGACCTCGAGGACGTACGCCGTCATCGATAGGTCGAGTGCGATGCGAGCGTTCTGCTCGACGAGCAGCACCGCGACCTGGCTCGTCTCGTTGATCGAGCGGATGATCTCGAAGATCGAGCGCACGATGATCGGAGCCAGGCCGAGCGACGGCTCGTCGAGAAGCATGAGTGTCGGCCTCATCAAGAAAGCACGCGCCAGGGCGAGCATCTGCTGCTCGCCGCCTGACAGAGTGCTCGCAGAGAGGCGGCGCCGCTGCTTCAGCACCGGGAAATACTCGAAGACCCGGTCGTAGTCCTTCTTCACCTCCGGGGCGTCGCGCCGGAGATGCGACCCGAGCCGGAGATTTTCGTCAACCGTCAGCTCGGTGCAGATGCCGCGGCCCTCCGGCACGTGGGCGATTCCTCGACGGACGATCTCCTCGGTCGCCATGCGGCGCAGCGAGCGGCCTCTGAAACGGATATCCCCGGTCCAGCGCACACCGCCCGTGATTGCACGCAGGGTTGTCGTCTTGCCCGCGCCATTCGCCCCCAACAGCGAGACGACGCCGCCATCGGGCACCTCGAGTGATATTCCGTGAAGCACAGACGTCGGCCCGTATCCGGCACGAACCTCCTCCAGCTCGAGCAGCGCCATCCTCAGGCCGCGCCCAGGTAGGCCTCAATCACCGCTGGGTTCTTCTGCACCTCGGCCGGCGCCCCCTCCGCGATCTTCTTGCCAAAGTCCAGGACGACTACGCGGTCGGAGATGCCCATCACAAACGCCATGTGATGCTCGACGAGCAGCATCGTCACCTTCAACTCCATGTGCGCCCGGCGAAGCAGGCGTGCCATCGCCTCGACGTCCTCGTGGCTGATGCCGCCCGCAGGCTCGTCCAGAAGGACGATGCGCGGGCGCGAAACGAGGGCCCGCGCAAGCTCGACTCGCTTCTGAATGCCAAAAGGCAGCACAGCGACGGGCCGCTCCGTGTACTGTCCGAGCCCTACGAAATCGATCATGTCGAGCGCGCGCTTGCGGGATGCGGCCTCCGCGCTCACCGCGTTCGGCAAGGGAACGGACGCCTGCAGCCATCCGCTCTTCGTGTGCACGTGGTCACCGACCATGACGTTTTCGAGCACCGTCATCGACCGGAACAGCGCAACGTTCTGGAATGTGCGGGTAAGCCCGTGCCGGATCACGTGGTAGGAACGGATGGACTGCACCGAGCGGCCTTCGATCAGCACGGCGCCGGCGCTTGGTCGGTATACCCGCGTGATCACGTTGAACAGAGTCGTCTTGCCGGCGCCGTTGGGCCCTATCAGCGCGACGACCTCTCCGGCCTCGACTGCGAAGGACACGTGGTCGAGTGCGACGACCCCTCCAAAGCGGACGCTGAGGTCACGAACTTCGAGGAGCGCCACAGCCGAAGTCTAAGTTCGGCTCGCCCTCAATTCCATCAGCCGCTTGACTGAGCCGGTTTCCATTCGACTGGAGGGCCCACTCGGCGGCACGCATGTCAGACTCAGCGGGCTTTGATGGATTCCTCATCGAGCCGGCGCCTCTCCAGGCCATTGGGAACGCCGCTCCTGGCCGCGGTGATGCTCATCGCAGCCTGCGGTGGGGGCGGTGAGACCAGCGGCACCAACACCGCGTCAGCGCCGGGCATCACGGCGACCACCATCACCATCGGAAGCCACCAACCTCTGACGGGACCGGCCGCCCCTGGATACAACGAGATCTCGCAGGCCTCGAACGCCTATTTCAGGTGGGTCAACGACCACGGCGGCATCTACGGACGGCAGATCAAGTACCTCTACGAAGACGACCGCTACGACCCCCAGAACACATCGACAGTCGTCCAAAAGCTCGTGGTGGAGGACAAGGTCTTCGCCATCTTCAACGGGCTCGGGACCCCGACCCACCTTGCGGTGGTCGACTACCTGACATCGCAGAAGGTTCCCGACCTGTTCGTGGCTTCGGGATGCGATTGCTGGAACCAGCCGGCGAAGTATCCGCAGACGTTCGGCTGGCAGCCGGACTACATCATCGAAGGCAAAGTGACCGGCAAGTACGTCAATGACACCTTCTCCGGGCAGAAGGTCGGCTACCTGTACCAGGACGACGACTTCGGGCAGGGCGGGGCGAGCGGGCTGGACTCACAGATCTCGTCCGAGAACGTTGTGTCCAGGCAGAAGTACGTGCCGACCAACACCGACCTGGGGCCACAGCTGACGTCCCTGCAGCAGGCAGGCGCGACGGTGGTCGTGCTCTACACCACCCCCGGGTTCACCGCGATCACCCTGCTCACCGCCGCCGGTATGCACTACAACCCGAGATGGGTCGTGAGCAGCGGCGGCGCGGACCCGACGACGCTCGGGGGACTCCTGCTCAATTACTCCACCGGAGCCGTGGGACCGCAGGCGCTCAACGGCATCGTGACGTCCGGATATCTTCCCGCGACTTCCGACACCTCGAATGACTGGGTCGTGCTCTTCAAGCAGATCCACGACAAGTACATCGCGACGCTGCCCTTCGACGGCAACGTCGAGTACGGCATGGCAGTCGCGTATTCGTTCGCGCAGCTGATGAAGAAGGCAGGTCGCAACCCGAGCCGGCAGGACGCCGTCAATGCTCTGCAGAAAGGGCAGCTCGGCCAGGGTCCTGGGCTGGTGCCTTTCGGATACTCGTCGAGCAACCACCTCGGTTATGAAGGGGTGCGTATGGCCGTCATCCAGAATGGCGCCGCGCAGTACACCGGCTCGGTTTACACGGCGACCGTGGGCGGCCCGGTCACGGCGTGCGGCGGCTGCGCTTCGCAACCGATGCCGGCCAACGGGATCCCCTAGAGCCGCGTCGCGGGACGCTGCTCAGTCGTCCGGCTCTTCGGGAGCGCTGAGCTCCGGATACCCACCGTCGGGGACGCCGGTGCCCCACTCGGTCGGCGGCCCCCACTCGGCAGCGGGCAGCTGCGGTTCGGAGGCGGGGGGTTGCTCAGCGGGGGCGGGTGGCGCCTGGGGCGGCTGCTCAGGCCACGCTGAGGGATCCGGCGCGACCGCCGAAGTGGGTGGCGGTGTTCCGAAACCGGCCGAGTAGTCGGGGCGTGTCGCGCGGTGGACCACTGCCGCCGCAGGAAGCGCGACGGTCCGGGGGCGCCGGACCATGCTGACCAACCAGTAACCCAACGCCAGGGCGATTGCCACAGCGCCGGCGATCGGAAGGAAGACGAACGGCGGCTTGGAGATGACGTCGAATCCGTTTAGCGTGGCCGCGACCGGGCTCGCGATCGGCGTCACTGTTGGGCCCACCGCCGGCGACGCCGAGGGCGATTCGGAGGGCGAGGGCGATGCTGAGGGTGTCGGCGTCGCGGACTCGAGGGCGAAGTTCGCGCATGGGTTCGGAGGCACGCTTGCGCAGAGCTTGTGCACGCCGGGCGCGTCCGCCGAGAACGGTTTGACGCGCGTGTTGAAGCTTCCGCTGGCATCCGCGGTCGCCCCACCCGCGACCTTGTCCGGCTGGTCCCAGTACAGCGTGACCTGCTCGTTCGGCAGAAACTGGCCGCCGGTCACATTGACGACGGTGTTCGCGGGGCCATTCGTGACGTCCAGAGATAGGAAGGCGTTGACCGGGATCGGTGTGGGCGACGGTGGGCAGGGTGTCGCGCCCGATGCAGTGCCGCCGCATTCGGCTCGTACCGGCGGAGCGTGGAGGAAGAGAAAGGTGGCGGAGGCTGCCGCGGCGAGCATCACGATGGCTGGACCGAAACGAGGGAACCCCGGGACACGCATTGAAGCGCGGGAACGATAGCAGAGCCGGATTGGTTACACAGGCGGCCAGGGGATCGACCAGGCGGAGGTCGGCTCCGGGAAGCGCCATTGGGGGTCGAGCACCCCTCGCAGCCGGCGCTTGAGCATGCGGACCTCCGGCGGGCTCAGCAGCCCCTTCATCGTTTCGCCGAGAGCTCCACGCTGGACCTCGAGCAGCGCTCGTTCGATGTCATCGCAAATTTCGGTGGGCAGCGGTTGTCCGGAAAAATCCCAGATCACCGTGCGCAGCTTGTTGTCGACGTGGAAGGTGAGGCCGTGGTCGATCACCCACACGTTGTCGTCCGCGTCGAAGAGGCAGTGGCCGGACTTGCGGTCGGCGTTGTTGGCGATGACGTCGAACAGCGCGACGCGGATCCATGTCTCGTCGTGCTGGTTGTTCTCGCCCAGGAAATGCCGGCCGTCCGCTTCGACGAACAGCTGCATCGCCCCCACGCCATGCGGCGCCTTTTCGCGCACCACAGTCGGGGGAATCCTCGGCCAGCCAAGCACCTTGCTCAGCTCATACGCAGCAACCTCGCGCTGGTACAGGGTGCCGGCCGCAAAGTCCCAGAGCGGGGATTCCCCGCGCGCGGGCTTGTACACCGCGCGCAGGTCCGACGGGCGATGCGGTCCCAATCCGGCCAGGAAGGTGTAGTTCGACGCGCCGTGCAGGAGGCCGAGGATCTTGACATCGGGCAGCCCGGCAAGGAGCTGCTCGGTGGCCTCAGAAGATTGGCCGTGCACCGTTCATGACCGGACACGGGTGGCCCGAGGGGTCCATGGGCAGTCCGCAGCGGGGGCACAGAGGGCGCCCGGCGGAGAGCACCGACTCGGCCTGCTTGGAAAATGCGACGACCTGGTCTTGGCTCAGCCAGAACCGGACGCTCGGCGCGTCGACGGCTTCGGTGGCTTCGGTCGATTCGCCGACCGCGGCCTGGCTCGCCACGAGCACGAACATGCGGCGAGCCTCGTGATAACCGAGGCCCATCTCGCCGATCTGCCACTCCGGGTCGCCGGGCTGTGGGGTCGTCGAGGCGGTTGAATTCTCGGCCGCGGGCCCCTCGATCTGCTGGGCCTCGAGCATCTGGTGCAGGCGCAGGATCAGGGCCTGGACCTGTGACTTCTCACAGCCCAGCGTCATGGAGCGTCCCGAGCCCGTGGCGAGGAGGAAGAACCGGCGCTGGCCCGGCTCGCCGACGGCCGCGACCTCGATGCGGTCGACCGGGTCGAGCTCGTAGATGGCCATCGCCTAAAGACTAGGGCGCAGCTTGGTTTTGCAGCCTCGAATGCGGGGAAGAAGATCACAGGTAATCACTTCGAATTCAAACCATCCCATCTGGAGGAACAGCGACATATGCCAAAAACCGTAGGAATCGACCTGGGGACGACCAACTCGGTCATCGCCGTCATGGAAGGCGGCGAGCCTGTGGTCATCCCCAACTCCGAAGGTTCCCGCACGACGCCCTCCGTGGTCGCATTCACCAAGTCCGGCGAAAGGCTGGTTGGCACCTTGGCCCGCCGTCAGGCGGCCGTCAACCCTGAGAACACCGTCTACTCGATCAAGCGGTTCATGGGCCGCAAGTTCAGCGAGGTCGACTCAGAGCGGAAGATCGTGCCTTACCAGGTCAAGCCGGGCAAGGACGACCGCGCCGTGGTTTTCGTTCCGAACGCCAACAAGGAATTCACTCCTGAAGAGATCTCTGCCCTCATCCTGCAGAAGCTGAAGGCCGACGCCGAGGCCTACCTGGGCGAGAAGGTGACCGACGCGGTCATCACCGTGCCCGCGTACTTCAACGACTCCCAGCGCCAGGCGACCAAGAACGCCGGGCAGATCGCCGGCCTCAACGTCCTGCGCATCATCAATGAACCCACGGCCGCTTCACTGGCCTACGGCCTGGACAAGAAGGCGAACGAGACCATCCTGGTCTTCGACCTTGGCGGCGGCACCTTCGACGTCTCCGTGCTCGACGTGGGCGACGGCGTCTTCGAGGTCAAGGCGACCAACGGTGACACCCACCTCGGCGGTGACGACTACGACCGCCGCATCGTGGACTGGCTCGCCGACGAGTTCAAGAAGCAGAACGGAATCGACCTCAAGACCGACCGCCAGGCCTTGCAGCGTCTCACCGAGGCTGCCGAGCGGGCCAAGATCGAGCTTTCGAGCCGGCTCGAGACCACCGTCAACCTGCCGTTCATCACCGCAGACCAGACCGGTCCGAAGCACCTCGAGATGACCCTGACCAGGGCCAAGTTCGAGTCGCTCACGGCCGACCTGACGGAGCGCACCCGCGGGCCGTTCCTGGCCGCGCTGAAGGACGCCAACCTCACGCCCCAGCAGATCGACGAAGTTGTGCTGGTCGGGGGCTCCACCCGCATGCCGATCATCCAGCAGCTGGTCAAGAACCTGCTCGGCGGCAAGGAGCCGCACAAGGGCGTCAACCCGGACGAGGTCGTCGCCGTCGGCGCAGCGATCCAGGCCGGCGTGCTCAAGGGCGAGGTCAAGGACATCCTGCTCCTGGACGTGACGCCACTTTCGCTCGGCGTCGAGACCCTGGGCGGGGTGGCGACCAAGCTCATCGACCGCAATACGACGATCCCAACCTCTCGGTCGCAGGTCTTCTCCACCGCGGCCGACAGCCAGACGTCCGTGGAGGTCCACGTGCTCCAGGGCGAGCGCGAGATGGCGCGCGACAACCGCACGCTGGGCCGCTTCCACCTGGACGGCATTCCGCCCGCGCCCCGGGGCATGCCCCAGATCGAGGTCACCTTCGACCTCGACGCCAACGGCATCCTCAACGTCAAGGCGCAGGACAAGGGCACCGGCCGCGAGCAATCCGTCACGATCACGGCTTCCTCGACCCTGAACAAGGACGAGGTCGACCGGATGGTCAAGGAGGCAGAGGCGCACTCCGCCGAGGACCGCGCCAAGCGCGAAGAGGTCGAGCTTCGCAACCAGGCGGACCACATGATCCACCAGGCCGAGAAGGTGATCAAGGACAACGAGTCCCGGATCCCGGAAGACGTCAAGACCGAGGTCAACACCAAGCTCGAGGCGCTGAAGAGCGCGGCCAAGGGCTCGGACACCAAGGACCTGCAGAGCAAGATGGACGACTTCAACGAAGCCCTGCAGAAGATCGGGCAGCACATCTACCAGGGCGCTGGGGCCGCGGCTCCAACCGGTGCACCATCTGACGGCACGCCGCCCGGCGAAGAGAAGAAAGAAGGCGACGTCGTCGACGCCGACTACCGGGAAGTCAACTAAATAGATCGCGAAATAAGGTCCTCCCCATTCATGGGGAGGTGTCTGGCGTAGCCAGACGGAGGGGCTGAAACGGACCCGAAGTCGGGTCCGAGCCCTTATTTTTGCTCCTCCCCATTCATGGGGAGGTGTCGGGCGCAGCCCGACGGAGGGGCTGGAAGAAACCCGAATTTCGGTCCAACCCATTATTTTTTGCGCCGGTGATCACCTACCTCCGGGCCCGGCGCCGACTGTGGGCCGCGGCCGGCCTTCTGGTGGGAGCGATGCTCACAGTCTGGAATCTGATCGTCGCCGCGCCGCTGTTCGTCACCGAGTACGCGGTTCGCAACGATTTCCGTCTCGCTTACGCCGCTGCCCTCGTCGGGCTCCGCGATGGCTACGGACGGCTTTACGACCTTTCGGCTCAACAAACGGCGATCCGCAGCCTTGGGCCGGCGTTCAACCCGCAGCCTTTCATCTCGCCGCCTCCGCTCGCGTGGCTGGTCACTCCTCTGACGTTCGTGCCCTTCACGGCGGCGCTCGTCATCTGGTCCGCGCTGCTCGTCGCCGCCCTGCTGTGGACCTGGTACCTGCTGGCGCCAGGGGAGGGGCTGGCCAGAGCCGCGCACCTGCTCCTGTGGATCGGCGTCTTTCCGGTCGCCTTCGGCGTGATGGTCGGGCAGCCAGGCGCCCTGGTCGCGGCCGCGGTGGCCACCGCGTGGTGGCTGCTCCGCGCCGACCGCCCGTGGCTCGCAGGGCTCGCCTTGAGCCTGCTCGTCTTGAAGCCTCAGCTCGCGCTCCTGGTACCCCTCGCTCTGCTGGTCGCGGGTTACCGGAAGACGTTCGCATCGTGGCTCATCGCATCGGTCGTGATCGGTCTGATCGCCCTGGCTCTGCTCGGAGTCGACGGTGTGGCGCGCTACCGCGATGTCCTCGCGCAGACGCAGACCGCAGCGTGGGACATCACGCGTCGCTATTCGATCTCCGGCCCACTCGGCCTCGGGTGGCCGCTGCGCATCGCCGAGGTCGCGGTCCTCGCCCTGACAATCGTGGCCGCCTGGCGTCAGCGGCACAGCCCGGAGCGCGTGGTCGCCGTCGGGATTGCCGGCTCGCTCCTGTTCACCCCGTACCTCGGGTTCCAGGACTTCCTGATGCTGTTGGTAACGGGATGGCTGCTGGTCCGCTCGGGCGCAACGGCCGTCCAGGTGGCGATCCTGGTGGTCGGCTACGCCCTGCTCGAGCTGGCCCTCGTCGTCATGGCGGTGCCGATCCTGGTGGCCGAGGCCGCGCTCCTGCTGTCGATGCTCTGGAGCCGACGGTGGGATTCGAACCCACGACCTGCCACTTACGAGGCGGCTGCTCTGCCAGCTGAGCTACGTCGGCAATTTCATCGTTGAAATTTGGCGATGCTGCGAGCGCCTAGGCTACCATCGACTGGGGATGCGAACGCTCGACGTGGAACGGCTCGCGGCCGGCGATTACGCCGTGATCAAGCCTCTTCTCGTGGAGCTCCATCTGACTGAGCAGACCCATTATTCGGACCACCCGCAACTGCCGCGCGAAGAGATCGAGCGGCACCTCACCCAGGTCGGCGGCCACGTGGTCGGCTTCTGTTGGATCGTGCTCTACGACCCCGGGACCGGGCTCGAGGGTGAGGTGGCTGAGCTCTAAGTGGCTGAAGGCCACCGCGGCAGGGGCATAGGGGAGATGCTCGTGCGCCAGGCGGTGAGGGTTTTCGCCGAGCATCGGGTCACCCTCGCGTATGTATGGACCCGGCCCGACAATGAAGCGGCGGTCAAGCTCTACACGTCGGTTGGCTTCGAGCCCAACCGCCAGCTCGTCATGACCTGGTACCCGACCGAGCCGAACTCGTAGTCCAAGCCGCCCAACCTACTATCAACTGATGCGTCCCATCGTGGCCGTCGCGGCCGGACTTGTCGTGATTGCGCTGGTCTCCGCCGGGGTCACGCTCGCCGTCATTCACTTCCAGGCGCGGACCAATCCGCAGGAGGTGAACCTTCGCAACGGCGTCACCCTCACTCAGGATTCCGCCATTGTGCAGGCAGCCGCCAAGGGAAGGCCGGCCGTGGTCAGCGTTATCACCCAGCGCCAGCCGGCGATCGTGCGTGGCTCTGGCTATCTCGCGACGACCGACGGCTACATCGTCACGAACGTCAACGTGATCGCGGACGCGAGTGGACTTACCGTCCTCGTGCCCAATGACGCGAAGGCCCATGACGCCAGGCTGGTCGACTATGACTGTCAGACCGGCGTGGCCGTGATCAAGGTCGACCAGGTCAGCGGGCTGCCGACTCTCGCCTTCGCCGACCCCACAGCGCTGGCCCAGGGCCAGGTCATCGTCGCGGTCGGCGGCCCGGTCGAAGGCGGCGCCGTCGCACCGGGATACGTCAGCGCGCTGCACCGGGTGACTGAGGCGAAAGACCCCTTGAACATCGGCCACCTGATTCAGTTCAGCGACACGATCCAGACCAACGTCGCCATCAGCGACGGAACCTCCGGAGGGCCGCTGCTCAACATCCAGAGCCAGGTCGTGGGGATCGCCATGGCGTCGCCGGCGACCCTGGCCGGGTTTGGCCTCAACGTCGCGGACGTGCAGGACGACGTCCAGCAGATTCTCTCGACGGGCAAGGTCGTCGTGTCTTCGATGGGCGCGACGACGACCGATGTCACACCGGAGCGCGCCGTTCTCGACGGACTGCCAGAGGGGAGCCAGGTGGTCACCGTGAGCGCCGGGGGCCCGGCCGCCGCCGCCGGCCTCAAGACAGGCGATGTCATCACGCAGCTCGACGACGTGCATATCGACGCGGCGCATCCGCTGACCCTGCTGCTCCGCTCGCGCTTTCACGCCAACCAGCGGGTGACCGTCACCTACTCGCGCGGGACGGCGTCAACCCAGGCTGAGCTGACGCTGACCGCGCAGCACCCGAGCTGTTCTTGAACGCGGTCATGTCGGGTGGTGTCAGAGAGGCGATCCACGACGCGCTGCTGAAGGCCGTGCGCGAGATCGGTGTCGACGGCGAGATCCCCGACCTCGAGCTGGGGCGGGCGAAGGTGCCCGAGCACGGCGACTACGCGAGCTCCGCAGGGTTGAAGCTGGCTCGCGTGCTGCGGCAGGATCCAAAGGCGATCGCGTCTCGGTTGGCGGAGACCGTCCGAGTTGCGGATAACGCCGCACGCGCGGAGGCTGCCGGCGGATACGTCAACTTCCGCCTCACCGACGACTGGCTGAGGGCGTTGCTGGCGCGCATCGCGCCCGGATACGGGGCTCGCGACCTCGGCGATGGGGAGCGGATCCAGGTCGAGTTCGCAAGCATCAATCCCACCGGGCCGCTGCACATCGGTCATGGCCGCGGCACGATCCTCGGGGATTCCATCTGCCGCCTGCTCGAGTTCACCGGACACGCCGTCCAGCGCGAGTATTACGTCAACTCGGATAACACACAGACCCGCCGTTTCGGGGCGTCGGTGTACGCGCGGCTGCACGGGCAGGAACCACCGGAGGGCGGTTACACCGGGGAATACGTCACTGAGCTTGCCGAGATGGCGGGCCACGACCTACCCGGCATCGAGACGCTGCCCGAGGACGAGGCCGAGCCCAAGCTGAGGATGTACGCGCTCGCCAAGATGGTCGAGAGGATCAAGGCAACCGTCGCGCGGTTGAACATCCACTACGACGAGTGGTTCTGGGAGAACCGATTGTGGGAATCGGGGCTTCCCCAGAAGGCGATCGAGCGCCTGCGCGCGGCGGGCTATCTAAAAGAGAAGGACGGCGCGCTCTGGTTTGGCGACCCCGCGGACCAGGAGGAGGAGGATCGCGTCGTCATCCGGTCCAACGGCCAACCGACTTATTTCGCCTCCGATCTCGGCTATCTGTTGAGCCGGTTCGAGCAGCGCGGCTACGAGCGGGTCATCGAGGTGTGGGGGGCAGACCACCATGGCTACGTGCCGCGGATGAAGTCCGCCGCGGCGGCCCTCGGCTTCGACCCCGAAAAGCTCGTGATCATCCTCCACCAGATGGTCAACCTGAAAGAAGGGAAGATGTCGAAGCGCGCAGGGCGCTTCGTCACCCTGGACGAGCTCGTGGATCGCGTCGGTTCCGACGCTGTCCGCTACTTCTATCTGTTGCGCTCGCCGGACACGACGATCGAGTTCGACCTCGAGCTGGCGATCACGCAGGGCAATGAGAACCCCGTTTACTACGCGCAGTACGCCCACGCGCGGCTGGTCAACGTTGAAGCGGCTGCAAGCGAGCGCCATCCGCAATTGCCTGAGAGGGCAGATGTCTCGCTGCTCGTCCATCCATGGGAGCTCGACGTGGCGCGGCAGCTGGCCTTCTGGCCCGACGTGGTCGCGGACGCGACGGCTCTGCTCGAGCCGCACCGCCTTCCTTATTACGTGCACGACCTGGCGACGTCCGTGCATCGCTTCTATCACGCGGGCAACGCGCAGAGCGAGCACCGTGTCGTGGTCGACGACCCCGAATTGACAAGGGCGAGGCTGGAGCTGTGCCGGGCCGCGCGTCAGACTTTGAAGACGGCGCTCGACCTGATGGGAGTCAGCGCTCCGGAACGGATGTAAGGAGCCGAGGAGAAGGCATTTTGGACGTCACCTGGTTGGGACACGGCTGCTTCCGGCTCCGCGGCCGCGCCGCGGCAGTGGTCACCGACCCATATCCGCCGGCGATCGGCCTGAAGCTTTCGCGGATGGACGCCGAGGTCGTGACCATCAGCCACGAGCACGACAACCACAACTACACGCAGGTCGTGCGCGAAGGCGCGTATGAGATCCGAGGACCCGGCGAGTACGAGGTTGCCGGCGTCAGCGTGATCGGGGTGCCGACCTACCACGACGCCGAAAGAGGCGCCAAGCACGGTTCCAACACGGTCTACCTCATCGAGATCGACGATGTCAGGATCTGCCACCTCGGCGACCTCGGCCACAAGCTCGACGACGTCGAAGCGGAGGCCGTGTCCTCGCCGGACGTGTTGCTGGTGCCGGTCGGCGGGCGGTCCGCCATGAACGCGGCGCAGGCGGCAGAGGTGGTCCGGCAGCTCGAACCTCGTTACGTCGTGCCGATGCACTACGCCATACCCGGATTGAAGCTCGAACTCGACCCGATCGACCGTTTCCTCAAGGAGATGGGCGTCACCGCGTCCGAGCCCCAGCCCAAGCTGGCGGTGCAGAAATCGTCCGTCAGCGAGTACGAGACCAAGGTGGTCGTCCTGGAACCAAAGGCTGAAGTAAAGGTTTAGTCACCCCCGCGCTCCGGTAAAATCTGAAAAACCGCCAGGAGGGTCGTCTATGTCGAAGTACGTTTTCGTGACCGGCGGTGTCGTCTCCTCGCTCGGAAAGGGCATCACCGCGGCGTCGATCGGGAACATCCTGAAGGCCCGCCACCTCACCGTCTCCCTGCAGAAGCTCGATCCGTACCTGAACGTCGACCCGGGCACGATGAGCCCCTACCAGCACGGCGAGGTGTTCGTCACCGACGATGGCGCGGAAACCGACCTCGACCTCNNNTCGGCCACTACGAGCGCTTCGTCGACGAGAACCTGACTGTCGCCTCCAATGTCACGACCGGGAAGATCTACCAGGACGTGATCGCGCGGGAGCGCCGTGGCGACTACCTCGGTGCCACCGTCCAGGTGATCCCGCACGTCACCAACGTGATCAAGGAAAAGATTCTCCGTGCCGCCAAGGACCCGCAGGCCGATGTCGTCGTCGTCGAGGTGGGCGGGACGGTGGGGGACATCGAGAGCCTTCCCTTTCTCGAAGCGATCCGCCAGCTGAAGAACGACCTCGGCCGGCAGAACGTCTTTTACGTGCACTGCTCGCTCGTGCCCGTCGTCCGCGGGCAGGAGATGAAGACGAAACCGACGCAGCACTCGGTCCAGGCGCTGCGGGCGATCGGCATCCAGCCCGATGCCATCATCTGCCGCTCGGAGCTGCCGATCGACAACGACCTCAAGGAGAAGATCGCGCTGTTCACCGACGTGCCGCGTGACGCCGTCGTGTCCGTGCCCGACGTGCAGTCGATCTATGAGGTGCCTCTGATGATCGAAGCCTCGGGGCTCGGCAAGGTGATGGCCAAGCACTTCGAGCTCGACGCGTCTGCGCACGTGCCGGAGCTCCAGCCCTGGATCCAGCTCGTCGACCGGGTCAAGCATCCGCGGGCATCGGTTCCCATCGCGATCGTCGGCAAGTACATCCAGCTGCCTGACGCGTATCTGAGCGTCATCGAGTCGCTGCGGCACGCCGGCATCCATCACGGGCTGGCGATCGACATCCACTGGGTCTCCTCCGAAAAGCTCGACGCCGGCGACCTGTCGCCGCTGATGGGCGTTGCCGGCATAGTCGTGCCTGGAGGGTTCGGCTACCGCGGCATCGAGGGCAAGGTCATCGCCTCGCGATACGCGCGGCACAACCGCATCCCGTACCTCGGACTGTGCCTCGGCATGCAGTGCGCGGTGATCGACTTCGCGCGCGAGAAGCTGGACGCACCGGACGCCAACTCGACGGAATTCGCCGCGTTCACCTCGACACCGGTGATCGACCTGATGCCGGAGCAGCGAAACGTCGACCAGATGGGCGGCTCGATGCGCCTCGGTCTCTATCCATGCAAGCTGACTCCGGGGTCGCTGGCGCACAAGGCGTATGGGGAGGAGGTCGTCTACGAGAGGCACCGTCACCGGTTTGAGTTCAACAACGAGTACCGCGAGGTCATGAACGAGGCGGGCATGAACTTCAGCGGGCTTTCCCCCAACGGCCGGCTGGTGGAGATCATCGAGCTGGCGGATCACCCGTGGTTCGTCGCCAGCCAGTTCCACCCGGAGTTTCGCTCCCGCCCGAACCGTGCGCACCCGCTGTTCCGCGATTTCGTGCGGGCGGCATTCCTCCAGAGCGGGATCGACCAGATGGAGCTTCGTCCCGCCGAGCTGCTCGAAGAACCAGAGACCAACTAAGGAGCCATGGAACAGCAAAGAGGCGGGACAACTTCGTTCGACGCGGCCCCATCCCCGCCTGGCGGCGGTACCTCCCCGCAAGCGGCGAAGAGGGACCTGTCACTCGAGCTCGTCCACGTCACCGAGGCCGCGACGCTTGTCTGCGCGCCGTTTCTCGGCAAGGGTGACCCGGACCGCGTCAGCGAGGCCGCCGGCGCGGCGATGCGCGCCGCGCTCGATGGATCGGGCCTGGCCGGCACCGTCGTCCTGAGCCCCCGGCATCAAACCCACTTGCCGCACGGCATGGTGATCGGCGGAGGGGATCGGAAGGTCGACCTCGGCGTGTACGCGGTCGAGGGCGCAAGCCAGGTGGCACGCGGCCACATCAACTCCGTGTCCACGGTGGTCGCGGTCGAGCCGGGAGGCTTTGCCCGGCTGCCCGCCGTCGCACAGGTCGAGAAGTTCGTGGCCGGGCCGGCAGCCCGCGGCGCTATCGACCTCGACGACTCGATCGCCGACAACCTGCGGCGGATCGCCTTCGCCCACAACGTCCGCGTGCAAGACCTGACCGTCGCCATCCTGGAGCGTCCGCGCCACCAGGAGCTGATCGCCGAAGTCGCCGCCACCGGGGCGCGCATCCGAACCCTGGAGGAGGGCGACTTCGCCAGCTCGGTGATGGCGGCTCTGCCGGGCACCGGGATCGACGCGGCGATCGGGATCGGCGACCTGCACGCCACCCTCATCGCCGCGTGTGCCGTGCGCTGCCTCGGTGGGGAGTTCGTGGCCCGGCTCCTGCCGCGCAACGACGAGGAGAAGGGCGTGCTCGGCGATGCCGCCTCACACGTCTTCAGCGTGGCCGAGCTGGCGCCCGCGGCAGACATCGCCGTGGCCATCACGGGCGTGACCGGCGGGCCGCTCCTGCCGGGCGTGTCCTTTGGCAGTGGCTACGCGGAGACGGCGTCGCTGGTGATGTCGAGCCGCCACGCCACGGTCCGCCGCCTGACGACGCGACACCAGCTGGCCGGCCAACCAAGCTAGCCTCCGGATTAGCCCTACCGTGGTAGGGGTATTAAGAGAGTTGGTAACCCATTGAGCCAGAACGACCCCTACATGCCGCCCCAGGGCGGCCAGTACATCCCCCCGCCGCCTCCGTACACGGGCGCATCGGACATCCCCCCCGACTCGCCGCACCACTATTCGGCCGCGCCGGCGGCCCGCCGCAATGGCGGCATCGCCGGGGGCTTGATCGCGGTGCTCGCGGGCATCTGGGCCTATGGCAAGTTCGCTTTGCTCCTGATCTTCAAGGTGCCCGCCCTGGCGACGCTGCTGACCCTGGCGGTCAGCTTCGCCGCTTACGCGAAGGTTTTCGGCGGTTGGTACGGACTCGGACTCGTGTTGATGATCCTGGTCCACGAGATGGGCCATGTGATCGAGATCCGGCGCCAGGGCATGCGAGCCACCGCGCCGATTTTCATTCCCTTCGTGGGGGCCGCCATCTTCCAGAGCTCGCACCCGACCAACGCGTTGAGGCAGGCCCAGATCGGCATCGCGGGGCCGATTGCCGGCACCCTCGGGGCAACAGTGGCGTTCGCGCTGTTTGTTGCCACCCAGAACCCGATCTTCCTGCTGGCGGCGTGGATCGGCTTCTACATCAACCTGTTCAACCTGATCCCGATCTGGATGCTCGACGGTGCGTGGATCATGGGGCCGACCACGCGCAGCTTCCGGATTGGCGCGTCAGCGGTCGTGGCGGCTGCCGGCTTCCTTTTCCACGGCACGGTCAGCCCGCTGCTGATCGTCATCGGGCTCATCGGTCTGGCGACCGGCGCGATGGGCCGCGACAAGGAGGCGAATCCTTATTACTCTTCGGTTTCGATGACCGGGCGTACCGTCATCGGCCTCGCCTGGCTCGTCCTGGTCGTCTACCTTGGAATCGCCAGCTCGCAGGCCCTTGTTTTGCTGGATACCGTCCCTCGGTAAACTACGTTTCCCTGGAGAACCCATGAAAGCACAGATTCATCCCACCTACTACGAGGACGCGGTCGTCACCTGCGCGTGCGGGAACACCTGGACGACAGGTTCCACGCGCAAGGAGCTGAAGACCGAGATCTGCTCCGTCTGCCACCCGTTCTTCACGGGAACGCAGCGGATCGTGGACACGGGCGGGCAGGTCGAGCGGTTCCGAAAGCGGGCTGCTAAGACCCGCGCGTAGATGCCCGTCCCGGAGGTAACCGCTCCGGAGGCGAACGCCAAGGCCAAGCCTCAGGCGCCACCCTTTTTCTATGGCGGCCAGGCCGTCATCGAAGGCGTGATGATGCGCGGCAAGAGCCACTATGCGGTTGCGGTCCGGCTGCCCACCACCAAAGAGATCGTCGTGGATCGAGGCGAGCTGAAGGCCCCGATCTACACGAACCCGATCTGGAAGCTGCCCTTCATCCGGGGGCTGGCGCTGATCGGCGAGCAGCTGCACCTCGGCATGAAGTCGCTCATCTGGTCGGCCAACATGAACGCGGGAAGCCAGAACATCCAGATCGGAAAGCGGGAGATCACGGGCTCGGTTGCCATGGCGGGTGTCTTCGCGCTGGTCCTTTTCATCGGCCTGCCTCTGTTCCTGGCGAGCATTGCGGTGCATCGGAGTGGGAGCTTTCTGTTCGTGCTGGTCGAAGGTCTCATCCGGGTGGGCCTCGTCCTCGGCTACCTGGCGGCCATCGCGCTGCTGCCCGACGTGCGGCGCGTCTTCCAGTACCACGGCGCCGAGCACAAGACGATCAACGCTTTTGAGTCGGGCTGGGCGCTCGACGTGCCCTCGGTGCGGCGCGCCAGCACCCTGCACCCGCGATGCGGAACCGGGTTTCTCCTGGTGGTTCTGGTCGTCAGCGTCATCGTGTTCAGCGTGGTGGCCCTGTTCCATCCCAACCTCTTCTGGCTCGTGGTGAGCCGTATCGTGGCGATACCTCTGATCGCCGGGACGGGCTTCGAGCTGATCCGCTTCATGGCGCGACACCGCTACAACCCGGTGGTGCGCGTGGCACTCCTGCCCGTGCTGGGCACCCAGAAGTTCACGACGCGTGAACCTTCGGACGACATGCTGGAGGTGGCGATCACCGCTTTCAACAGCGCCCGCCAGGGTGAGGAGGAGACCGCAGGAGCGGCTGCTTAAGTGATCGATCGCCTGGAATCGATCGCGCGTCGGTATCACGAGATCGAAAATGAGATGGCACGGCCGGAGGTCGCGGCCGACCACGAGAAGCTGACCCGCCTCGCGCGTGAGCAGCGTTCGATGCGCGAGATCGTCGAGGCCTACGACGCATATCGCCGCGCGCGCAAGGAGATGGACTCGGCGCGCGAGATGCTGAGACACGAGAAGGATCCGGACATGCAGGAGTACATGCGGTCTGAAGAACGTCGCGCGGCCGAGCAGGTGGTGCAGCTCGACGAGAAGCTGAAGTTGCTTCTTCTGCCCAAAGATCCGAACGACGACCGCGACGTGGTGGTCGAGATCCAGGGCGCAGAGGGCGGGGACGAGGCTGCGCTCTTCGCGGCCGATCTCTTCCGCATGTACACGCGCTGGGCGGAGAAGAAAGGATGGAAGGTGGAAGTCGTCGATGCCTCGCCGACCGGAATCGGCGGCTACGACAAGATCACGTTCGAGGTCCACGGACAGGGCGCCTACTCGCAGCTGAAATACGAAGGCGGCGTCCACCGCGTCCAGCGCGTGCCGAAGACGGAAGCTCAAGGGCGCATCCACACGTCGGCCGCGACCGTTTCGGTCCTGCCCGAGGCGGACCCGGTGGAGGTTGAGCTGAAGCCTGAGGACCTGGAGATCAAGGCCTCGACCTCGACAGGGCCCGGCGGACAGAGCGTGAACACGACCTACTCCGCCATCCGCATCACCCACAAGCCAAGTGGTCTTGTGGTCAGCATCCAGGATGAGAAGTCGCAGCTGCAGAACAAGGAGAAGGCGATACGCGTGCTCCGGGCGCGCCTTTACGACATGAAGCTGGCCGAGCAGCAGGAGTCGATCAGGGCGCAACAGCGAGGAATGGTTCGCACCGGCAACCGATCCGAAAAGATCCGCACCTACAACTTCAAGGACAACCGGGTCACCGACCACCGGATCAACCTCACCTTGCACAAGCTCGACCGGGTCATGGCGGGCGACCTCGACGAGCTGGTCTCCGCACTCATCGCCGCGGAAAGAACGGCGCAGCTGAACGGCGGCAACGAAGCCCAAGCCAGTTGACCATCGTTGAGGTCCTGAAGCTCTCCGCCGACTACCTTCAGAAGCACGGTTCTGATTCCTCTCGCCTCGATGCCGAGCTTCTCCTCGCGCACGCCCTTGGAATGCGCCGCCTCGACCTCTACTTGAAGTTCGATCGCGCGCTGTCGGAGCCGGAGCTGAGCGCCTATCGCGACCTGGTCGGGCGGCGCGCCAGGGGCGAGCCGGTCGCCTACCTCGTCGGCCACAAGGAGTTCATGGGCCTGGAATTCGAGGTGACGCCCGACGTGCTCGTGCCCAACCCGGACACCGAGGTCCTCGTGCAGCGTGCGGTGGAGATTGCTCGGGGGTCGGGGGCCGGGTTTCGCGTCGCTGACGTGGGCACGGGCAGCGGATGCATCGCGATCGCCATCGCGCACTACGCTTCGAACACGGTGGTGTGGGCGACGGATGTCAGCGGCGAAGCGCTGACCGTCGCCGCGCGCAACGTCGCAAGGCACGGCCTGGACGCACGGGTGCACCTGGAGCGCGGCGAC